>NC_015588.1:1202814-1503518 GCF_000215105.1 Isoptericola variabilis 225
TCGCGCAGGTACGCCTGCAGGTCCTCCTCGACGCCGTACTTCTCGGCGCCCTTGGCCAGCGACTGGCACACGCTCTGCAGCGGTCGCACCGCACGCTGGAAGTCGACGACCTCACGAGACAGCTCGTAGATGCGCCGCGACACGGCCGGGTCGCCGCCGAACACCTCGGACTCGATCTGGTCGATGTCGTAGTCGAGGCCGGAGACGACGGGCGCGTAGTCGTCGACGACGCGGTCGAGGATCGCGTAGAGCACGGCCTCGGGTCCGCGCGCGAGCATGTCGGTCTCGGCCTCGAGGCGCGCCCGCACCGACGACAGGTCGGGGGAGTCGCCGTGGCGGACCGTGACCACGAAGTCGGGGCCGACGAACACGTGCAGCTCGGAGAACTCGACCTCCTCGATGGAGTCGAGGTACCGGGCGGCGTGCAGCACGACGAACAGCGTGTCGCCGTAGCGCTCGATCTTGGGGCGCTGGTGCGCCTGGATGGCGTCCTCGATCGCCAGCGGGTGCAGGTCGAACTCGCGCGCGAGCGTCGCCAGCTCCTCCTCGTCGGGGCGCTCGAGGCCGATCCAGGCCATGCCGCCCGGCTGCGAGCGCAGCGCACGGAACGTGTCCGCGAGGCGCGAGAACGACGCGCGCCGCGTGCCGTCGTCGTCGTACACCGCGGCGGCGACCATCGCCGAACGCCGGGTCGCGGGCGCCGGGCGGGGCGCGACGTCGGGCACGACGGCGGGCAGCGCGCCGTTGCGGCGCGGCCGGAGCGCGCCGAGCAGCGGGCGGGGGCGGACGGGGCGCGAGGTGGGAACGGCCATGAGGGACTCCGAGAGCGTGCAGGGGTGGGTGGCTGCGTGCTGGGATCCCGCGACTGAGGGCGGCTCGGTGCCTCGCGTGCGTCGACGCGCACAGGGGCAGGCCCGGGCGCGGTGCGCCCAGGGCGTGGCGGTGCCCGACGGCGTCGGGCAGGCCGGGGGAGAGCCGTCAGTCGCGGCTCGGACTACTGGGAGGCTCGCTACGGGTCATGCGCGCGCACCTCCTTCGAGTCGTCGCGGCGTGCTCGCCGCGGTCCTTCGGGCCGTCGGCCAGTGTACGCCGAGGTCCGGTGGGACGCTCGGGTGAACTTCTATTGCGTCGGTCACGGACTGGGCCGGGTAGCGCCGACCGGAGTCGAGGTAGAATGGTAGGGAAAGTAGGGAGAAGTCGATGGAGCCGATGATCGTCGAGGGCGCCAAGATCATGGCCAAGGGCCAGATCACGCTGCCGAAGGACATCAGGGAGAAGCTCAATGTCGGCACGGGCGATCGTGTCGTCCTCATCTGGGACGAAGACCGGGTCGTCATGATGAACTCCGGCGTCTACGCGATGAGGGCCTTGCAACGCAGCGCTGCCGGGGCTGCGGACCGGGCAGGAGTCGGTACGGAGGACGAGGTCGCCGGTCTCGTCGACGAGATCCGCGGTGGCGTGTCGGACGAATGAGGGTCTTCATCGACACGAACGTGCTCCTCTCGGCCGCCTTGTTCCCGGATGGCGTTGCCGCCCGCGCGTACGTCGCCGCGGTATCGCTGGCGGACGAGGTCGTCGTCTCGGACGTCGTGCTGGCCGAGCTTCGATCTGTGGTGACCCGCAAGTTCCCAGAGGTCGCCAGCGCGATGGACGAGTTCATTGCTGCACTGCCTACGTTCGCCACGGTGGTCGCGACGCCGGAGCGTCCCGTCGCCGACGAAGAGCGCGTCAGGGATGTCAAGGACCGGCCGATCCTGCGTGCGGCGTCGAACGTCGAAGTCGACGTCCTGCTGACCGGGGACAAGGACCTTCTTGCGGCCGCGATCGAGAACCCGGTGATCGTCGCGCCAGCCGACTTCCTCGAGATGATCAGTCCGGGAGCGTAATCCTCGTGCTCCGGCACGTCTCCAAGAGTGCGTCCAGGGCCTCGACGGCGCTCGCCCACGGCACGCGCTCCTGCTCGAGGCGGACGTCGCCGTGCTCGCTGAGGGCGGCGAACGCGTCGGCCTCCGACGCAGTGAGGTGCTCGGGGACCGTACGGTGCGGCTTCGGCTCGGGGACCCACAGGTCCGGGTAGGCCTCCAGCGTTGCCCGATCCATGAGGAACGAGCGCGTCTGCGGAAGGCGCGCACGCACGATGCTCAGGATGTTGAGGCCGTGGGTGTCGAGGTCGCCCCAGTACAGGACGTCGGCCGGCCGCACCCACGGCAGCTGGTGCAGGTGACGGGCCGCGTACCCCTGACCGTGCACTGCGACGACGCCGGCGTGCGGGCGGAGAGCGAGCAGCGTCTCGAGGTTCTCGACGACCAGAACGGTCGGCGGCGAGATCGCAAGGCCGGCGAGGTCCGCAACGGGTGCCGAGACGTCGCCGAGTCCGCCCGGCGCTGACGCAGGGTCCAGGAATCGCACGCGCACCAGGCCAGGGCGCGCCGCGAGCCCGAGGTCGGCCGTCCCGGTCGCCGCGGTCCAGAGCGGGTCGACGACGCCGCGGTGCCGCTCCAACCACTTGGTGTCCACGCCCCGCACCGGGAGCTGGCGGACGAACATCCCCGACGCGGAGTTCGCGAGCAACCAGCGCAGCACCCCGAGGAGGCGGCCGAGCTCGGGTTCGTCGAGCTCGACGACGGCACGCAGCGCGCGCCGGACCGCCTCGCGAACGGGCGCGTTGTCGGGTCCGAGGAGCTCCAGGAGAGCCGCGGCCCGGGTGCGGGCGGCATCCCAGTGCCCACGCCGCCGGACGAACGAGGCCACGTGCTCCGCGGCGGTGAGCCTCAGCCGGGCGGGCACCACCTGCGTCCCCATGCTGGCCCAGCGGCGCGTCTCCCAGACGACATGCGCCGTGCCGGGAGCGCCCGGGTCGGCCGCGCGCCACGCGGCGATCCAGTCGGCCACGGCCCGCGGGTCGCCGAGGACGGTCCGTTCGCTCGGTGGGTGGAGCGGGACGTCGACGACCGTCTCCTCGGACGGGCCGAGCGCCGCCCACGCCGCGTACCCACGCTCGTAGGTCCTGAGAATCGAGGCGCGTGCGGCATCGACGGTCACCATCGTCCTCACGACAGGTCGAGCTCCAGCTCGCGGACTGCGCGGTCCTGCTGCTCCGCCGGGGTGGCCTCCTCGGCGCGGGGGCCGGCCCCGTCGAAGGGCACCGGCGCGACGTGCGAGTCCTTGGAATCGGCGCACGTCACGAGCGCGATGCCGCCGACGTACTCCTCGAGCGTCTGCAGGAGCTTGAGCGGCGTGGCCAGGATCATGTGGAAGCCGAACTCGCGGAAGATGTCGAGCGCCATGCGCGTGAACGCGGCGTCGGCCTTGTCGAACGCCTCGTCCATGACCACCGAGCCGTAGGCGGGCACCGCGTCGCGCTCGCGCGTGAGCTGGTAGCGCAGGGCGGCGGCGAGGCAGAAGACGACGAGCTTCTGCTTCTGGCCGCCGGAGCGCCCCTCACCCGAGTCGTAGACGTCGACGACGGTGCGCTCCCGGTCGACCTGCGTCCCGGTGAAGCGGACGTGGCGGCGCGTGTCGAGGCACAGCGACTGCCAGGCACGGTCCGCGCTCTCCGAGGAGCCCAGGCGTTGCATCACCCGGGAGAGCACCGCGAAGCGCCGTTCGGCCTCCTCGCGGTCCTCGTCGGCGGCCAGAGCGCCCGTGGTGATCGTGTTGAGGTCCTTGAGGAACTCCTGAACCGCCGCAGGCTTGGCGTCCTCCACCCGGATCTGCAAGTGGCTTCCCGGCGCGAACTCGCTGCGCATGAGCGACCCGTTGATCGGCTCGACGCGTCGCTTGATCTCGGCCGGTGCGTGACGGATCTCCTGTGCCAGGAGCCCGAGGTTCTGCTGCGACTGCTCGCGCAGCATCTCGAAGAAGCGGTGCTCGAAGTCGGGGAGCCGGTCGGCGCGCAGCGTGGCCAGCACGTCGAGGAAGCCTTGCCTGTCCTCGACCCCCGGTGTCAGGTCCACCGAGAGGGCCGGCCAGCGGCGGACGAAGCCGCCGGTGAGCTCGACGATCGCGAGCTGCGCGGCCTCGCGTTCCCGGCCGGCCCGCTTGCCGCGGTCCGCGAGCGCCTTCGCGACGTGCCGTGAGACCGCGTCGATCGTCGCGTGCGTGACGCGCCGGGTGGTCTGGTGCGCGTAGAACTCTGCCTTCAGCCGGGCGTGGACGCTCGGGTCGACGGCGGGCGGCGCCTGGCGCTCGAGGTCTGTGATCGTGGCCTGGAGCTGGTTCAGCTCGGCGCGGGCGGTCGCTAGCTCCGCAGCCGTCTCCCGCTCGGTGGCGCGCGCCTGCGTCGCCTCGGTCTCCGCCAGGTCGAGGAGGTGCTGCGCCGAGCGCAGGTCACCCTGGGCGGCGAGCAGCCCTGCCCGGGCGCGCCGCGCGTCGGCCAGCTCGCGCTCGCAGGCGGCGACGTCGACGGACGCCCAGTCGAGCTCCACGACGGCGGCCAGGACGCGGCGTCGGGCCTCGGCGGACGTGCGCGCGCGTTCCAGGTCTCCCAGTGCGCGGTCCGCGGCCTCCACGCGCTCGCGCGCGGCGCGCAGCAGCTCGAGGTAGTGGTCGACCTTGGCCGCGTTGTCGGAGCCGAGAACCCAGCGGGACCGGTCGTCGACGGCGAATCGGTCGTCCTTCTCGAACGAACGGCGGCCGCGCTTGACCTGGCCGGCTCGTGTGACGCCCTGCTCGACGTCGGCGAGCTCTCCGACCGTCTCCACGCACGCGTAGTCGAAGCGGCGGGCGAGCTCGTGGTGCAGCCAAGCCTGCATCGGGCCGGCGGCGACGTCGACACGGTAGACGAGCGAGTCGTGCGATGCGGGCCTGCGCGGCGGGTCGACGGCGGGAGGAACCGACTCGTACCGCAGCAGCGTCCCGAGATGGGCGGCGTCGACCGCGGCGCTCACGGCGGTCTGGTGTGCGGCGGGGACGAGCATGACGGTCGCCAGCGGACGCAGGACACGTTCGATGGCGCCGCGCCACTCGGCGTGATCGGCGCGGACGTCGAGCAGCTCGGCGGCGAACGGCAGGCTGCTTGGCGAGATCCCGGTGGCACGGGCGATCCGGTGGCGCGCCTCGAGCAGACCGCTGCCGATGTTCGACCGGGTGCGGCGCATGGCTGCGAGCTCGTGCTGGACCGACTCGAGGGCCGTGCGAGCCTCTGTGCGCTCGGTCCACAGGTCGGTGGCCTGCCGGGCGTGCGCGGCGTCGTCGTCGGTGGCCTGCGCGAGCTCGGCACGGGCCACCCGCTGGAGCTCGAGCAGGTCCTCGGGGGTGTCCGGCCGCGCCACCTGGACGGAGGCGAGGTCGCGGGCCACACGGTCGCGCTCGCCCGTGACCAGCCGCAGGCGCAGCTCGTGCGTCTCGATGCGGGCGTCGAGAGCCGAGAGCTCCGCGCCACCGCGCTCGTCGACGAGCCCTTGCGCCTCGCGGACCCGCTGCAGCGCCTGGGTGGTGGCGGCCCGGGCGCGGTCGTTCTCGGCCTCGGCACGTGCGACGGTGTCGGCGGCGGTGTCGCGCGCTTGACGTGCCAGGTCGAGCTTCCATGCCTGGGTGAAGTCCTCGAGCCCGGCCGCGAGCCGCTCGGCCTCGCGCTCCGCGGCGCCGGCGTCGTCGTAGGCGCGCGCGGTGTCGACCAGCGGCGTGAGCGCCTCGATCTGCTCGCGTGCCTCGACGACCGCCCGGTGGGCCCGGGAGAGGTCGGTGAACTGCTCGACGGCGCGCTCGCACGTCGCGAAGGTGGACGGCTCGTCGAGCATGAAGGTGCGGAAGAGGTCGTCGAGCGAGCCAAGGTTCTTCGCCGACTGGGTCTTGTGCAGCAGCAGGATCGCGCGGTCGCCCGTGATCCCGAGGGCGCGCGAGAACCGGGCGACGAAGCGGGAGTGCTCCGGGTCGACGTGCGCGTCGGGCAGGTGACGCTTGAGTGCCCGGACGTCGAGGCCGGAACGGGCGAACTCCTCCAGGTCGAGCAGCCCCAGCGGCACGGGGGAGACGATGTGCACGTCGTGGACGTCCGCCGGGCTCGACGCGCCGCGCTTGACGTGGAACAGCTTGACGAGAGTGAGCGTGTTGGCAGACCCGTCGGTGCGGCGGGTTCCGTCGGCGTACCGGAGCAGGATCCCGCTCCACGTGGCGCCCGGACGTAGGTACTCCGTGGCGATCTCGCCGGTGTCGGAGTCGGTGGCACGCCGCCAGGCCCCGCGCACGTAGGAGAGCACCGTGCGGTCGCCGGACCGCGTCGTGCCGTCGGCGGCTGCGGCGTTGAAGCGTGTCTTGCCGCGCGGCGTGAGCACCGCGGAGATCGCGTCCACGAGCGAGGACTTGCCCGAGCCGGACGAGCCGGTCAGCAGGAAACCCTTGCGGGCCACGTCGACCACGTGGTGACCGTGGAACGTGCCCCAGTTGACCAGCTCGACGCGCTCGAGACGCCACTGGCCCGGGTGCAGGTCGGTGCTCGTCATGCGTCGTCCTCCTGGGCCGGGGCTTCGTCGGTGGCCACCTCGTCGGCCGGTGCGCGCCCCAGCAGGCGGCGGTACTCGTCGCGGACGGCGGCGATCTCCTCGGGGCCGAACACGAGCCTCAGGACGGGGCAGACCTCGTAGCGCCCCTCCGTGCTGGTCGGGATCACGAGATTCTGCTTCTCGAACTTGGTCCACGACGCGTTGATCCGGCGGGTGAAGCCCTGCTCGTCGGTGGAGGCGGCCGCCCGGTAGACGTGGAGCTGGTCATACACCTCGTCCTTGCCGACGATCACCCGGCCGGTGCCACCTGCGCGCACGAGCTCGCCGCGCAGGTGCAGCAGGAGCACCGTGTCGATGAACGTCAACGGGAGCGTGCGGACCACCTGGGGTGCCGTGCCGTCCGCCGTCTGCGCGCCGCGGACGAACGCGATGCCGAGCGCCTGGTCGACCACCAGCTCGAGGAACATGTCCGCGAGCCGCGACCGGATCACGGCCGTGTCGGCCGCCAGCGCGCGCCAGATCTCGCCGTGCCGCTCGGCCGAGACGTACGGGCCCTTGACGAGAGCCGCCAGAGCCCGGCGCGAGGGTTCGCGCAGGGTCCCCGGGTCGCCCTCCCACAGCGGCTCCGCGGCCGCCTCGGAGGCGGTGTCGACGTCGGTCACGGGAGAGCCTCCTCGAAGAGGAACTGGGGAACGGTGGCGCCTCGCAGTGCGTCGGCCGCGCCGTCAGACGCGGTGTCGGATGACACGACCGGCCGCCAGGTCACGTGCTCCGCACGCCCGTCGCCCGCGGGCGTGGCGTGCTGCTCGGCGAGGACGAGCAGCCCGACGACCGAGGCGACCCCCTGGGTGGCGGGCCTATCAGCGAGGACCTCGGCGATCGTCGACGGTCCGCGCATGCCGAGGACGTCGTTGACGTTGGCGGTGAGCTCGGCCATGTCGATCTCCGACGCGCGGACGGCCGCGCGCAGGTTCGCGATGTCTGCCGTCGCCGCGTGGCTCGTGACGACCGGCTCGGTCGTCTCGCTGTCGGCGGGGTTGTGCAGGCGCATGCCCGCGACCTGGGCGACGGTCACCGCCGTGAGATCGAGCTCGAGCCCGAGCTGCCGGTAGGGCTGGACCTGCCCGACGAGCGCGTTCGCCTCGGCGAGGGTCTCGCGCACGAGTCGGTGCACCGCGCGGTCCTCGGCGAGCTCCTGGGACTGGACGAAGCGGCGCAGGCTCCGGCTGAAGGACGTCATCACCTGGTGGATCTCCGCGCCCGCGTCCTGCATCGTCGGCAGCAGGCGCTGCAGAAGCCGGCGCTGGTCCGGTGACAAGGAGTGGGCGAAAGGCCGGTCCACGAGGTCGTCGACCTGGGCCTCGAGCGCGGCCGTGCGCTCGGCGTCGAGCACCAGGGCGTAGAACGCGGCGAAGGACCGTCCGGCGTCGGACTCGGCGAGCAGGTCGACGCCGCGGAAGACGTCGTCGAGCACCGCACCGCGCGACTCCGGCTCCTCGACGAGCTGCGCCCGGACGTCGCGGTTGAGCTGCTCGAGCGCGGCGCGCACGCGCGCGAAGTCCTCGGGCACCTCTGCGGTGAGCGCGAGGATGTCGACGGCGCGTTCGACCGCGCGCTCGTCGGACAGGACGTCGGCGGACCCCGAGCCGAGCGCGGCGATCTGCGTGTCGATACGCTCTCGCTCGGCCTCGAGCGCGGCGATGCGCCGGCTCGTGTCGGGGTCGGTCTCGACCGCCAACCGGTGAATCCGCTCGATGATTGTCGCGAGTCGCGACTCGGTCGCACTCGCACGCGGCGTCGCGAGCTGCTCGACGAAGCGGATCGCCGTGAGCGCGCCCTCACTGAGCTCGTAGACCTCCTCGCGGCCCTCGCCCGGTCGCCGGACCAGGTAGCCGGCCGTGAGCCAGTCGCGGCAGTACTGCGCCGCCGTCTTCGGCAGGTCGAAGGCGTGCGCACGCAGCTCGTCCAGCTCCGCCTCGACCGCCTCGAACAGCTCGGGCGCCGGCAGTCTGCGGACCTCTCCCGACAGGTGCTGGCCGAGGATCCCGATGACGACCGGTGCGTTGTCGGCGCGCAGCAGCGACCATGCGCTGCTGTCCTCGAGGAGGCGCCGCGCCGTGAGAGCGGTCGCGAGTGCGGTCACGGCCCAGACGGTAGAGGAAGCCACCGACATCGCGAGAGCGGATGCCGCGACAGCAGACCGACCCGATCTGCGATGCGGGCCGTTCTTCGCACGGACCTCGTCCTGAGGCCGGGTGGGACGCTCGGGTGAAGTTCCGTGGCACCGGTCACGGCGACGCGGTCGCTTATCGTCGGTCGGGTGGGAACGGCACCGCCCCAAGACGTCCTCGACGCGTTCGGCGCGACCGCCGAGCCCCGGCCGCTGGACGGCGGTCGTGGAGGGACGTGGCGCGCGGGCGAGATCGTGCTCAAGCTGGTCGACCTCCCGGTCGAGTCCGAGTGGAGGGCGTCGATCCTCGACACGCTGCCCGCCGCCGACGGCTTCCGGGTCGCGCGCCCGGTGCGCGCCGTCTCGGGGCAGTGGCTGTACCGCGGCTGGGAGGCCAGCCGTCACGTCGCCGGCCGCACCGACCCCACGCGTTGGGGCGAGGCCGTCGACGCCGGTGCGGCCTTCCACGAGGCGATCGCCGGCGAGGCGCGGCCGTCGTTCCTCGACGACCGGGACGACCCGTGGAGTCGTGCCGACCGCGCCGCATGGGACCTGGCGCCGCTCGAGGACACCCCGCTCGTCGCGCGCGTCGCGGCGGCGCGGACCCCGATCGTGGTCGACCACCAGCTCGTCCACGGCGACCTCCTCGGCAACGTGCTCCACGAGCCGGGGCTGCCGCCGGCGATCATCGACTGGCCGCCGTACTGGCGGCCGCCCTCGTGGGCCGTGGCTGTGGCGGTGGTCGACGCGATGTGCTGGCACGGCGCCGACGAGACGCTCCTCGACCGATGGACCCGCCTCGACGCGTGGCCGCAGATGCTGCTGCGCGCCCTGCTGTTCCGGATGCTCACCGACCGGGAGGCTGCCGGCGACCGCCGGCAGCCGTGGGCGCCGCACGCTGCCTACGGGCCGGTCGCCCGGGCGGTGGTCCGCCGCGCCGGCGCAGGCTCGTAGCGGGGGCGTCAGCGCACGCGCACGGACAGGCAGGTGACGCAGCCCTCGAGCTTCTCGAACTCCGTCACCGGCGTCGTGACGACCTCCAGCCCGCGCTCCCGCAGGAGGGCGGCGGTGCGCGGGGCGCTCGCGGACATCAGCACCGTCTGCTCGTCGAGGACGACGACGGCGGTCCCCTCCGGTTCGGGCACGGGCAGGAACGCGTCGAACAGCTCGGGAGCGTCGACGAGCGGCTCGTACCCGATGACCGTGCCGTCGGGCAGCGCGGTGACCGCGCTCTTGAGGTGCAGCACCTTGGTCACCGGCACCTCGACGACGGTCCACCCGCGCGGCTCGACGAGCGCCCGGAGCTGCGCCACCCCGTCGGGCGACGTGCGCGAGCTGCGCCCGACGTAGGCCGTCCGGCCGACCTTGAGCACGTCGCCGCCCTCGAGCGTCGCGGGTGCCTCGATCGCCGCGACGTGCAGGCCCGCGGCCTCGACCGCCGGCCCCATGCTCTCGACCTCGCCGCGCCGCGACGTCGCACCGGGGCGAGTCAGGACCGCCAGGTCGTCGAACACCGCCACGGTGTCCTCGACGAAGACGCCGTCCGGGTGGTCGTCGGCCGCCGGCAGCTCGCGCACGTCCCAGCCGCGCGAGCGGTACCGCTCGACGTACGCCTCCCACTGCTCGCGCGCCAGGTCGGCATCGACGGGCACGCGCTCGAGATGGGTGAGCTCGCCCTCGGCGAGGCGCGGCGACGGCGGGCGGACGAAGAGGGTCGCGGAGGTCACACGCGGACTCTAGCGCCGCACTGCCGTCGCGAGGTCGTACCTCCGGTCGTGAGGTCGTACCCCGGGAGTACGACCTCGCGACCGAAGGTACGACCTCGCGAGAGGGACAGGGGAGGCGCGACGGCGGTGCGGACGGAGGGTGGTCAGCCGCAGGTGTCGCAGACGCCCGTCGCGGGCAGCGCCATGAAGCACGTCGGGCACACGGCGGGCGGTTCCTCCTCGGCGGCGGCCCGCCGCGGGGCCGAGCGCGGGGAGGCCGAGCGCTGCGAGGTGCGGCGTGCTGTCGTCGTGCGCGACGACGTCGCACCCGCGGGCTCCGAGCCGCTCGCGTGGAAGCCGCGCTTGCGCAGGAGGGCCGCGGCGCCGGCCGCGCCGTCGTGGAACTCCTCCGACGTCGCGACCCGACCGGTCGCGTACCGGTGGGCGACGCCGAGGATCGCCCGGGCGTCGTAGGTGCGGCCCTCGTGGGTCAGCGTCGCTCCCGGGGCGGGGGTGAACCCGTAGACGCCGAGGAACGCGTCCCTGCCGCGGTCGTCGTACTCCTCGATCGCCCGGAGGATGTGCTGTCGAGTCACCGCAGAGAACGTCGCCACCCCCTCAGGGTAGGCGGCGCTACCCGCCGCCCCGAAGCTCGTGGGACGTGACGTACAACGCCCCGTCGCCGCTCGTTCACCCGGGCGGCCGCCGATGTTCACGTGTGCAGGGCAACGTTC
Source organism: Isoptericola variabilis 225 (assembly GCF_000215105.1). GTDB lineage: Bacteria > Actinomycetota > Actinomycetes > Actinomycetales > Cellulomonadaceae > Isoptericola > Isoptericola variabilis_A. The sequence goes on from NC_015588.1 coordinate 1,213,868, forward strand.
GGCCCATGCCCTCGCACCACAGATCCATCGTCGCGCGGCTCGTGTCCGCGCTGACGGCCTCGAGCCTCGCGGCCGGCGCGCTCGCCGCCACGGCGGTCCCCGCGGCCGCCGCGCCCGCGACCGAGCTGCCGCCCCTGCTCATCACCGAGATCAACGTCGACTCCTCCAACCGACCCAACGCCGCCGGCGCGAGCGTGGACGTGTGGGAGTTCGTCGAGGTCCACAACACGACCGACTCCCCGATCGTCCTCGCCGAGGAGGGGTACTCGATCGTCTACATGAGCGGCTCGACGCCGAAGACGCTCGCGTTCGACCCGGGCACCACGGTCGACGCGCACGGCACCGTCGTCTTCTGGGCGTACAACTCGACCTACGAGGGCGCGGCCGCCCTCACCGACGACGAGTTCCGCGAGTTCTACGCGGGCCTCGGGATCACCGAGCCGTTCCAGCTCGTGCGGCTCACCGGCCAGAACGGGCTCAACAACTCGGGCACGTCGATGTACCTCCGCCGCACCACGGGCGGCGTGACGTCCGACGTCGCGCAGGTCACCTGGACCGGCACAGACAAGGGCGTGGACCGCACCGTGACGTTCGGCGCGCCGACCGAGGCGGGCAGCGCGGTCCAGCCCGTCGTCGGGCGGCAGCAGGCGCCGACGCCCGGCACGGTCGACCCGGCGCAGCTCGCGCTGCCCGAGCCGGAGCCCGAGCCCACTGACCCGACGCCGACGCCGACACCGAGCGAGCCCGCGCCCGAGCCCAGCCCGAGCCCCACGGGACCGAGCGTGCCCGAGCCGGGCCCGGTCCCGCCGTCGGACCCCGCCCTGGACGCGCCGATCCTCCAGGTCACCGAGGTGGCGCCGGACACGGCCAACGTCGGCGGCGCGGACGCGTACGAGTTCATCGAGGTCTACAACGCCTCGGACGCGCCGGTGCGGTTCGAAGACTTCACGATCAACTACCTCTACCTCGACGGCAGCCACGTCGTCACGAACAGCGCGCTGTGGCCGGCCACCCCGGCCGACCCGGTGATCGAGCCGGGCCGCACGCTCGTGCTGTGGATCAAGAACGGCGCCAACCAGCACCTCACCGCGGCGGACTTCAACGCGCACTTCGGCAGCCGCCTCACCGCCGGCGTCGACCTCGTGGAGATCCACTCGGGCGGCATGGCCAACGGCGGGCTGCGCGGCATCCAGGTGCAGACCAACACCGGGCACGTCGTCTCGCGCGCCGACTACATGAACGACGCGCAGACGGTCGCCGACCGGCCGATCCAGTACCGCTGGGAGTCGGGCACGCGCCAGAGGCTGGTCGGCGTCGACGTCGCCACGCCCGGCTACGTGTCTCCCGAGCAGGTGCCGGCCGGCCTCGTCGCCACGCCCGAGGACACCAGCGCCCCCGTCATCACCGACCTCACGGGCGGCATCGACGCCCCGGACACCGACGACCTCGCGCTCGAGCTCGAGGTGACCGACGACCGCCAGGTCCGCACGGTCGCGCTCACGATCGCCGACGACGTCGGCGAGCCGACGACGCGCCACCTGCGGTTCGACGCGCCGAACCGGTACGCGTTCACCGTCCCGGCGGTCGACCTCTACGGCAAGGCGTGGGTCGAGTACACCGTCACCGCGTCGGACGGCACGCACACCTCGACGCTCGGTCCGGTCCGTGTCCAGCTCGAGGAGTCCGAGCCCGCCCCGGTGCGGCTCAACGTCGCGGACGGCCAGCACGTCGGCGGCGCCACGCGGGTCGCGGGCACGACGTCGGGCGACCCGGCCGGCCTGAGCCTGGCGATCGACGGCGAGCCGGTCGACGGCCTGACCCCCGCGCTCGAGGCGCCCGCGCTGTTCGCGTTCGAGGCGACCAACACCGACGCGTTCTTCCGCAACGGCGTCAAGCTCGGCGACGACGTGCTCACGATCTTCGACGAGGGCTTCTACTCGCGGATCGAGACGGTGACGAGCGAGGTGCCGGTCGAGCGCATCGCGCGCGGCGAGGACCTCACCCTCGGCATCTACGCCGGCACCAAGGCGTGGCCCGAGCCGGACCCGAACGAGAACAACGACGACTTCTCGGCCATGAACCTGCGCCTCGCGCTGCCCGACGGGCGCGTGCTGCGCCCCGAGGTGTGCGCCGGCGCGGGCGAGGGGCAGGCCGAGACCGTCCGCGAGTGCCCGGACCCGGCCACGCGCATCGGGTTCTCCGACGCCAACCAGGTCTACTTCCTCGCGACGTTCCGCATCCCCGACGACGCGTTCGACTCGCTCGCGCACACCTGGGACACCACCGCGGTCGCCGACGGCGAGCACACGGTCAGCGCGACCGCCGGCGAGCAGAGCGTGACCCGCACCGTCGTCGTCGACAACACCGCGCCCGAGATCACGACCGCGCTCGTCGACGGCGAGACCTACCGCGGCGACATCGAGATCGACGCCGAGGCGTCCGACGCCGGCTCCGGGGTCGCGTCCCTGACCGCGACGCTCGACGGCGAGGCCATCACCCTGCCGCACGCGACGTCGTCGCTCACCCTGAGCCCGGGCGAGCACACGCTCGTCCTCACCGCGAAGGACCGGCTGGGCAACACCACCGAGCGCACGGTGACGTTCACGACGCCCGACGAGCGGCCCGACGTCGCGCTCGGCGAGCCCGCGGACGGCGCGACCGTCCGCAGCGGCGACGTCACGCTGTCGGCGACGGCGGGCTCGGCGAACGGCGACGACCTCGACGTCGCCTTCCGCAAGGGCTACGCGTTCGACGCCGCGGACGCCGAGGTCAGCGCGTTCGCGGGCACGACGACGGACGCCGCCGCCACCGACCGCGACGGCGCCACCGAGCTCACCGGCGACGAGCTCGCGAAGCTCGTCGGCACCGACGGCGTGGCGAGCGAGGTCTCCTCGGACACCGAGCTGCCGTACCAGCTGTTCACGGTCGACGTGCCCGACGACGCCGGCGAGGACGGACGCGTGCGCATCGCCTGGTCCGGCTCGGCCAACGCCGACGCCAAGGTGCTGCTCTACGTGCTGAACGTCGAGACGGGCCGGTGGCAGGAGGTCGACCGGTACGTCACCACGGGCAGCGCGGCCACCGAGTTCGAGCTCGGCGGCACCGTGGCGCTCGCGGACCACGTGCGCGACGGCGAGGTCACGGTGCTCGTGCAGCACTCTGAGGGCTTCGCGGGCACCGCGCGCTCGCCGCGCGACGGGAGCGTCGCGCCCTTCCACCCGGACGCGACCCCGCGCTCGGAGTACGACTTCACGATCGCGTGGGAGTCGGACACGCAGTACTACAACGACAACCAGGGGCAGCCCGGCGACCCCGAGAACCCCAGCGGGTGGTACGCGCACCAGCAGGCGATCCACCGGTTCCTGCTCGACCAGCGCGACGAGCTGAACCTGCAGTACCTCGTCCACACCGGCGACATCGTCGACGACTGGGACCAGCCGCACCAGTGGGCCAACGCCGACGCGGCGTACCGCGCGCTCGACGAGGCCGGCCTGCCGTACGGCGTGCTCGCGGGCAACCATGACGTCGGCGGTGCGCGGGTCGACTACTCGAACTACTCGCAGTTCTTCGGTGCCGACCGGTTCGAGGGCAACCCCTGGTACGGCGGTCAGCTCCAGGACAACCGGGGCCACTACGACCTCATCAGCGTGAACGGCGTCGACCTGCTCATGCTCTACATGGGCTGGGGCCCGGGCGACGAGCAGATCGACTGGATGAACGAGGTCATCGCGCGGTACCCGGAGCGCAAGGTCTGGATCAACCTGCACGAGTACATGCTCACGACGGGCGGCCTGGGCCCGATCCCGCAGCGGATCCTCGACGAGGTCATCGCGCCGAACCCGAACGTCGTCATGGTGAGCTCGGGTCACTACCACGACGCGTACACGCGCACCGACGAGTTCGACGACGACGGTGACGGCGTCGCCGACCGGACCGTGTACTCGATGCTGTTCGACTACCAGGGCCTGCCCGAGGGCGGTCTCGGCTACCTGCGCCTGCTGCACTTCGACAACACCGGCGGCGCTGACGGCACCGGCCGGATCGTGGTGCGGACGTACTCGCCGTCGCTCGACGTCTTCAACTCGGACGACGCCGCGCTCAACGACCCGCCCGGCATGCAGGAGTTCGAGATCCCGTACTCGGCGTTCAGCCTCGAGCCGACGACGAAGACGCTCGCGACCGACTCGCTGCGGGTCGACGTGCTCACGTCCGAGACGATCGCCGCGTTCACGGGCGTGGCGAGCGGCGAGACGGTCTCGGCGACGTGGTCCTCGCTCGAGGCGGGGGAGCACGGCTGGTACGTCGTGGCGACCGGCCCGTACGGCGGGGTCGTGACGTCCGAGGTGCGGACCTTCACGACGTCGGGACCGGCCCTCCAGACGGGCACGCCCGTCGTGGTCGGGACGCCGCGGGTCGGGGCGGTGCTGCGCGTCGACCCCGGGACGTGGGCGTCCGGGACGCAGCTCGCGTTCCAGTGGCTCGTGGACGGTGTGCCGGTCTCCGGCGCCACGGGGCGGACGTACAAGGTGCCGGCGTCCGACGTCGGTGGTTCCGTGAGCGTGCGCGTCACCGGCACGAAGGACGGGTACGGGAGCTGGAGCGCGACGTCGGCTCCCACCGAGCCCGTGACCGACGGCGGCAAGCCGGGGAAGGGGCGCGGCTGATCGCGCGCTGAGCTCGGTTCGCTGAGGAGCCCGGGTGCCCGACGTCGGTCGGGCACCCGGGCTGTCGTCGTTCACCGGCGGGAGGGCTTCCCGCTGCGCTCCGTCACGCCGGACTCCGCGACGGCCAGCTCGAGCGCATCGACGAACCCGTCGACGACGGTCTTGAGCACGCGAGCCTTGTGGAGGGCGTTGGCAGCGGTGTCGCGGTCGTGGACGTCGAACTGGAGCACGGCGGTGCGAGCGCAGTCGGCGACGGTGAGGTGAGCGCAGACGTCGGTACCGTCGTCGGACACCATGCCGCGCTCGAGAGACACGTCGGCGAGGACGTACGCGCCGGCGTGGTGGCCGCGCTTTTTCAGGAAGGTCCGGCGGTAGAAGCGGCGAAAGGCCATGGTGACTCTCTCCTCGGGGCACACACCCGCCCGAGTGGGCGGGCTTAGTGCCCGAGCGCGGAGGTCACCTGATTCACGCCTCGGACGGTAGCAGCGGCGTCCGACAGCCGCTCCGCCGGAGTATCGCCGCGGCTCCGCGCCCGGCACCATGGGAAACGCAGACGTCGCCGAGTCAAGGGAGAACCATGGTCGACATAGGAGAGTCGCTCGTCGGCGCATACATGCGTCAGGTTCGCCGCTGCCACACCGTGGCGTACAACTCGCGTCCGCCCACAGGCCAGGGCGAGATCGATGTGATCGGTGTCGCGGGCCACGGCGACGATCGACAGGTCTGGGTCGCGGAGGTCGCCACACATCTCGACGGCCTGCTGTACGGAAGCGGCAATGCCGACACGGTGCAGAAGATGGCGTCGAAGGTCGCGACCGCCCGCGCATACGCCGCCGAGGTGTTCCCCGACGCCGATCCAATCATCGAGCTGTGGGCGCCGAACGTTCCCGCGCCTCTGATGGCAGCGCTTCGTGAGGTCGACGTCGTCGTCGTCGGCAACGAGGACTTCACCAGACGGGTCAATGAGCTGGCGGCACTCGCGAGCGCGTCGACGAGGCTCTCCGGTGATGACGCGTTCCGAATGCTTCAGCTCCTGACGCATCTTCGCGGAGAGGGGCGTCCGCAGTTCAGCAGCCCTTGAACCAGAGCTGTAGGAGTGCGCCGGCGTCGATGTCGAGCCGAGCGGCTCGACCCTGTGCACCCTGCTGATCCGCGACGGCGACGAGGTGATCGGCGAGTACGAACGGTCGCAGGCACAGCACATCGAGCGGAAGAAGGCCGAGGTCGCCGCCGCGGCGGACTACCTGCTCGACCTGTATCGCCGGCGCGGACGGTTCGTCGTGCGGTGGGCCGGAGACGAGCGGGCAAAGGTCGTCAAGGACGAGCTCGGCAACGTCATGGGAAGGATCCCTCCGGAACGCTGGCGGTAGCCCAGCAGGACGCGCGGTGGTTCTATGTCGTGCGAGACGACAGCCACGAGAGCGCGACATCCGCCCGCGTGCTGTACTCCGTTGAGACTGACTGGAGCCGCACCGCAACGAGGTCTCGGTCGACCAGTCCGGCGTCGAGCATGGCCGCCACGAAGTTGCGGTCCTTCTCGCGGAACGCGCACAGCTTCGCGACGCACAGGTCTTCCTTGTCGAGGCACCACCCGGTGAACCGAGGCTCGCCCAGCGGTGCAGCAGTGTTCGCGTTCTGCACCTTGACCAGGCGGTCACGCCACCCCGTGGGAAGTATCGCGGTGTCGAGGTCGACCCCGTCGATACTGAAGCCGTGGAGCGCCTCGAACGCGGAGAGCTCGCCGGCAACACCTTCGATGCGGTCTGCCAGGCTGATGACCTCTTCCTTTGTCGGCGCGATCGGCAGAATGTCGATCTCGACCGACATCGTCGCGGCGGCCGGAAGCTGCGATTCGTCGTAGGTACCGAGGATCGCCTGGGACCCCACGACGATGACCTCGGTGTGATCGATGATCTGGCATGCCGTGCGGATGGCGTGCTCGAGCTGATCCCTCCGCATCAGCTGGCCATCCTGAGCACCTCGGACCGCTCCTCCTCGCTGAGGAGCCCCGACATCGGGGAGACCTCACGCATCTCGATCGACCCTCGGTCGAGGCCGGTGAGAACGCGGTGGAGGCCGGGCAGATCCCCGCGCTCTACCAGGTCGCGCCAGTGCTCAAGGTTCCTCCCATGGGGCTGGCCGGTGACCTGCTCGCCGAGTCGGTCCAGGTTGCGCTCGATCGTGGGCTTCCACTCCTGGAAGCTGTGACGGTTGAGGTGTGTCGAGAGGCGGCGGTGGAGCTGCCACGACCGACGCTCGGAGCGGGTCAGCTGGGGGACGATCACGCGCCGCTCGACCTGGAGCCGGAAACCCATGCACGACAGCAGGCGGTCGAGCTGCTCATCACTGAAGTCGACCTTGCCGGAGAGGAACTGGCTGATGCTCGGCTGGCGAACTCCGCTGAGCCGGGACAGGTGCGACTGGGTGGTGCCCGTCTGGAGCATCACTTCGCGCAGCACCTGTCGACGGGTCGTCATGGAGGCAAGTATAGCAAGCCGCGCTATAGCACCGGTCGGGCAGGGCTTCGTTGTCCGGCGTTGCGTCCAGCAACATGACGCCTAGGCGCCTCGCAGATGGAGTCGGGGACTAGATCTTGTGACGGGCTAACTCTCGATCAGCACGTATCCGCGACGCTTCGATTCCTGGAAGTTGTTGCCCAGCTCATATTCGACCAGGGCGCTGAAGTTGGCCGGTAGTGTGCAGCCTCCGCCACCTCCTCCGCCGTAGCCGGGCGGATCCTCGTCGGGGCACCTGAGTTCTGGAGGGAGCCCTCGATGTACTGGGTGGCACATTTCGTGCTGGTGCCCCTTGCGGCAAGCCCAGACCACTCGGACACGGCGATTCTGACCTTCCATAGCGACTACCTCCTCCGGTCGGATTTGACCACCTTGGCGACGCGTCGTAGCCCTAAGCAATGGTTGCCGAGGGTGAAAGGGGCTCGGCGACGGGTGAAACGGTGTGTCGATCAACCAAGTTGTGCTCGGCCGGGGCAGTCGGATGTCCAGCCAAAATGCACGAACTCGTGTGTATCGGGCACCGCCAATGTGGGGCTCTTCGCCGATCGGGTGGGGATCAGGTCGTGAGCCCGCCCGCGGCGAGCAGCATGCGTAACCGGTAGTTCTCGCGGTTGCGAAAGCCGCGGGCGAGGCGTCGGTGGAGCTCGATGATGCCGTTGATGGCCTCGGTGCCGCCGTTGTTCGCCCGGCCGGTGGTGAAGTAGGCCAGGAACGCCTCACGCCAGCGCCTGAGGGTGCGCCCGAGGCGTGCGACTTCGGGGATGGGGCAGGTATGGAACGTGGCGAGGACCTTCTCGGCCCGCCGCCTGCCCTCGGCCAGGCTCGTGGCCTGGTAGGCGGCGCGCAGTTGCTGGGCGCACTGCCAGGCGAGGAGCACTTCCTCGTGCCGTTCGTCGGCCTCGATCGCACGGGCCAGGCGTGCGAGCTGCTTGTCGGTGAGGTTCTCCGCGCCGGCGCGCAGGATGGTCTGGATGCCGTACAGGGGGTCGCCCTTGCGGCCGCGGTGCCCGGTCGTGTCCTGCTGGACGCGGCGACGGACCTCGTCGACGACCTGCGTGCCGAGCCTGACGATGTGGAACGCGTCCAGCACGGCGGTGGCGTCGGCGAGCTGGTCGTCGATCGCCGCCTTGTACCCGCCGAACGGGTCCAGGGCTGCGACGTCGATCCCGGCGCGGAAGTGCGGCCCGCGCTCGCTCAGCCAGTCGGCGTAGGCCTTCTTCGACCGGCCTGGAACCAGGTCGAGCAGCCGGGCACGGACCCGTCCGCCTGCGTCGCGGGTCAGGTCGACCATGCCGGTCAGCTCCTTCGGCCCCTTGGTGCGACGCTCGCCGTGGTGCCACAGGTGCTCGTCGACACCCAGGCTCGTGACCCCGGCGAACCGGGACTCGTCAGCGGCCAGGCGTTCGAGCTGGGGGCGCACGGCCCGCCACAGCGTCCACCAGCCCACCTGGAGCCGGCGGGCCAGCCCGGCGATCGTGGCGTGCTCACGGCGTAGCTGCCCGATCGCCCAGCTCACCGCCCGGGTCGTGATCGAGCCCCTCGCCGCGACGAGGTCAGGGACCTGCTCGGCGAACGTCCCGCGCGCGCAGCGCGCCTCCGGGCACCGCCACACACGTTGACGCCACACGACCCTGACCCGGGTGTCACCGTGCGGCACGTCGTGCAGGATCCGCCGACGTCGCCCGCGGCTCGCACACACGACCCCGCAGTCCGGACAGCCCATCAACTGCCAGGGCGTCGAGACCGTCACCGTCATCATCTTCTCGTCGCGCTCTACCGCCTCGACGGCGACCGCGGGCAGCCCGAGCAGCACGTCACAGCGCGAACACGGGCCTGTAGTAGTGGGCGCGCCAGCGCACCCCGTAGCGTTGGACAACGTCGAGGTCCTCGAGATCGATCAGTGGTTGGCGCTTCTGATCATCGGGGACCTCGACCCCTACGCCCAGCCCGTCATCCTGCCCCCACCCGATCTGCGAAGAGCCCAATGTGGTTTACAGAGGAACCGAGAGAGCCCGGGTGCCCGACGTCGGTCGGGCACCCGGGCTCTCGTCATCCGGTGCGTTTGGCTCAGGTCAGAACTGCGCGACCTCGCCGGCGGCGACCTGGGCGACCTGCTCGGCGCTCAGCTCGCCGAGGTAGACCTGCAGGTCGTCGATCTGGCCCTGGAAGGGGACGTCCCACCAGTTGACGCCGAGCGCGAAGACGCCGTCCGGCGTCGTGAACATGTCGGGGAAGTTCGAGCCCGTGTGCACGACCTGGCCGTCGAGGTAGATCGTCACCTCGCCGCCGTCGACGGTGAACACCACGTGGCTCCACTCGCCGACGGGCAGCCGGGTGCCGGTGTCGCCGTCGTAGTACCGGGTCGAGCCGGACCACAGCATGGTGTTGTTGGTGCCCCAGCCGACCGTCGGCACGAGGCTCACCCAGTTGGTGTTGTTGCGGGCGCCGAAGAACGACGTCGTGAACGGGGTCAGCCGCTCGGGCTTGAGCCACAGGCTCACCGAGTAGTGGTGACCGGCGATCAGGCCGTCGGGCAGGCGGACGCCGCTCGCGCCGTCGAGCACCACGGCCTGGCCGTGCACGCCGGAGGCGAAGGAGACCTGGCCGCCGGTGTTGTCGATGCGGTTGCCCGTGACGGTGCCGGCCGCCACCTCGGGGTCAGTGGCCGCGAGGTCGCCGTCGAAGGCGTAGCGGGCCACGAGCCCGGGCGCGGGGACGGCCGTGACGACGACGTCGAACGTCGCCGACCCGGTGGCGGAGCCGCTCGTCACCTGGGCGGTGAGCGTCACGGCGACGTCCTCGCCGGTCGGGCGGGTGACGGTGCCGTCGGTCGCGATCGTCGCCGGGTCGCTCGAGGTCCAGGCGATGGTCGAGCCGTGCGTGCCGACCGTCGGCAGCTCGACGTCGGCCACGACCGGGCTGGGCACGTCCAGGTCGGTGAGGACAGCCTGGACGACCTCCTCGTCGGTCATCGGTGCGAGCGCGCTGCCCCACAGGGACACGCCCTCGGCGGACAGCACCGAGAAGGAGTCGACCCACTCGGAGGTGGTCGGGTTCCACTCGCGCGAGACCACGCCGTCGTACGCGACGCCGCCGATCGTGAGGTTCAGGCGGTTCTCGTCGTAGAGGCGCCACCGGCCCTCGACCGCGCCGGAGATGCGGCCGTCGGACTGCAGCGTGACGTTCTCGGCGGTGCGGATCTCGGGGGAGATGGTCTTGTCGTGCGTGATCAGCTGGTAGTCGCCGACCAGGCCCATGCGCTGGAACTTCTGGGCGGGGTGCCCGCCGGCGAAGCGGTACGGCGCGGCGACGGGCCAGCCCTCGGAGTTCATGAACATCTCGTGGGCGCGCACCTGGTGGAACTCGCCCATCTGCGGGAACCGGCTGTGGAAGATGAGGCGCATCTCGCCCGTGGCGGGGTCGAGGTAGGTGGTGTTGTGGCCGGGGGAGACCTTGCCGTCGCCGATGCCCGTGCCGGGCGCGCCGACCTCGCGTTGGAACAGGTAGTTGCCCATGATCTTGGTGCCGTACGGCTCGATCGAGACGTCGTCGAAGATCGGCTTGGTGGGGTCGGACTTCACCTGGCGCATGTCGTTGCCGGCGGCGTCGACGAACGGGCCGTCGGGGTTCTCCGAGCGCTTGACGCGCATGTTGTAGCCGGCGCCGGCATCGAGGCCGCCGAACGAGGTGAAGAGGTAGTAGTACCCCGTCTCCGGGTGGTGCATCATCGTCGGGCCCTCGATGCGGCTGTGGTTGCCGCCGGTGAGGTGCGTGCCGTAGCCCTGGTCGGGGAGCGGGAAGCCGGTCTCCGGGTCGAGCTCGAGGATGAAGATGCCGCCCGAGAACGAGCCGTACACCATCCACAGCCGGCCCTCCGCGTCGTAGAAGACGTCCGGGTCGACGGCGTTGGGGTGCTTGCGCGCGTCGTACGTGGTGCCGTCCTCGCTCGGCCCCTCGCCCGGGCGGTGGCCCGAGCGCAGGATGATGCCGAGGTCGGTGTACGGCCCGTCGACGTCGTCGGCCACGGCGATGCCCATCGCGCTGCGTGGGGAGTCGCCGCGGCAGGCGTTGTAGTACATGTAGTAGCGGCCGTCGGCCTCGAGCTGGATGACGTCCGGCGCCCAGAGCGTGCTCGTCTCGGCCCACTCGAACGTCTCGGCGAGCTCGACCGTGACGTCGTCGAACAGCGGGTTGTCCGGCGTCACGTGGTTCGCGACCTGCTCCCACTGCACGAAGTCCTCGGTTTTCGCCGCGGCCAGGTGCGAGCCGAAGACGTAGTGCTCGTCGCCCGCGGTGACGAGCGACGGGTCGTGCACCTCGACGTCGGTGAACTGGGGAGCGGCGGGATCCTGCGGTGCAGGCTTGGCTGCCGCGACGGCGGCGCTCGTGGTTCCTGTCGCATGGGCGACCGCGACGGCGCCGGCCGACAGCGGCAGCGCGACGGCAGCGGCGGTCAGGGCGGCGACGGGGCGTGACCATCGGGTGGTCATGGCTCTCCTCGTGGTTCGTCGTCGAACGGGGGTGCCGCGGCTTGGATGGCGGATTCTACAACGTTGTAGGACGTGATCGTACATCGATGTAGCCGGCGGTCAAGGCCCCGGCGCAGTGGGCGTGTGTCTCGGTGCCCAATGGCGGTTGGGCGCCCGGGATCTCTCTGCGGTCAGCCAGGGGTCAGTCCATCTGCGCATGGCGTCACGCCGGACACCGCGCCGTGGAGGGACTCTGGAGGCGCCGCGACCAGTTCGGGGCTGTCCGACTCGACCGGAGCCTCAGCTCTGACTCCGATCAGCTGCCGGCGCTCGTCCCGGACTCCGCTGTACCCTGCTCCGAAGTGGCGGACTCAACCTCGAGCTCACCCTGTACAGTCTTCGGCCTGGTGGGCCGGTGTATCCCGTCCACAGGAGCGTCGTCGCTCGATCGTCTCCCAGAATCGGGCGCCGCGCCCCTCGCGGCGCCCATTCCGTCGTGATCGTGGGCGTCACTGGAACCGCGTTCTATTCCATCCAACGTCACCGGGGCTCCCTGGCTACTGGGTGACACGTGACCATGCTCCGCCGCAACAACTGGGCCATCGCCGCGCAGTGCATGGTCGTCCGACCTCCCTTGCCCCGAGGTGTCGCCCGTTGGAACACCAGTCAAAGTTGGCGTCTTCCTCGCCGTTGCGACTGGTTCGCCCAGTAGCCATGCTCGCGCCTGGACGCGAAACTCAGGGTCGAGGCCGCCGGCCGCGACCAGAAATCCGCAGACGTCAGCGACGAGTTTCGCAGCGATAGGGCGATACTCAACGCCGAAAGCGTCGGGGAGGGCGACGTGTACGCGCGCGGCCATAAGCGCGGAGACGGCCTCGGCGTATCGCAGCCCGGCCTGCACCTCCGCGGGACGTCGCATGAGCCGGGTGACCAACTCACGTAACTGAGCGTAGTACGGCGGGAGGTGGTCCAGCGGTTGGATGCCCTCCGGCGCAACGCTTTGCAGGAGGTGCGCGACCTCCACCTTCTCGCGCAGGTTAGTGGCGCCGCCGAAAAGGTACTCCTGCAGACCGCGGTCTTGGTCACGCAAGTACGCGCTTTGGAGATGGGCGCATACACGTACGAGCGTAAGCATGTAGAGCCACGCGAGATCGACGAAAAGCGCGAGATGAACTGGGTTGCGAGGTTCGAGGTGTTTGGCCGCATCCTGAAGATGAGCCACAAGTTGAACCGGATTACGGTGATCCTCGTAAACCCAGAAATCAAACTCACGGTACTCGAGGAGTGGGCCCAGGCGCCGGTTCAGTCCTGTGAATGCTGCCAGACCGTTCGCGACAGCCGTTCGGTCGAACAGAACCCTTAGTGCCCCGTCTGGATCGGTAAGCGGCTCCCCGTACAACTGCTGCATAGCCGCTAGGTCCGCTGACGGCAACACTGTGATGCCAAGCCGGTTCGACAGTTGGCGTGTCGCGTCATTAACTTCATGTTCGCGCACGAGCATCACATGGTCTGCGCCAAAGAGATCACCCACCCCTCGCGCCCAGAACATGCGAGATGTCGGCTTGTCGCGCCTGCCTGACTTGCAGTCCGCAATTGTCGACGTCAGCCGGAAGCCCGGGGCAACGAAAACACCGAGCACGTCAAGGTCGGTGAAGGTCTCAGGCCCGCTGGAGATTCCGCTCCCTCCCCGGGCCTGGCTGGTGCCGTGCGGCGCCGCTTGCTCCCCACGTAGTTCGACATCGAGCCGGGTGCTGTAGCCCATGCTCCAGAGCAGTCGTCGCACGCCGACCTTTAGTCCGAGGTCGAGTTCACTCATAGGGCACTCCGTCCCATCGCCTTCTCGAAGAGGCGCTCGAAGTGTGTAGGTGAGGGTTGTGCCGATTTACGAAGCCGTTGTGTTGTTTGCATCGGGGCGCGGTATCCGGTGCCCGCGTCGAGCGCCTGCCGAGCGATCGAATCATCCACCCGATGTGCGACTGACTCGCCTCGGGTGATGAGATCCCTCGCGATACGCAGTGCCTCGCGATTGTCGGCGGTGTCGATGAAGGTGGGTGTTACCCAGTTTCCGCCTGGGAGTGTGTCTGGGGCGAAACGTATTAGGCCAGCATTGCGCATTAGGGCGTATTGGCGCCTGTGGGCGCTATTGGGTTTCAGGAATCCCCGGTTGGGATCGAGGAGTTTGTCGATAACGTTCACCAGGCCGGTGGAAGAGAGTGTGTTGTACTCGCCGTAGCTCTCAGCACCGCGCAAGCAAGCAAGTACGGCCAGTGCCTTCTCCAACACTGGCTTCCGATTTACGAGTAGATTATGGTCCGACACGTACGGCAGCGCCGCGAACGCTCTCGAGCTGCCGTCCGGCAACGTGACTGCCGGTGCCATGACGAGGCCTCCCGCCACCGCCTCTGTGAGGACCGGGTAGTTCCCGGGCGTCAGCTCTAGCCCTTGCTTCGACCGGACGGCTGAAAGTTCGCTGATCAGTTGGTCTGAACCATGTGTACCGGCTAGCGAGACAAGAAGTTCGGGGTTCTCGAAGCCAAAAAAGGGAGAGTATGCGATATCACCATCAATGGTGCGCAAAGTACGTACAAGGCCTGAAGAGTCGCCGACCTCAATGATGTCGCCCACGGCCGATCGGTCTAGTCCGAATCTGGCTTCCACTTCCTCCAGCGGCACGGGGGCTTCCGAGAGCCCGTGGACGACCACCAGCAGCTGCTGCTCTAGCTCCGTTGGTGCGCGGTCTCGCCATGCGTCGCCAAGAGTGCCGTAGAGATCGTCGTAGTAGGGAACCGTCTCAGTAAAGGTAGTGACCTTACCTCCACTCCGCTGGACACCCTGGACGTATCCGGCATCCTCCAGTAGCGCGACGACCTCACTGAACGCCAGTGGATCGACATCGAGCTGGTAGGCAGCGATCTGGCTAAGTGCCTGTGCATCCTCGATGACGTCACGCCCGCGGATCAAGCCTGCGACGGTCGCCGCCATACCGACTACTCGTGTGTCGCTCAGCGGTGCAAGCAGGGCAGAATGCGGGTCAAGGTTCCGCAGACCCGAGTGGACGTCCTGGCACCGCAGCCCTTCATCGAACCTGTCCAACGGTCCCTCCATCTGCGTCGGGGCGCTCGGTGATGTCGCCGCGGAACCAGAGTGCCGCGTACAGCAAAAGGGTACTGCTGTACGGATAGGTGTCAGCGGCCGTCGAACGGCGAGCACAAGTTGAGTGATCTGGTGGCTGCTCTCGATCGGGGTCACTCGTCCGAGGTTGTGCCGACGGTGATGGCCCGTTCCCTCCAGGCCACGATCGCGGGTCGAGATGCGCAGCTCCCCGCGGTGGTCCGGCGGCGGCAGTTCGGACGTCTATCTGCATCCCGCGAAGGAGGACTCCATGGCCGCGTTGCGGCTGGCGGAGACGTTCCGGGCCCATGGACGCCATCACGGCGTAGCAGCGATGTGCGGCCAGGAATCTCCTGGGCGCCATGGCAGAACCGGTCGGTGCACGAGGTCGTCGTGCGCGGCCAGGGCGGGCTTCTCGCGGTCCTTGCCGCGCCTCCCACGCCTGGTCTCGGCTCCACGGGCCTCGCCTTCCAGGAGGTTGCACCGAACTCCGAGCCGTGCAGCTGTGGGTCACGCGCAGCTCGACCGACTCGCTCGGTGTGACGCCCTGCCGGGCGCCATCCTCGACGGGGCTCAGAGCGGGCTTGTGCCACCCATTGCACGCCGGTCTCGTACCGAAAGGGGGGTTACCGCTCACGACGAGTACGAGGGCACGCGCAGGTGCTGGACGACGTCCGCGAGCTCGTCAAGCCTCTCTCCGACATCCTTCCACGGTCCGCCAAGGTCGAGCGGGTAGCACACCAGATCCTGCTCACCACCGACCACCGTGAGGTGACGGGCGGGCGCGTCGTCGGCTTGGCAGTAGATCAGGATCCCGCGTGGCAGATCGAGCGCTGTCGCATAGGCGAGGAGCTGGTAGTAGTCCTCGTTCCGCGCCAGACCGGAACCGGTCAGCTTGTACTTCACGTCCCCAACGAGGACGTTGCGCCCGCCCTCGCGGAAGAGGAGGTCGGGCTGCATCGAGACACGTGGTCGCCTGCTGAGGGCGACCGACCGCTGCTCGAGAACCTGCAACGTCGGCCACAGTCGAGTCGCTAGCTCAGCCCCTATCCATCGCTCGTAGAGCTTGTTCATGTCGACGAGGAACGACACCGCCTCCCTGTCGCCTGCGCCGTGAGCAACACCCGCACCTTCCAGCACGATGGCGGCGAGTCGTAGTGCTGGCATGTAGTGCTCGTTGAGCGGGCTCTCACGAATGCTCTCCGCCTCGGTCCACGGATCGCTGGCGTCGGAGACCTCTTCGAAGCGAGACATCAGGTCGGCGCTGAGCCTCCGCACCTCCGGTGGGAGTGGCCACCCGCGGATGGCCTTGACGGCGGCGAGCAGTACACGGTTCTCCGCCACGTCCGCCGTGAAGTCGTCGTAGGCGCACGGCGCTGGCCACGGGTCCCACGGACGAGCCGCGAGCTCGGCGACGAGAAGCCGACCCCTCAGGACCGGCAGACGTTCCATGCGCGACCGATACCCGTGCACGAGTCCGCGCCTGGTCGCCTGGTCGATCGTGCGCAGGACGAGCTCGGCGATGCCCTCCACAACGTCCGCGTCCGCGTAGTCGGAGGCGCGCACGGACCAGTCCGCGAGTCCGGCGGCCGAGGCGAACATCCCGAGGACATTGCGCAGGTCGTCGACCTTCGGCACCACTCGGACCCGAACTGTGTCGAGCTCGACCGTGCCTACCCACGACGACGCCCGCAGCGTGAAGAGTCCAGGCTCCATCGTTGGCGTTGCCAGGAGTCGCTCCCGCGGGACGGTCTGCAGCACCCTGAGGTCGGCGCCCGTGAGCTGCACCGGTACGGAGGCTCCGTACTCGGGAAGCGGAACCGTCCTACGCGTCATCGGATCCCAGCTCGGCGTCAACGGCCTCCTGCTCCTCGGCCGCGGGGGCTGAGCCTGGCCCGTACCTTCGCAGCACGGCCTCCCACGTGAAATCCGAGAGCTTCTCCGGCTTTCCGTAGAGCTGGTCCTCGATCATCGGGTAGATCCCGTAGTCCCAGATGCGCCGGAGCCGCTTGTCGTCGAGCACGCTGGCCTTCTCTGGTCCTGCGCCGGCGACCATGAAGTGGGAGTGGCCGATCAGCAGGTGGGTGCCACGGAGGAGCCCGCGGAGCTCGTCGTTCACGCCGTCGACGAGCGAGGCCACCCATGCGGGTTCGCCGTTCGCCTTCAACCACCTCCGCAGCACGTTGGACAGAGGACCCTCGTGCGGCACGAACGGCACGAAGTGGAAGCGACGCCGCAACGCGGCGTCGATCATCGCGATCGAGCGGTCGGCGGTGTTCATCGTGCCGATGATGTAGAGGTTGGCCGGAAGCTCGAACGGCTCGTCGGCGCGGTAGGCCGTCCGGACCCACTTGCGCCGGTACTCGAGCAGGTACAGCAGCTCGCCGAACACGCGCGGCAAGTTGGCCCGGTTCAGCTCATCGATGATCAGGACGTGCGGCTGTCCAGGTGCGGCTTCCGCCTTGGCGGCCATCAGGGCGAGCGGACCGCGTCGCAACTCGTACGACATCTGCCCCGCCTCGTCGGTCCTCGGCCTGTATCCCTCGAAGAAGTCCTCGTACGACATCGACGGGTGGAACTGCACGAGCATCCTGCGGTCAGGATCTGGCTGGATCGCTGCGGCGAACTTGTCGGCGACGTAGGTCTTGCCGGTGCCGGGCGGACCGTAGAACACGACCTGCCCCTTTTCGAGAATCAGTTCCTCGATCTCCTTGAGGAACGACTCCGGGAGGAACAGCTCGGAGGCGGCTCGTCCGAGCAGGTCGATCTCCGGGCCGGGGTCCTCCACGTCGTTCTCGAGGAGCCAGTACGCGAACTGCGCTTGGCCCCACGGGTCCTCGGGGAAGAGAGGCTCGAGTCTCCCGCGCAGGGTGTCGTTGGCGGCGACGTGCTGCTCTCCGCGTGTGAGGCCCAGGTCGGGTTCTGGAAGCCCGAGCCGGCGAAGCATGGCGATCTTGCCGCGAGGCCCTGTCAGCGGGAAGGCAGGCAGGAACCGGTCGGGGTCGACGATGGCGAACATCTTCATGAGGACGGACTCGCCGAGTCCCCTGGTGCCGAGGTCCTCCCAGTCCAGTGCACGGTCGATCCTCGTGGCGACTGGTTCCGCGCCCCACAGGATCTCGTGAATGTTGCGGGCGAACTCGTCGAGCGCGATCGAGTTCATGCTGCTGAGGCTCGTGTTGAGCACGGACTGAGGGCCTGGGCCGCCGTACCGGGTCCCGTTGATGAGCATGCGGAACAGGTCCAGGTCGAAGACGACGAGGTTGTCCGGGCTGAGCATCTCGGCGAACCTGGCTCGCTCGTCCTTGTGCCACGCATCCTTGTCGTTCGGGTACGGGCGGTCGGTGCGGAAGCGCTGCGCCAGCGCCGCGAGGTCGTCGACGGCCGCGTTCTCGCGAATCGCGGGGGACTCAGGGCGGGCGCTGACCACGTCGAAGACGGGTATGAGGGCCTCCGTCGTGTCGAGGACCGTGTCGCGCAGCTCGAGCCCGTGCGGCACCTCGTCCCAGGGCCACCATCGACCGGCGAACACCTGCCCGGACTGGTACCCGTCGACCGGGACTAGGCGATCGCCGCTCAGGTGCGGCTGGAGCTGGAAGAAGGTCATGCCCTCCGGCAGCTTTGATGCAACACGTGCTGCGATGGCCGCCTCGTCGCTTCGGTTCTCCCCGTAGGCGTGGACACCGATGGCGACGCCGGAGCGCGTCACCCAGAGCCGAAGGCTCGGCACTCGGTCGCCGTCGCTCTCGGCCCAGATCGTGTACGCGTCCGCACGAAACGCGCCCGTCTTGCTGAACTCGATGCGCGCGTCGACCGGTTGCGCCCTCAGCTGTCGCCCTAGCCGCGTGTTCAGGTCTGAGACCAGACCGTTAGCGGCGAGCCCGAGCTCGCCCCTCAGCTGGTACGCGAGAGACTCCGCCCTTGCGGCCGTGCTGTCGTCGGCGTACCCGGTGCCGCGCGTGTACGAAGCCATCAGGTCGGCTGCTTCGGCGCAGACACTGGCGAGATGGGGGCTGAGGCCGACGAACTTGTGCTCGGCCAGGTACGTCATCAGATGCTCGAACCGCGTCACCTGGCCAGGGCACAGGTCCCGCGCAGCTTCGACGTACTGGGGCCAGCGATCCCGGTTGCTCCACGTTCGCAACCACCCGAGCTCGTACATCATCTGGGGCGCGCTGCTCCACATGACCGGCCACGCCGGGTCCGAGTCGTCGGCCGACCAGAAGGCCGACAGCACGAACGGGATCCGGCCCACCTGAGGGCCGCCCCTCGGCGTGAGCTGCTCTGTCACCTGAGCAAGCGTGTCGATCTTCTGGACCGACTCAGCGATACTTCGCGGCGTTCTCACAGCGTCCTGGAGCGCGCGGACGACCTCGGTGTCGCCGTCGGGGGTGTGTCTGGCGACCTGGTTCAGCCACGTCTGTCCGCTGCCGTCGAAGGCCGCACCGGGGCGTTGCCGCCACTCATCGACAGACTGTCGCAATGCGCTGAGGTCGCCGTCGCCGAGGAACGCGTCGACGATGGCACGCAACTCAGCGTTTCGGGCACCACGCTCGACCTCGTCCTTGGCCCACCCAGCAGTGACGTCTTCGTCGCTCGCCGCGGCAGCGCCGATCTGGTCGATCTTGGCCTGCCACCTGGGCAGATCTGTCTCATGAATCACGTCGTGACCTCCAGGTCCGGGCTCGCCGCGACGCCGGACTCGGGCAGCAGGTCGCTCCGCTTCCCGTTCCACAGCACGACGAGCTTGTCCCGCGCGCGCGTCGCCGCCACGTACAACAGCGACCGCTCTCGCAGCTCGGCGTCGGCCCGCTCTGCCTCAGGCAGTGAGTTCAAGCCGACGCCCCACCCCGGCTCGTCGGAGGACACACCGAAGAGGACGACGTTCCGGAATTCCATGCCCTTCGAGCGGTGCATGGTCATCACCAAGATCTTGCCTGTTCCCGCCGATGCGTCGTCCTGGACAAACCGCGCTTGCACCCCGCGCTCGGCCAAGGCGTTGACGACCTTCTCGCCGACGAAACGCGTGCGGACGAGCACACCGATCGTCTCCGGTGCATTGCCTTCCTCGAGCCAGTCGTGCACCTGATCGGCGACCTTCCCCAGCTCTGCAACCAAAGACGACGTTCCGAGCTCGACCGGCGGCGGCCCGGACCGTGCAGACCGATAGCCGGCCACGGTGGCGTCACCGGACTCCATGTCCACCCACTGAGTGCCCGAGAGCACGCCCACCGCGTACTGCAAGTTCTGCGCCGTCGTCCGGTAGTTGAGGGTCAGGCGGCGTGAGCGGCCTCGGATGTTGATCCCGTACCGGGACAGCACGACCTTCTGACCGTAGATCCGCTGCTGCGAGTCCTCGGCGATGAAGAGGTCGTTCGGCCCCTCCGGCGCCAGGGCCCGCAGCAGGAAGAGCCGCGACGGTGCCAGGTCCTGCGCCTCGTCCACCAGCACGTGGTCTGCCGGCCGGTCGTCGGGAGCGCCGTTCAGGTAGACCGCGGCGATCATCGCCTTCTCGTCCCAGTCGGTCGCGTTGTTCGCTGCTGCAGACGCCCGGTACGCCTCGACCACATTCCACACGGCGACACGGTCCTTGCGGCTCAGCGCGACTCCGCGCCCGGGCCGACGTACCCGCAGGTACTCGTCGCGGGTCGTCACGAGGTTCGGAACGATCACCGTCGAGTACTCCGCCTCGAAGA
Source organism: Isoptericola variabilis 225 (assembly GCF_000215105.1). Taxonomy (GTDB): domain Bacteria; phylum Actinomycetota; class Actinomycetes; order Actinomycetales; family Cellulomonadaceae; genus Isoptericola; species Isoptericola variabilis_A. The sequence goes on from NC_015588.1 coordinate 1,234,324, forward strand.
AGGCCTGACTGCGCAGGGACGCGGGCAGCGCGGCGCCCGCGGACTCGATCGCCGTCATCCACGTGGCCCGAGCGGTCAGCTCCATGACGTGCGGTGTGCGCTGACCCAGCACGCGCTGCACGGGCCCGACGTCGGACCCGTTGCCGGCCAGCTTGCCTTCGGCCTTCGAGAGCACGCGCCGTGCGAGCGCGTCGACACCCGCGATGTACACGCCGGCCTTGCCGAGCTCGGTGACGACGGGCACCTTCGGGTCGAGTAGGCGCAGGGTCTCCTCGAGAGATGCCGCCAGCGTCTTGTTGAAGGTGGTGAGCACGATCCGCGCGTCCGGGTTCTCGCGCCACAGGTGTCGCGCACGGTGCAGCAGCACCACGGTCTTTCCCGTGCCCGCGCCGCCGGAGAGGCGGAACGACCCGTTGCGATCCTTGAACGCGTAGTCGCGCTGCTCGGGGTGCAGGAAGATCCTCCAGCGACCGAAGTTGTCGTCCTCGATCGCGGCGCGGAGCTCGTCGTTGTCCTCGATGAACGCGAAGTCCATCTGGGCCGCCGGCTTCTGCAGCGCCTCGAGGAGCTGGTCGTCGCTCGCCGGGTCCGGCGTGACGTCCGGCGCGGTGAGGCCGAGCTTCTCCTTGACGTCGGGGAGCTTGACCCCGAACGCCAGGTCGAGGAGCGCGTCGGCCTGCCACGCGGCCGGAGCCACCTGGGCCGCTGCGAGGATCTCGTCGTCGGTCCGTGCAAGGATCGCCTGCTCCGCGGCGTCGGCGTCGATCCCGAGGTCGAGCAGGTCGGCGAGAGCGACGCCCTGCGTCTGCAGCAGCGGGTACAGCGTGGTGTCGACGTCGTCCGGCTTGGGCTTTGGCTTCGGCATCGTCCGGAACGCGGTGTCGCGCTCTTCGATGGTCGGCTCGACCAGCTGGTCGGCCCGGACCAGTTCGGCGATCCCGTTGCGCGGGTTGATCCGGACGACCGCCGTCTTGGCGAAGGCGATCGCGTCGTCGTGCTGGTACGTGCCCAGGTAGACGTAGTGCGCTTCCGTCGCCTGACCCTGGATCTTGACCAGGACCGCGCGCCAGTAGTCGTTGACGCGTCCGGTCCGGATGCGCGGGTCCGCGGTCCCGTTGATCGGCTCGATGTGCAGGCCGGGCGCCTGATCGTTCTCGCCGAGCTTCTCCAGGAACGCGTACGCGGCCTTCTTGACGCTCCCGTCGAGCTTGGGAAGGTTCGGACCGAGGATGATCTGAGGCATCGCTGGTGCTCTTTCCGGTCAGTGCGTGGTCAGTGCCGAGCGAACGGCGGCGGGTTCGGGTTCGACGACGGTCCAGCCCTCGCCGGTGAGCCATGCGACGGCGTCGTCGTCCAGGTCGTCGTGCCGTACCGTGACCCTCCGGTCCTCCCAGGTGAGGGACAGCGGGATGCCGTCTCCGACCTCGTCGCCCGTGGTCGGGGCGGGGAGCCCCTCGCCGGCAAGGTCGAGCAGGCCGACGAGGATGCGGCGCTCGGAATCGGTCGCGTACTCGTGGACCTCCTCCCACTCGGGGCGGGCGGCCAGCTGCTTGCGGAGCTCCGCCTCGACGGCGCTCTCCCGCTCGGCCTGCTCGACGTCGGGAGCGGGTGCCGGTGCGGACGTCGGCGCCGCGACCAGCGACCGCGTCGCCACGGCCGTCGGCGCCTCCCGGAAGTTGAGGAGGTTCGACAGCCGCAACCACTCGCGCCAGGCGTCACGGTGGTCGTGACCGAGGGCGTCGGGCGCGTCGTCGAGCACGACGGCGATCTCGATCGCGTCGCCGACGAACTGCCGCAAGGCGACCCCGAGGCTGTCGTCCTTCCACGTCCCTCCGAAGCGCGCGCCGGCAGGCGGATGGTCGCCGTCGACGGCGGCGAGTGCCGCGTCGGACAAGGTGACGTCTGCCGAGAGCATGGTCGGCGTCACCGCACGCAGGAACAGTGCCGGCAACCAGTGCGCAAGCTGCTTCCGGGCGTCGACGTCGGGCTTCTGCACCCAGGTCATCAGCAGCTCGAGCGCCGGCTCGGACACCAGGCGCAACGCGGACGGAGAGATACGGTCCTTGGCCTGGGCGAGCACGTCGCGCGAAGCGTCCGGGTGCAACCAGTGCGGTGGCCGCGCCGGGCTCTTGGGGTCGAGGTCCTCCCACTGGAAGGCCAGCACCTGGAACCCGACGTCGCGCAGGTTCTGCCGCTTCTGCGCATCGTCGGCCAGCCGGTTGACGCCGGGGGAGGCGTGGAACGCCCAGCCGTCGGTGTAGATCGCGGTGCGCGGGACGCCGGGCCGGTCGCTCGTGAGCACGAAGTCGGGCCTCGTCCCCGCCTCAGGTACCAGCACCTGCGGCTCGAGGCTCCAGTGCGCACCACCGGGCATCGTGATGCTCCACGAGTTGCCGGTCGGGCCCGGCTTCTCCGTGACCGTGGCGCCCATCTTCTCCAGGCGATCGCGGAAGACCTTGCGGAACAGCAGCTCGATGTTGCTCTCTGCCGGGCCGGGCTCCGGCTCCTCCGTGTCGACCACCCACGGCGACGCCTCCGGGACCGCGTCGTCGGGACCGGCCGACGAGACTCCGAGCAGGATCGACTTGAGGTGCCGGGCAGCAGTCGCGCGCGAGACGCGCCCCACCTCGTGATGGCCGGCGTAGGGGAGCAGGCAGCGCTCGCAGGCGAGCTTGCCTTGAGCTTGGCAGGGGCAGGCCTCGAGGTGTCGCCACGCCGTGTGCAGCATGGCCCAGACGGCGTCGGGGTCGGCGAGCTCGGCGAGGTAGCCGGTGCCGCCCGCGACGACGTCGTGCAGGAGCAGCGCCTCGGCGGGCGAGCCGGCCACCGGGCTCGGGTCGATGACGTCCGTGACCTCGAGGTGGTCGGGCTCGCCGCCGATGCGGAGCTGGAGCGCGAGCAGCAGGGCCGCCCGCAGCGAGGGCACGGAGAAGTCGTCGCCGAGCGTCACGGACTGCGGCAGGCGCAGCACGAGGCCCTCGGTCGTGAGGGAGCGGGCGAGTGCGACCGACCGCGTCTCCTCCTTCGTCGCCTTGCGCAGCGGGCACCACGGCCGGTGCTCGGAAGCTTTGTTCGCTCCGGTCGAGGTGTCGAGCTTCCCGCACGACCGGCACACGCGGAACAGGGCGACGTCGTGCCCCTGACCGGCGACCTGGAGCGTGCTGCCCTGCGCGCTCGCCTTGCCGAGGTTCAGCCAGCGGATCGTCATCTGCCGCTGGTAGCGCGCGCCGAACCCGTAGTCCTTGACGAACCACTGCCGCGCGACCGACGCCGGGTCGACGTCCGCGAGGGCGCGGATCGTGAACCGCTCGCGCTCGCGCTCGTCGCTCCGGTCGTCGATCGTCGCCTCCTCGCGACGGATCACGGAGGACACCCGCTTCAGCTCGACGACCTCGACCTGCTGCGCGACGTCGGCGATTCCGTCCTCGCCGCAGCGCGGGCACGAGGTGAGCGGCGGCGCAGCGCCCGGAGCCCCCGCCTCGGTGACGTCCTGCGTGTAGCCGCAGGAAGGGCAGCAGGCCCAGAGACGGACGGCGTCGTCGCCACGGCCCAAATCGAGAGCGTCAATCTGGATGGCGTACCCGCGGGCATAGAACGTCGCGCCCGGGGCGAAGTCCCTCAGGGCCTGTGCCGAACCACGGTTGAGCTCGAGCTGCTCGCTGCGGAAGTCCTGCGTGTCCGGGTCGACCCACGAGAGCGCCACCTCGAGCGTCACGGAGTCGTCGAGGAGGGTGTAGTTCGGCAGCAGGCCGAACTCCTCGAGCGTGGCGACCCAGTGCTCGCCTTGGAGCTCGCCGCGCTGCGCCTTGGTGAGGCCAAGCGCCGCCACGGCGGTGCGCAATGCCCGCTTGTCGTCGTCGGTCGCGGCCGGCGACTCGGCCTTCGCCCGTAGCTCGCCGTTGATCGCCGTCTCGATCTCGGTCACGCGGTGGTTGAGCGTCTCCAGTCGCTGCTGCCACCGCTGGGACGCGTCGTGGCACCGTCGGGCGAGCTCGCTCGGCACGGTCTCGCCGGTGGCCGCGTCGACCGACGGCAGGGCCCAGGCCCTGAGCCGGTCCTTGACCTCGTCGGCCACGCTGTCGAAGCCGCCGAGGAAGCGGTCGAGCAGCGCCCGTCCTTCGTTCTCGGACATCGCGACGATCTCGCCGAGGTACGAGCCCGGCTCGCTCGACCCGAGAGCGTCCTTCGCCGTGCGGGGATGCGGCGCGTCGGGTCGGCGCGCGAGCTCGTCGGCGATGGATGCGACGTACTGCCGACGCAGGATCTCCTCGGCGTCGAGGTACGTCGCGGGCGGGCGCACGGCCCCGTTGACCACCGTGGTGGGGTCCGCGAAGCGGGGGAGCTGGTCGCCACGCGCGGTGACGAACGCGAGGGTCAGCGCGTTGCCCGTCAGACGGCCGGCGCGGCCGACGCGCTGCAGGTACGAGGCGACCGACCGGGGCAGGGACGACAGCATGACGGTCGACAGGTCGCCGATGTCGATGCCCATCTCGAGCGTCGGCGTCGCGACCAGGACGTTGGGCGCATTGGGCTCCGGGTCGTCAGCCTTGAACTCCGTCTCGTAGCGCAGACGGACCTCGTCCTCGAGCATGCTCGTGTGCTCGCGGGCGACGACGCGCGCCGGGTCGGAGTCCTGGTACATGCGGCGGTAGAAGTTCTCCGCCATCGGGTGGCGCCGCAGCCGGCCGGTGCAGCGGGCGACGAGGCACGGCGCGCCGGCGAGCTGGCCGACGACGGTCGCGGACCCTGGGAGCGTCGACCCGCAGTCGCTGCACTCGAGGCTGAGGTCCCCGCGGGCGAGCGCGCCGGCGTCGGCGGCGGACACCACGACGCTGCGGGGCGAGAGGTGGTAGGTGTCGCCGCCGGACTTCATCGGGTGCGTCCCGACGACGTCGAGGATGGCGAGCCGGCGCATCAGCAGCCGCGCGAGCACGCCCGCCTCCGTCTTGTCCACGTTCAGGCACTTGGCCGTCCACGCGGCGTACCAGCCCTTGGGGGAGGCGACCGGTTCGAGGTCCTCGGCCGCGCCGGCACCGTTGCCACGCCTGCCTGCCTTGGTGGCGACGGAGCCGCCGACCCGGGGGAACCCGGGTGCGCTCTGTCCCTTGCCGAAGCCCGGCATGCCCTCGTGGCGCTTGCGGCCGCCCGTGATCCACCAGCGGTTGCCGTCCTCCTCCCGGAAGCGCTTGAACCACTCGTGCTCGATCGCGCCGCGGGTGCGCATGTGCTCCAGGACGCCGCGTACCCAGGCGAGGAGCTGGGTTTCCGTGGGCTCGAACCCCTCGAGCACTCCCTGCCGGTCGATCTCGTCCAGGGCGTCCCGGGCGGCGGCGAGCAGGCGTGTCGGTTCTGCGCGCACCTCGGCGACGGCGGTGCCGGTCGCCTCGAGCGTGCGGCCGACCCCCGACCGCAGACCGTGCTCCATGAGCACGTCGAGCAGGAGACGACGACGGACCCGCTCACGCACGGTGTAGTGGACCTTGGCCCGGGTGTCCGCCTGCCAGAACGGTGCGAACTTCTCCCGCTCGGCGAGGTCGGGCGGAAGCAGGCGGTAGCGCTTCTTCTTGTCGTCGCCCGCCTCGGCGATGACGCGATCCACGAGGGCCTCGAGGTCGATCGGCTCGTCGCTCATCGCTTGCCGCAGCACGGCGCGCAGCGTCAGGGCGTGGGACCGCGCCTGGACGAATCCCGCCCGATGGGCGGCGTCCTGGACGCTGTCGGTGAAGACGAGCGCCTTCTTCTCGGCCGCGTCCAGCTGGGCGGTGCCGAACAGGCTCGAGAGCGACACCGACAGGAGCGTCGCGATGGCGGAGCCCAGGAACCGGATGCCGTCGGTCTGCCCGCAGGACGGGCACTCGTCGTCCTTGGACGGCTTGCCGCCGGCGTCGTCGGTGCGGTGCGTCAGCACGGGCAGCACGTCGCCGTCGCCGGTGTCGGACTCGTCGGGCTTCTTGAGGGCAAGACGTCGCTCGTGGACGAGGAACCACCAGAGGTTCTCGACCGGCTCGCCGCGCTCGGCCCGCTCGCCCTCGACCGGTGCATGGATGAGCGCGCGGAAGCGGTCGTCTCCACGCAGGTGTCGGAGCCGGATGCCCTCGTCCTGGGTGTCGAGGTCGCTGCCCGTAGGGGCGAGGGCGACGCCCCAGCCGGACCGGCCGCAGTGCCGGCAGTAGAGAGCGGGAAAGTGGCGGGCACCGGTGTCCGGACCGTCGGCGTCGGGGTCCCCCACGAGGACGCCCTCGTCCTCCCAGGCGAACTGCGCCAGCCCCGTGGCGGCACGGTTGAGGCGCGTCAGCTCGCGCGTCCAGAGGTGCACGTCCACGGACAGAGCCCCACGGCCGCACTCCTTGCGGAGGTGCGAGAGCGCGGAGAGCAGCGCGGTGAGCACCTGTTCTGCGCGCGCGGGCCAGCTCGGGTCCATGAAGCGGCCAGGCATGATGCGGGCCAGCTCGGCAAGATCGGTGGCATCGCGCGTGTGCTCGATCAGCCAGCCGACCAGCGGATGGGCCTTGGCGAGCGTCAGGAGCGCATCGCCATCATCGTCGGTGAGATCCGGGACCTCCCAGGCGGGCTCGACCACGTCGCCCGCCTCGGCTCCCTCCGGCCGGTTCCGGTACAGGTGGGCCAGCACGGTTCGTGTGAGCGTGTCCGGGTCGAGGTCACTCAGCCGTGGGAGCCGATCCTGCTCCCATCCGCCGAGCGCCTGGCCCAGGACGTCAGCGACGACCGGGTCGACGTCGATGGGCACGAGACGGCGCGCCGCGACGTCCTCGGGTGCGGACCCGACCCATTCCGCCAGCGGCAGGCGCGACTCGGTGACGACGGCGTCCTCACCGAATTCCTCGCCGAACACGGTTCGGGCGAACTCGAGCATCGCGGTGGGGTCGCCCTTGTCGCCGAGCGTCGCCGACGTCGCCACGGGGGTGACGATGCCGAGCGGGCGCCGGACGTCCTCCGGTGCGAGGCCGGCGGCCGCCAGCCCGTCGGGATCGCTCGGCCAGTGCGACTTGAGCGCGAGGCCAAGCCGGCGGATCAACATCGCGACGTCAGTGCCCTGTGCGCCGTCGTAGGTGTGGAACTCGTCCAGCACCAAGTACTGGAGGCTGCGGGCGCTCGCGGACCAGAGCTTGGCGTCGGCGTGCCGCAGGAGCAGCTGGTCGAGCATCTTGTAGTTGGTCAGCAGGATGTCGGGAGGGCTGTCCCGGATGACCGACCGGTCGGTGATGAGCCCGGCGGCGCTCACCCTGGTGCGCTCGGGTCCCTGCTGGCCGGTGTAGAGCGCGGCGGTGACGCCGGCGAGCCCGTCCTTGGTCGTCAGCAGCTCGGTGAGGCGCTTGGCCTGATCGTTGGCCAGCGCGTTCATCGGGTAAAGGATGATCGCCTTCATACCGCTCACGCCGGCGCGCTTGGCCCGCAGCACGTGGTCGAGGATCGGGTACAGGAACGACTCCGTCTTGCCCGAGCCCGTGCCCGTGGTGACGAGTGTCGGCTGCGGACGCCGGAGCGATCCGTCCGGTCCGAGGCTCGAGAGCCGACGGAACGCCGCAGCCTGATGGCCGTAGGGCGGGAAGCCCTCGTACCACTCGAGGCGGTCCCGCCACCCGTCGTCCGCCGGCCGGAACGGGAGACGGAGGCGCACGTACGGGCCACGGAAGAGCCCGGTCGACGGCGAGCGGAGGAAGTCCTCGAGCGAGGCGCGCGTGCCCGCGTCGGCGAGCGAGAACGTCGTGCCGAGGTACTCGAGCAGGTGGGCGCGCAGCGACTCGGCCTGCGCGACCGGCAGGAGCTCGCTCATGTCGACGCCCCGGTCTGCGCGGCCAGGCGGCGCTCGAACTCCGCGTAGGCCTGCCGCATGTGGGCCTCGCGGTCGAGGGTCTGGAACGGAAGCTCGTAGGTATAGGCGACACCACTGCCCGGGTGCACTGCGGTGAGCTCGTCCTCCGAGAATCTGCCGTTGTTGCCGCCCTTCTTGCGCCAGGTGGTCAGGACGCTGTTCGGAACCAGGCGGCCGTTCTCGTCGTAGTGGTCGCGGTTGCGGTCGTAGCCGTAAAGCACCGGGAACTGGGTGCGGTAGATAGTGCAGAGCTCGTCGGCGGTCAGGCCCAGGGACAACGCCACCAGGGCGTCGATCTCCAGCAGTGCCTGACGGCGGTCCTCAGCCCGACGCAGCGGTGTGTCCGGGGTCCACTCCGGGCCGACGTCACCGAGGTCGGCCCAGCCCGTGCGGTGTGGGAGGCCGGTCCACGAGTCGTCGCGAAAGGCCGGGTCGTAGCACTCGGCCCACAGGTCGGCATAACCTTCCGTGACGCAATTCAGGCGTAGGGTCCGGATGGCAAGCTGACGACGAGACCGGCTATCGGGCAGCGGGAGGCGGTTGAAGGTCGAGTAGATGATGTCGCTCTTCGGCGCGACGCGAACCATGAAATCGGCGATGAGCGAATGAGAACTGGCAGCCGCCAGCACGAGATCCGACTGCGGCCCGTCCGTCAGTGCGGCTGAGTAGACGAGGTGCATGTGGGCGGAGCCTGGCGGTACCAATGCGGGGATCAGAGTTCGCTCACCAGTGTTGGCAGCCATGCGGCGCCAGGCGAGGCGGTAGAAGGCGCGGGCGGAGACTGTCTCGGTCCGGACGGTGGTTCCGTCGGCCCGGATGGCGGTTTCGACGTGGCGGACGTACTTCGGGTCTACGGTAGGGGACCCGTCGACGGGCTCGCCGTCCCGGCCCATCACGACCTGCCGCGTCCAGTGCGTGTACGCAGCGTCGTACGCCTTGCGGTCGCCGCGCGGCTTGTACGACGTCGTAGGGATCGCCTTCGCGTCGAGCGTTTCGGCATCGACTGTCGACCAGTCGAGGTTGTTTGCCATGGTTGCATTGGGTGACTTATATGCAGGGTTTGCGACGTGGATGTGCGGACCCTGGATGATTACGTCATCCCAAGACTCTGGCTTTCCCCAGTCCTTCTCGAAGTGACCTTTCTTGAAGTCCGTGGTTTCGTTCCATCCTTGCGAGAACTGGGCGCGTAGACCTGCAATGCGGTGTGCACCAGATAGCTTACCTAGCACATCTGCGGTAGATCGGTTTACAGTGTAGATCATTCGACTTTCAATTGCGGGGGTGCTGCCGTCTTCAATGGTTCGCCACCAGGTGGCGAGAACGCCTTCGTCGACCTTGATTATCCGGTCGCGATGTGGTCGCACTTCCCAGGCCCCGTCGAGGTCTTTGAGACCTGGCTCCGCGCCGCTGCCGTCGTGGGAGAGAGATCGATCGATGGTGTCTGGATGGAATATCCAAGCAGCCTGGAGGAAATTAGGCTCACCGGGGGAGCCGTAGACATGAACGCCCCATGGCTTCATGTCATGGTGGGTCTCGGCGAATAGTTTGAGTTCGTTCTTGAAGTACCAGTGACGCCGCAGTCGTGAGTATGTTGCGGCGCGAAGTTTACCCGCCTTTTCGTCGGTGAAGTGAGACTCCAAATGGATTAGGCCTGTTGTCCCTCGTATCGACTTGTGGCGCCACGTCTGCTCCATGAAGCAGCGGTATAGATCGGCACGGAGGCCGACGAGGTGTGGGTACTCGTTCGAACTGGACACGGCCTCGCGGGTGGCGATCGTCGCGGTCAATGAGTCGAGGTAGAAGTTCCGAGCGGCCGGAGTGGCAAGAATGGCGCTGCGCAACTCACTCGCGCGTGACGTCGCGAGTTTCCCTTCGAGCGCGAACGCCACCTCATGCTCACCGAGGGCAGCAGCCTCGTCGAAGTCGGGCCGGACCCACGGCGGGTTTCCGACCTGGAGGTCGAAGCCACCGCACGCGGCGAACACCGGCGCGAAGTCGAGCTCCCAGTGGAAGAAGCCCTGCTGTTCGGCGACCCGCTGGCAGACGACCAGCCACGGGTGGTCGCGCAGCACTCGCTCGGGCGGCTGCACACCGGCGAACGAGAGTTCGAGCTCCTCCGCCTCGTTGAGCTCGTCCCAGTCGGCGGTGGTCGCAAAGGTCTGGTTCCCGCCGGTCCACTTCCTCCCACGACCGGATGCGCCGGTCTCGGCGTGGACGCCGAGCACCGCACGCAGGCCAGCGATCCACTCGTCCAGGTCCGGCGGTTCGGTCAGAACCTCCTCGCCGTCGTCGCCCGTAACTCGGGTCACTGCGTCGGTGAGCGGCCAGAACCACAGCGCACACCAGGCGTCCATCACCAGCCGCAGCCGCTGGTAGGCGCCTCGAGCGTCGGCGAGCGCGGCCTCGATCTGCTCGCGCGTGACGGCCCCGCCGACGGGCAGGTCGTCCGCACCCCAGACCTCGATGGACCGCCGGACCTGATCCTCGGCGATGCGGAGCCGCTGGTGTGCCAGGTCCCAGAGCGCCTCGACGCGGTGGGCGAGGTTGACGAGCTCGTCTGCCTGCTTCTTGGACGGCGTGACGAGCACCGCCTTGCGCCAGGCCTTGAGTCGGGCGAGTGCTTCAGGAGCGAGCTCCTTGGCCTCCTTCGCCTCGACCGCGCTGCCCCACCCTGCGGCGGGGAGCAGGAAGTGGTGGATGCGCCCGCCGACGTCGCCCAGTGAGCTCGAGCGTCCGGCGGCACGGTCGGCGTCGGACGGCGCGAGCGGCACGTCGGCGGGGACGGCCGTGAGCCACGCCTTCTTGGCGAGCTGGTCGCGGCGATACACCGCTCGCCGTGCCCCGATGAGCGAGTTGCCGCGCTTCAGGTGCAGACCGAACCACGGTGCCTGGAGGCCCTTGCCCATCGTGTCGAGCCACAGGGAGATCTCGGCGAGCTCGACGGCGGTGCCGTTGAGGTCCACACCGTAGACGTTGTGCAGGGCGATGTACGCCTTGACCCTCTGGAGCTCGGTCGCGTACGCGTCGGGGTCGATGCGAACGCCGGTTTCCTCCTGCCGACGACGCAGGTATGCGGCGGCGAGCTGGCGCACGGCCTCGATCGCGAACGCCCCGGAGCCGAGAGCCGGCTCGCACACGGTGAGGTCGAGGATCTCGCGGGCCGACATCTTCCGGGGGACCTCGCGGCCCTCCCACTCGACGGAGCCTTCCTTCACCTCGTCCGGCCCGATGAGCTCGACGAGCGCCTGCGACACCGTGAACCGGGTGAGCACCTCGGGCGTGTAGTACGAGGCGGACTGTTGCCGCTCCCGACCCGCGAGCCGGAACACGAACGTGCCCTTCTCGTGGACCACCGGCTTGAGCTCGCCCGTCACCTCGTCCGGCGTACGCACGAAGTCCTTGGGGGCGATGGACTGCGAGCGGGTCACCGGGACGACCCAGGAGCCCTTCTCGGGGTTCCCGTCCTTCGCGACCTCGTGCAGGTCCTCCTCGGCGAAGAAGCCGGTGTAGGACATCAGGCCCTCGTAGACCGCGCCCAACTGGTTGATGCCGAGCTCGGCGTACGAGATGAACCCGCGGTCCTTGCCCTTGGACTCCTTGCTCAGCAGCAGGTGACGTAGCACCTTCTGGAGTGCGGCGTTGCCGAGGCCGACCTCATCGATGAGCTTCGTCGCCTGGGGCAGGAAGAGGTCCGCACGCAGCGGCTGGAACGTGAGGCCGTCCTCGCCGTCGTCGACGCGCTGGATCTCGCCGTCGACCGACCCCTCGCGGTGCTCGCCCGCCGCCCCGTCGTGCCCCTGGTCGACGAGGTGGAAGAGCGTCGCGAGCGACTCGTACAGGTGCGTGCCCTCCATGGCCCGCGGTCCGGCGATCTCGACGAGCGTCAGCTCGCGCAGCCGATCCAGGCTGTACCCCTGCTCGTACGCCGGCTCGCCGACGGGAAGCACGCCGAGCTCGGGGGAGGCCTCGGCGTACAGGAGGAAGAGGATGCGGTACAGATAGCGCAGCGACTGGCGGGCGAGGTTCTGCGCCTCGCTCTGCGGCAGCGGTTCGAGGCCCTGTGCCGCCCGACGTCGGACCACCTCGTTGGCGATGATCTCGATCGACAGCCGCACGCCCTCACGGAGGTCTTTCGAGACGCCCACGGTGTGCTTGACAGACTCGTCCAGGACGGTGGGCCACCACAGATTGCCTTCGGAGTCGGGGGCCAGCGATGCCGCCTCGAGGCAGGTGAGTGCGCGGTCGGTCTCGCCGCCGCGCTTGTCGTCCGCGCGCTCCGCGACGAGCTGCAGGTCGACCGCGAGGTAGCGACCCTCGGCCCAGCGTTCCTTCTCCGCGACCAGCAGCCACCCGCCGGCCAGCACGAGCGCGAAATCCGGTGCGTCCTCCTGCACGAAAAGGTGCGACAGCAGCCGGGCGACCGAGAAGATCTCCGTCTTCTCGTCGACCTCGTAGGGCTCCAGGAGCGTCCGGTCGCGGCGAGCGGGCTTGATCGGGTCACCCTTGGCGAGCAGGCTCTCGACGTCCTTGACGGCGATCGCCTCGACGATGACGAGCGGCGCCGCGGCCTGGTCCAGGCCGGTCGCGTGCACCCACTCGACGGGCCCGACCTTCTTGCGCTGGTAGGCGACCGAGGCGTAGCCGAGCACGCGGCGCAGCTCCGCGTACAGGTCGGGCAGCAGCGCATACCGGCCTCCCTCCTCGCCGAGCTGCGACAGCATCCCGAGGAGGGCCCCGCGGGCGCTGACGAACCGCCTGCGCGCGGTCTCCTCGCCGTCCTTCTCGGCGGCGTCCCACGCCTTGCGGCGGTCGAGCACGTGCGCCTGGAAGGACTGCTTCGTGCTGTCCGAGCCGAAGTAGTGCTCGCTGATCCAGTCCTCGCCGACGACGATCGCGTCGCTCGTGGGCATCAGTTCTCTCCCTCGAAGTCCTGCGGTACGACCACCAGCAGCGGGCGCAGCAGCGTCCGGCTCGGCTCCATCTGCCTGGCGAGCGCCGTCTCCTCGTCGACGCCCGACTGACGCTCGGTGATGCGCGCGCGCCCGGCGGCCACCTCCCTGCTCATCAGAGCCGACGCCTGCATGCGCCAGCGCTGAGTCCGCTGCAGCCAACCCTGCACGCGCTCGGCGGTCTCGCTCTTGATCGCGGCGATCTGATCGTCGACCTGGACCTCCGCCGACCTCACGGCGGCGGCGACGAACGGTTGGAGGTTCTCCACCCCGTCGAGCGCACCGGTGTTCGTCGTGCTCAGCGCGAGCGACGCGATGGCCGCGGGAGCGGACTCGTGCGCCTGCGAGAGGGGGAGAGACGGTGTGCCCGTCGGGAAGGTGACGGTGAGGTACGACGTCGCCACTACCTGCCCGCGCGTGTTGGTGAGCGTGGCCTGGATGAGCACCGTCAGGTGCTCCACGCCGCCCCGAACGGCGAACACCGAGTCGCGGCTCATGCCCTCGGCAGCGAGGGCGCGGTCGCACGCCCAGTCGAGGATCGGGTGGAGCGGAGCCAGGTAGTGGCCCGCCGGCCAGGTGGTCGAGTCCTCGAGCTGTGAGTTCTTCGCTTGCTCCAGCTCGAGCCGGCCGCGGTCGACCGTGGTGGCGAGCGTGAGCTTCTCCGTCACCCGGCGGCTCTGCAGGTAGGACTGCGGAAGCACCTCGAAGCGCTGCCGCAGGTCCGCCGTCCTGCGCCCGCTGAGGTCCATCGTGACCAGGCCTTGCCGGGCGTGGTGCGTCCACGCGACGCCGTTCGGCGGCGGCGCGCCAGGATTCGCCAGGGCTTCGTCGAGCGCGTCCTTGAGGAAGGCGAGGTCGTCGTCGTAGACGCCGGTGCCTGCGCCGACCTCGATGTCCGTCTCGGCCGGCTCGACCGCGGCCTGGGCGGGTTCGGTGGTCGGCGCGGTGCTGAAGAGACGGGCGAGCAGGCCGGCGGGACCGTCGTCGGCCTTGACGTCCTCGACGTCGGCGACCACGTCGTCGAGCGACTTCGCCTCGCGCAGCACCTCTGCGATCGCCTTCTCCTCGGCCTTCACGCTGTACTGGCCCATCAGGGAGGCGGTGTCACCGAGCGCCTTGTGCGCGTGGTGCTCACGCTCGACGAGCTTTGTCAGCACCCGGATGTCTCCGCCGAACCGCCGGGTGTTCTGCGGGTCGAGGAGCAGCGTGACGATCTCGGGCCGGTGGCGCTGACCGTACCGGTCGATACGGCCGTTGCGCTGCTCGATCCGGATGAGCGACCACGGGATGTCGTAGTGCACCAGGTGGTGACAGTGGCTGTGCAGGTTCACGCCCTCGGACGCGACGTCGCCCGTGACCAGCACGCGGATCGGAGAGGAAGCGAGCTTGAACGACTCGACGATCTCCTGCTGCTCGACGTCCGACAGGCCGCCGTGCAGCACGACGACGTTCTGGTCCGTGAGCCCCAGATCCTTGCGGAGCTTCGTGGCCAGCCACTCCAGCGTGGCCACGCGCTCGGCGAAGACGACGGCACGGCGCTCGCTACCCTTCGCGACGCCGATGGTCGTGAGGTGCTCGACGAGGGCCTCGTACTTGGCGGACGGTTCGACCAGGGAACGCTTCGCGAGGTCGTGCAGGCGCTGCAAGGCGGCGCGCTCGGCCGACGCCGTGGCGGTCCCGGTGGGTGCGAGATCCTCCGCCACACCGTCGGTCGAGGTGTCGTCCGCGTCGTCCGTCGGCCGCATCATCTCCTCGACGTCGTCCTCGGCGGACGCACCGCCGTCGAGCACACGCATCCGCTTGCGGACCGACTCCTCGAGCGCAGCCGGGGACGAGAGAAACGCCTTGGCGAGGGTCCAGGGAAAGAGGGTGGCGCCACCCTTGCCCGAGTACGGGCTGCGGCCGCCGGTGGGCCAGAGCCACGTGTCCTCGAGCTCCTGGGCGATCTCCTCCTCGATGGGCGACGCCTTCACCAGCCGGTTCTGAGGCTCCTTGCGCTCGGCCCAGTCCGAGCCGACGACGCTCGCGACGTCCGGGGAGTGGCGGTGTCGGCGGATGATGAGGCGCTTGACCTGCTCCTCGTCGAGCTCGACGCCGTCCGGCTTCACGGCACTCGGCTCGAGCATGCGGATGAGCGCGGCGAAGGACTTCGGATCACCGTTGTGCGGGGTGGCGCTGGCGAGGATGAGCGCGTCCGTCTTCTGCGCCAGGAGCGTGGCGAGGCGGTTGTTCTGTGTGGCGCTGTTGGTGACGTTGTGCGACTCGTCGATCACGACGGCGTCCCAGCGGTGCTTGCGCAGATGGGCCACGTACTTGTCCGACTTGAGCGTGTCGATCGAGATGATGACGCGCTTGAAGAACGCGAACGGGTTCCGGTTCGCCGGCAGCTTCTGCCGGATGCGCTGGATGCCCGTGGAGTCGAGGCGCACGAAGGGAAGAGCGAAGCGGGTCCAGAGCTCGAACTGCATCTGCTCGAGCACGTGCTTGGGCGTCACGACGAGGATGCGCTCGCCGCGGCCGCGGCGGACGAGCTCGCTGAGGATCATGCCGATCTCGAGCGTCTTGCCGAGGCCGACGGCGTCGGCGAGCAGGATGCGCGGACGGAGATTGTCCGGGTCCAGCGCCTTGCGGACCGCCGCGAACTGGTACGGCAGCGGGTCCGCCAGCGCCTGGGTGCTCACCGTGAGGCTCTTCTCCGCGATGGGCACGTGCGTCTTGCGCAGCATCGCCTCGAGCCACAGGCGCGACCGCCGGTAGTGGGGTGAGCCGTCAGCGACGACCTTCGTCCTCGTGGGGTCCGCGACCTGGATCGTGTCAAGTGCGGTGCTGAACGTGGCGACCGTGTCGCGGACGAGCTCCGACAGACCGAGGACGTGGACGAAGTGCCCGTCCGTCGTGGGCTCCACCTGCGTCACGAGCCACTCTTCGTCCCGCACGATCACGACCGATCCCGGTGCGGCCGAGAAGGTCGCGGGAGCTGCGTCGGGGGAAGCGGCGGTCGTTGCCGTCACGTAGGTTCACCTCGAAAAGTCCTAGCCGAAGGGTGACTCAGTCACCCTTCGCGGATCGTACCTACTGGACGAAGCGGTCTGTGGCCGGCTGTCGCGATACCGCGTCATTGCGAGCTCAGGACGCGGAATTTCACCCGATCGTGCGCGGTGCGGCGCATCACCGGGTCGAGCTCGCTGCGTACCACCGGGTGTACTCGCCGAGGTTGCCCGGCCCCGTGACATCGTCGAGTCTGGCGCGGATCCGGTCCGCGTCCGCATCGGGAAGGTGCACCAACGGTCGGCGAAGGCGGATCGACCAGGCGTCGCCCGCGCCGTCGAACGCAGACAGCCGCGGGACGAGCGGAGCAAGCTCGAGGCCCCGCCCGAAGGGTGCGACGTCGCCGAGGTCGAGTCGGCAGCCGACGGGAAAGGTGCGGTCGCCGAAACGAGCAGGTTCGTCCAACGGAGTCACCGGGCCTGCGGCCGTAGCGATGCCGATGATCCGGCCACGGTCACGGGTCGGGTTCTTGAAGCAGCCGCGGGTCGTGTAGAGGAACAGCTCGTCGCCTGGCCGCAACGCAGCCACCTCCGACCGCCCGGCGCTCGGGAACGCGGTGCGGCGTTCGGTCAGGATCCAGCCCAGCGCCTCGCGATCGCCGACGACCAGCAGGTACGACTCCACCGCTCTAGCGTGCCAGTCGTCTGGCGCTCCTTGCGCATGGAGACCTGGACCGACCTGCGCGCGAACAGCACGGCCGGCACCTCTCGCGGAGGGGGTGAGCACGCCCGACGGGCAGACTCTTGGCCAGACTCCGCCTCGCACCATTCTCATCCGGGCGAGCGAGCCGGACTGGCCTGAGCGCGAGACACGTGTCAGGCGCGTGACGGGGCTCTTGTCTTTCATCGCGACAGTTACGGTTACGGCCTGACGACGGACGCTGCCAGGCGCGCGGGCGCCTGGACGCAGTAGGAGTCCGTGAGCAGCTCGGCGAGCTCCGACCAGTCGGTGCGCTCGTCGAGCAGCATGCCGACGACGTCGCTGCCCCAGCCGGCCCTGAAGTACGGCTCACCGAGATGCTCGAACGCCGCGACCTCCTCCGGCTCCGCACGGAAGACGATGCGGAAGCGCTGGTCCTCGCCGCCGAACACATGCGCCACGGTGTTTCCGCGCACGCGCCAGCGCACCCCGGTCCAGGCGTCCTCCTCGACGCACTCGGGAAAGTGGAGCAGGGCGCTCAGCCGCTAGACGACGTCGAGCGGGACATCAGGTCGATCGGGCACGTCGCCAACCTGCCACTGCCCTCCGACATCGCCGGTCAGGCGGTGGCAGCGACTGCCGGCACCAGCGCCGGACGCGCCGCGACCGACCCGTGCCCTGCGACGTCGACACCTGCGGCCACGACGCGAGCCACGCCGTCGGACACCTCGACCGTGGACACGGACGCGTTCGGCAGCGGGAGAGCCCGCTCGGGTCCACGGTCCACAGGTACGCACCGAGCGCGAGCCCGTGCCCGACGACGAGCACGTGCGCATCGTCGTCCGTGTCGCCGTGCGCGGTGGTGATGCGGGTGAACGCGTCCCGCACGCGGCCCATGAACTCCGCGCCGGACTCGCCGCCGCACTGCCTGCGGTCCGTCAGTCTGTCGCCCTGCCCCGCGCCCGCCACGATCCGTCTGCGGCTCAGCCGTGGCCGCGCGCGTCTGTCGTCACTCGGCGAGGTGGCGGGCAAGTGGCGGCAACTCGTTGACCCGTTTCACGCCGCAAACCTACTTTCGTCGGGCAATGCCCCTTCCATGGAACCGCAACGAGGCGGACCACACTTTTAAGGAGGCGTGATGCACCGGCGCATTCTCGTCGCATCCCTGACAGCAGCGGCGCTCGTGGGATCGACGGTCCCAGGTGCCGCGTACGACCTACAAGGCCAAGCCCCGATCGCGGGGGAGGTCGCGACGGAGGCGGACGAGGAATCACGCTTCCGGGCACTCGTCTTCTCCAAGGTGACGAACTTCCACCACGAGTCGATCCCGGCGGGTGAGGCGCTGATCGAGAGCCTCGGCGCGGAGCACGACTTCGACGTCGTGATCGACGACGACGCCTCGATGTTCACCGACGCGGACCTGGCCACGTTCGACGTCGTCATCTTCAACAACACGAACTCGACCCCGGAGTCCGGGGACTTGCTCGACGCCGAGCAGCGCGCGGCGTTCCAGCGCTACATCCAGGGCGGCGGCGGGTTCGCGGGCATCCATGCGGCGACCGCCAGCGAGCGCGACTGGGAGTGGTACGAGGGGCTGGTCGGCGCGATCTTCTCCCACCACCCCGACTTCAGCGAGACGGGTGGCACGTACCCCGGCCGGATCAAGGTCCTCGACCAGGTCCATCCGTCGACGCGTGACCTGCCGCAGCTCTGGGAGCGCTCGGAGGAGTGGTACAACTTCGGGACCAACCCGACCGGCGACGTGCACGTCCTGGCACAGATCAAGCTGCGGGACGGGATCCCCGGCATGGAGATGGGTGTGGACCACCCGTACTCGTGGTGCCAGGTCTACGACGGCGGCCGGTCGTGGTACACCGCGGGCGGCCACGACCCGTCGTCGTTCCAGGAGCCCGAGTTCGTCTCGCACCTGCTCGGCGGCATCGAGTGGGCCGCCGGCGTCGAACCCGGCGACTGCGGCGCGACCGTGGACGCGAGCTTCGCGCGCACCCTCCTGACCGACGACCTCGCCGACCCGTTCGAGCTCGACGTCATGCCCGACGGGCGGGTCGTCTACATCCAGCGCACCGGCCAGTTCAAGATGATCGACCAGGAGACGCTCGAGGTCACGACGATCGGCGACCTCGAGCTCGGGCTGAGCACGGCACGGCACTCCGACGGTCTCACCGGCTTCGCGCTCCACCCGAACTTCGCCGACAACGGCTGGCTGTACGCGGCGTACTCCGATCCCGACGTCGCACGGGTCAACGTGTCGCGGTTCACCTTCGACTTCGACACGTCCGTGCTCGACATGGAGTCGGAGAAGCGGATGCTCGAGTTCCCGACGTGGCGCGACGTGGGCCTGGCGAACGTCCACATGGGCGGCTCGCTCCAGTTCGGCCCTGACGGCAACCTGTACATCGCCCAGGGCGACAACACCGACTTCTCGCAGTCCGACAACTACGCGCCGATCGACGAGCGTCCGGGCCGGGCACCGTACGACGCGCAGGCGACGTCGGCGAACACCAACGACCTGCGCGGCAAGGTGCTGCGGATCACCCCGACCGACGACGGTGGCTACGAGATCCCGGAGGGGAACCTGTTCCCGCCGGAGACGTCGGACCCCGAGCTGACCCGGCCGGAGATCTACGCGATGGGGCTGCGCAACCCGTTCCGCATCTCGGTCGACCCGATCAGCGGAGCCCTGCTCGTCGGGGACTACGCGCCGGACGCGCGGCAGCCGAACCCCGAGCGCGGACCTGAAGGTCTGGTCGAGTGGAACGTCATCGACGAGCCGGGCAACTACGGCTGGCCGCACTGCGCCGGCGACAACAAGCCGTACATCGACTACGACTTCGCCACGGGGGAGTCCGGGGAGCCGTTCGACTGCGAGGGCGGGCCGGTCAACGACTCGCCGCACAACACCGGCCTGCAGCAGCTGCCGCCCGCGCAGGAGGCGCACATCTGGTACGGCTACGCGCTGTCGGAGGAGTTCCCCGAGCTCGGCACCGGCGGCGCCGGGCCGATGAGCGGGCCGGTCTACGAGTACGACCCGGAGCTCGACTCCGACACGAAGTTTCCCGAGTACTACCACGGCAAGTGGACCGTCTTCGAGTACACCCGGAACTTCTACAAGACGGTGACGCTGGTCGAGGAGGACCTGCAGTTCGCCGACGAGCGGTTCGCCCCGGCATCCGCGGGCGACCTGCTGTCGATCAACCCGTTCCTCGACTCGTGGGACTTCCGGGGGCCGTTCGAGGCCGAGTTCGGCCCGGACGGGTCGCTGTACGTCATCGACTTCGGGGCAGGCTCCGGAGCGGGGCGTGGTGACCGCAACGAGGGTGCCGGCATCTACCGGATCGACTACGTCGGCGGTGACCGCCCGCCGAGCGTCCAGGCGAGCGGTACGCCGTCGTCGGGCCAGCTGCCGCTCGAGGTGGCGTTCTCCAGCGAGGGCACCGTCCACCCGTCGGGGCTCGAGATGACCTACCACTGGGACTTCGGCGACGGCGCTACGTCGACCGAGGCGAACCCGACCCACACGTACGTGGACGCGGGCAACCACACGGCACTCCTGACCGTGACCGACTCGATGGGCCGCAGCTCGGTCGCCGCGGTGCGGATCGCGGCCGGGAACACCGCACCCGAGGTCGCGTTCCAGTGGCCACCCCACGGCGGGTTCTACGACTGGGGCGACACGTTCGACTACGAGGTGGTCGTGGACGACGCCGAGGACGGCTCGACGGCGGACGGCACCATCGCGTGCGAGGAGGTGGACACGAGCACCTTCCTCGGCCACGACACGCACGCGCACCCGGTGGACAACTACACGGGCTGCGAGGGCTCGGTGACCATCCTCCCGGACGCCGGCCACGACGTGGAGACCGACCTCTACTTCGTGCTCGAGAGCTCGTACACCGACAAGGGGGCACCCGGCGTGACGCCCCTGACGGGCAGCGACGGTCTGCGCCTGAACCCCAAGCGGACGGAGGCCGAGCACTTCAGCGACGCGAGCGGCGTCGGCGTCTACGACCGCGACCAGGCGAGCGGCGGCGCACGCATCGGAGACATCACCGACGGCGACTGGGTCCGCTACGAGCCGGTCAACCTGGCGAACATCGACGCCGTCACGCTCGGCGTCTCGTCGGGCGGTCTCGGTGGCACCGTCGAGTTCCGGCGGGACGCCCCGGACGGCGACCTGCTCGGCACCGCGACCGTCCCGGTCACCGGCGACTACAACACCGTCGTCGAGGTCACGGCCGAGCTGGAGGATCCCGGCGAGACCTTCACGCTCTACGCGGTGTTCCGCAACCCTGCCTGGACCGAGGGCGGGCCCGACCTGCTCGCCTTCGACTGGATGGAGTTCCAAGGCGCGGGCGTCGCCGACCAGAGCGCCCCGCGGGTGACCGTGGACGCGTCCGTGACCGAGGGTCGCGCACCGCTCGCGGTGGAGCTCACCGGCACGGCCACGAGCCCCGTCGGTCAGGAGATCGTCTCGTACGAGTGGGACTTCGGGGACGGCGCCTCGGCTACCGGTGCCGACGCCGAGCACGTGTACACGACCGCCGGCGAGTACCTGGCCGTGCTGACCGTCACCGACGCCGAGGGGCGGAAGGGTTCGGCCGGCGTCCGGATCACCGTCGGGGAGCCGCTCCCGGTCTGCGAACGGGCGGGATCCGACGAGTTCGACGGCGACAGCCTGGACCTCGGCCGGTGGTGCACGACCCTCCATCATGATCCGGACGGGTACCAGGTCACGGGCGGCCGGCTGGTCCTGCCGACCGCGCACGGCGAGCTGAACGGAAGCCAGTTCGACGCGCCCAACCTCGTTCTGCAGCCCGCGCCGAGCGATCCGTGGCAGGTGACGACGCAGGTGACGCTGGAGCCCACCACGGGCTACCAGCAGGCCGGCCTGCTGCTCATGGCAGACAGCGACCACTTCGCCAAGGCCGTGATGATGGGTCGGCCCGACGGCACCCGCCGGATGTCGTTCTTCACCGTCGCGGGTGGTCAGGAACGCAACCAGGCGGCGGACTTCGTGGCCCTCCCGGCCGACTTCCCGTCGACGTTCCAGCTGCGGCTGAGCAGCGACGGGGCGGTCGTCACGGCCGAGTACTCGGCCGACGGCGAGCAGTGGTCGCCGCTGGGCCGCTCGTACGGCGTCGGCAGCAGCGACCTGTGGCACGTCGGGGTGGCGGCGCTCTCCGGAGGTGGTGGCGACTCGACCATCCCCGTCGTCGACGCGGCCTTCGACTGGTTCCGCATGACGACCGAGGAGCCGCAGCAGTGCCAGGCTCCGGCACCGCCCGAGGGGTTCACCGCCCTGTGGGACGGCCAGACGCTCGACGGCTGGCAGATGGTCGGCGGCGGGTCGTTCGCGGTGACCGGGGACTGCACCCTGATGAGCCAGGGCGGCGGCGGGATGCTGTGGTACACGCCCGAGGCGTTCGGCGACTTCCACCTCTCGCTCGAGTACCGGATGAACAACGCCAGCGACAACTCCGGCGTCTTCATGCGGTTCCCGGCCCCGTGGGACTGGGAGGGCGCTTGGAGCTCCCGGCCCGACGACAGCGTGCGCGGGTACGAGGCGCAGATCGAGGACAACGCCGGCGGAGGCGATCCCCAGAAGACCGGCTCGATCTACAACTTCGCGTCGATCAACCAGGTCCTCGCCAAGCCGATCGGGGAGTGGAACACCTACGAGATCCGGGCCGTCGGGCAGACGTACGAGGTGACGCTCAACGGCGAGGTGGTCAACACCTACACCGGTGACGGCAGCCGTGCGCTCGAGGGGCACATCGGCCTGCAGGCCCACCACAACGGCTCCGACGTCGAGTTCCGCAACATCTGGATCTCGACGGGTGAGGACGTCGAGCCCGAGCCCTCGTTCGAGGGGGTGCGGGAGCTTCTGGTCGGCCTCGTCGAGACCGGTGCCGTGAGCCCCCAGGGCGAGACCGTGCTGACGAGGACGCTCGACCAGGCCGAGAGCCGGTGCACCGCCGGTCAGGTCGACGCCGCCGTCAGGCTCCTCGAGGCGTTCGCGACCCAGGCCGCCAACCCGCGGCTGGTGCCCGACGCCGCCGCTCAGGACGAGCTCGTCGGTGCTGCCGATGGTCTGAGGGGGTGGCTGGCGGACCAGTAGGCCGCACGCCCCGACGAACCCGCCCGTGGTGGACGCCCACCACGGGCGGGTTCCGTCTGCTCACGGCCGGACGACGGACGCGGCCAGGCGCGCGGGCGCCTGGACGCAGTAGGAGTCCGTGAGCAGCTCGGCGAGCTCCGACCAGTCGGTGCGGTCGTCAAGCAGCATGCCGACGACGTCGCTGCCCCAGCCGGCCCTGAAGTACGGCTCACCGAGATGCTCGAACGCCGCGACCTCCTCCGGCTCCGCACGGAAGACGATGCGGAAGCGCTGGTCCTCGCCGCCGAACACGTGCGCCACCGTGTTCCCGCGCACGCGCCAGCGCACGCCGGTCCAGGCGTCCTCCTCGATGCACTCGGGGAAGTCGAGCAGGACACTCAGCCGCTCGACGACATCGAGCGGGACATCAGGTCGATGGGGCACGCCCCGAATCTGCCACGTGCCGCTGACATCCACCGCGAGGTGCGGGGCATGGTTCGGGCGGGTCTTGGGCTACTCGTGGGACCCCAGCATGTCCAGCAGGCGCCGGGCGTGCTCCTCGAGGGAGTCGAGCTCCGTCGTCGCGGCGCTGTGCAGGAGATCGACGTCGACGATGACGTACTCGTGGACGAAGATGTTGCGCATCCCGACCATGCGCCGCCATGCGTCACCGAACGCTGCCGCCACAACTCCGTCTTCCACCGAGTTCGCGGCGATCAGTGCGTCTATCGCGGCGATGAGCTGCATCGAGACGGCGTCATGGAGCAGCGGGTCGTCAAGGTCGAGGCCTCGGTCAAGGTGTGCGCGGAGTCGGGCGACGTGATCGAGGGAGCGCTGGACGTGCCAGCGGGGACTGCGCTGCGCTGGACTCACAGGGTGACCGCCTCGCGTGACACAGTCCGGGCTACATCTGCGACGACCGAGGCGGAGTCGACGACGTCGACATCGACCCCGAGCAGGTTTCGGGCTTCGTCTGCGAAGGCGGCGAGATCGCCCAGGCTCCGTCCGCGCGGCACGTCGACCATGAGGTCGACGTCGGAGTCGGGGCCGTCCTCGTTTCGCGCGACGGAGCCGACGAGTCTCAATCGCCGGAGGCCGTACTTCGCCGTGAGGCGACGCAGCTCCTTGCGGTGCGCGGCGACCTTCCATGCCAGCGGCGACGACGGACGAAATCTCCCGGTCGTCGTCGCGCCCAGAATCATCCGCAATCCCGGCACGAACGGGGACGCGTCGTTCAAGGTGACCAGCGTTCGACGGCCCGACTGCCGTGATGTCAGCACACCAGACGCCACAAGAGAGCGGACCTCCCGTGAGACCGTGGACACGGGCATCCCGATCTGGCGCGCGACGTCGGACGCAGAGAGCGGCACTCGGGAGCGGTGCAACTCACGCAGCACCTGCTCCTGGAGCTCGGAGCGGAAGAACGGAACGGTCTGCGGCATGCCATGAGTCTATTGCTCACTTGGTGAGCAATGCCACTGGGCCTCAGGGGAACCGTCTGGCGTGACGAGTCCGTGACTCTGCGTCACGTTTGTGACCGAGCGTCACGGACCCTGCACACCACACCGTCTCCCGGGCGTGACTCTGCGTCACATCTCCTCGACCTGAGCCCGCCCGGCCGGGTCGAGGGAGACGGTGAACGTCCGCGACCCGACGCGCACGCCCTCGAACCGCAACGACCCCACGGGCGACGGGGCGATCGGCGCAACGTCGAGCCCGCCGTCGTCCGACGGCGACAACCCCAGCACCGCGGCGAGCAGCGCGACCGCCGACGCCGCGGACCACGCCTGCGGGTGGCACGCGGCCGGGTAGGGCAGCGGCCCGGGGCCGTCGCCGACGGCGTTGCCGCCGTACAGCTCGGGGAGCTGGTAGTCCATGTGCTGGGCCGCCTCGAGCAGCCCGCGCGCCAGCACGGCCGCCTCCGCGCCGAGCCCGGCGCGCGCCATGCCGTGCATCGCGATCGCGGTGTCGTGCGTCCACACCGTGCCGCCGTGGTAGCGCAGCGGCCAGTAGCCCTTCGAGCGCGCGGACAGGGTCCGCAACCCGTAGCCCGAGCTCATGTCGGGCGCGACGAGCCGGCCGGCCACGACCTTCTCCTCGTCCGGGTCGAGCAGGCCCGTGCCCAGCAGGTGGCCCATGTTCGAGGCCACCGAGTCGACCGGGTTGCCGTGCCGGTCGAGCGCGATCGCGACGTACGGGCCGGCGTCGTCGGACAACCAGAACCGCTCGCGGAACCGTGTCTTGAGCTCGGCGGCCCAGGACCGCCACTCGTCGCCGCCGGAGCGCCCGAACGCGTCGAGCAGCTCGGCCCCGCCGACGGCCGCCTCGTACGCGTACGCCTGCACCTCGCTCAGCGCGATGGGCCCCTCGGCGAGCCGGCCGTCGTGCCACTGGATCGAGTCGCCCGAGTCCTTCCAGCCCTGGTTGCTCAGCCCGTGCCCGCTGGCGTCGGCGTAGTCGAGGAAGCCGTCGCCGTCGTTGTCGCCGTGGTCGCGCATCCAGGCGAGCGCGCGCTCGAGCGTGGGCAGCAGCTCCTCGACGTCGGACGCCGCGAGCCCCCAGCGCCAGGCGTCGTGCAGCAGGCAGACCCACAGGCTCGTCGCGTCGACCGTGCCGTAGTACAGGGGCGGCAGCACCGTGCCGTCGTCGACCTCGAGCTCGGCGCTGCGCACCTCGTGCAGCATCTTGCCCGGCTGCTCGGCCGTCTCGACGTCGGACACCGTGCCCTGGCGGGCCGCGAGCGTGCGCAGCGTGCCGCGCGCGAGGTCGGTGCCGAGCGGCAGCAGCATGCGCGCGGCCCACAGGGAGTCGCGCCCGAACAGCGTGAAGAACCACGGGGCGCCCGCGGCGACGAACGTCTCGCCCGGCGCGAAGTCGGCGCTCATCCGCAGGCCCGCCAGGTCCTCGAGCGACCGGCGGACCAGGGGAGCGAGGCGCTTGTCGTCCGCGGCGACCACGGGCACCGACCACTCGGGCTCGGCGCTCGCCGGCGCCGACACCACGGCCGGCACCTGCGTGCGCACGCCCCAGCGCAGCGTCACGACCTCGCCGGGCGTCACGGTGACGTCCCAGGTGAGCGTCGCGCCGTCGTCGTCGACCTCGACCGACGCGCCGGGCGCGGACACGTCGACGACGGCGGTGCCGTCCGTCCAGCGCACGCCCTCGGGTACGGCCTGGGGCGGCAGGGGCGACGTCGCGGCGCCCTGCTTGACGTCGTCCATGCGCGCGAGGTCGCTCGCGAGGCGCAGCGTCACACGGCCCGAGACCGGGTCGTCGGTGCCGCAGGACAGTTCGAGCTCCTCGCTCACCTCGCCCGGGCGCAGCACGCGCCGCCGGCGCAGCATCGCCGTCGGGTCGGCGCCCGGGCCGTCGATCATGCGCAGCACGCCGACGGCCTCGAGCTCGGCCGGACCCGAGCGGCCGGCCGAGATCTCCTCCGGCAGCAGGTCGTTCACGCGCACGACGGCGGTGCTCAGCACGCGCACGTCGGCGTGGTACACGCCCTGGGCACCGTGGGGGTGGACCTGCCCGTCACGGGCGCACCACACCTGGCTCGGTGCCTGCAGGGTCACCAGCAGGTCGTGCAGGAAGGGCTGGACTCCGGCCATGATGGCGACTCCTTCGGTGCGGAGCGGAGGGTCCGCGAGGGTTCGGCTTGAACGTTCCAAGCAGTCACGATAGCGTCCTGTCGTAGATCGTTCAAACGGTGCCGACGGAGCGCCGTCGGGCGCCTGTCGACCGGCCGGGGATCGCGAGGGAGCTGGCATGGCGGAGGGGTCGAGGCCGACGCTGGTGACCGTGGCCGAGCACGCCCGCGTGTCGCGCCAGACGGTCTCCAACGTGCTCAACTCGCCCGAGATCGTGCGTCCCGAGACTCGCGAGCGCGTGCTGCGTGCGATCGAGGAGCTCGGCTACCGGCCCAACGTCGTCGCGCGCCAGCTGCGCACCCGCCGCTCGTCGGTGCTCGGCCTGCGCATGCCCCCGGCGTCGGACGGCATCAGCGGCCAGGTGCTCGACCGCTTCCTGCACGCCCTCACCGACGAGGCGCAGCGCGCGGGCCTGCGCGTCATGCTCTTCACGGCCGAGGACGACGACGCCGAGATCCGCGAGTACCAGACCCTGCGCGCCACCACGGGCATCGACGGCTTCGTGCTCGCCAACACCCACGCGGGCGACCCGCGCACCCAGTGGCTGTGCGACCACGACGTGCCGTTCGTGACGGTCGGCCGGCCGTGGGACGACGGCGGTGCCCCGGGCGCGTCGACGTCGGACGACGGACTGCCGCACAAGGTCGACGACCACCCGTGGGTCGACATCGACGGCCGCGCCGGCACGCGCGCCGCCACGCAGCACCTGCTCGACGCCGGTCACCGGCGCGTCGCGTTCCTCGGCTGGCCCGAGGGCTCGGGCGTCGGCGACGACCGCCTGGCCGGGTGGCTCGAGACGCTCACGGACGCCGGGCTGGCGGGCGACGCCGTCGTGCAGCGGACCGAGGACAGCGTGGCCATGGGCGCTGCGGCGGCCAACCGCGTGCTGCGCGACGACGACGTGACCGCGCTCGTGTGCGTGAGCGACTCGATCGCGCTCGGGGCGCTCGCCGCGGCGCGCGAGCTCGCGGCGTCGCGGCCCGACCGGGCGCCCGTGGCGATCACCGGCTTCGACGACACGCCCGTCGCGCGCGCCGTCGACCTCACGAGCGTCGCGCAGCCCGTGGCCGACGTCGCGGCCCGCGCGATCGAGCTCCTGCGCGGCCAGCTCGACGCGCGGCCCGACAGCCCCGACGCGAGCACCGGCGTCGCACAGGACCGGCAGGTCCTCATCGAACCCCACCTCGTCGTGCGCGCGACGAGCCGCGCCGCGCGCTGACCGCAGCGACGGCGTCCCTTCGGGCGACGCCGAGACGCAGGCCGTGACCGAGGCCCTCGAGGCGTGGTCCGCCGAGTCGGGCATCGAGGCGAACCTCAACGTCGCCGCCGACCTGCCCCAGCAGCTCAGCCAGGGCTTCGCGGCCGGTTCTCCGCCCGAGCATCTCGGTCGGTCAGTCGGAGCTCGGTCGGCACCTGGAGGTGCCGACCGAGCTCCGAGCTGCCGACCGAAGCCGGCGTAGCGGCGAGCGTCAGCGGCCGGTGCCCGCCTTGCCCGGGCGCTCGGCCGGCGCGAGGGCGCCGACGTGCCCGCCGTCGGTGCCGGCCGTCGCCAGGACGGACCGGAACGTCGGCCGGCCGAAGTCGCCCCAGACGATCGCGCCGTCGTCGTCCCGCGCGTACGACGCCGGGGCGGTGAGCGAGACGAGGTCGCGCGGCGCGACGACGAACGTCCCGTTCGTGCTGGCCGTGCGCGCGCCGTCGTGGAACAGGTTCGTCGCGTCCACGACGCCGGAGACCCAGTCCCGTCCGTCGGTGCCGGGGGAGTCGGTGCGGATCGACAGGTTGTCCCGGAACACGCCCTGCTCGTCCGAGGTGAAGTAGGGGTTGATCCGGAAGATGAAGTTGAACCGCTTGTTGTCGACCGACGTGTTGCCCGACACCTCGAGACGGCCCGGGTTGAAGTTGTCCGTGAAGCCGTCCATGTTGTTGTCGAACGCGAGGTTGCCCCGCACCACGTGCGCCACGGGCAGGCCCTCGCCGCCGAGCTTGAAGCCGCTGCCGGACGTCCCGTCGGCGTTGTAGCCGTCGGACAGCGTGCCGTTCGAGTAGGAGATGTTGCCCTCGAGCGTGATCGGGAAGTTCGGGCCCTCGTTCGTGCGGTTGTACAGGTCCCAGCCGTCGTCGATGTTGTGGTGCGCGACGTTGCCGCGGAACACGTTGCCCGGCCCGACGCCGAGCTTGGCCGCGAAGCCGTCGGCGTTGATGTCGGACGCGTCGCGGTTGTCGTGCGACTCGCTGTCGACGACGAGGTTGTGGGCGGGCCACGTCGCCGGGTCCGATCCCGGGCCGGACAGCTGGACGCCCGTGTCGCCGTTGTAGTTGACCAGCAGGCCGTCGAGGACGTTGTTCGAGCCGGAGACGCGCACGCCGTTCGACGCCGACCTCGTCACGTGCAGGTCGCTGAGGTGCCAGTGGTCGGCGTCGAGCTGGATGACGCGCGAGAGCGTGCCGCGGCCGTCGATCGTCACGTCGGCGCCGTCGTGGGGGCGCAGCGCCTTGGGCGCGTCGGCCGTGCCGGAGTAGGGCGCGGCGATCACGACGTTCGACGACGGCGCGTAGGTGCCGCCGAGCAGCTCGACCGCCTGGCCGGGCAGCACGTACCGGATCGCGGTGACGAGGTCGAGCGGGCTCTCCGCGGAGCCGTCGCCGTCGGGCGTGCCGTCGGGGGCGGCGAGGAGGACGTCGCCGGCGGCGAGCTCGCGCACGTCGACCGAGAGCGTGCGCGTGAGAGGCACGCTGCTCGGCGCGGCCGGGTCGGTCGGCGTGTACGTCGCCGTGACGGCGTTGCCGCCCGTCGCGAGGGCGAGCGTCGCGGCGAAGTCCTCGCCCGCGCGCACGGTCGCCTGCTCGACGACGGTCTCGCCGTCGACGGCGACGTCGATCGTCCCGTCGTAGCTCGCCCGCGCGGAGAACGGGTACGCGGTCGCGCCGTGGTGCTGCGGCGAGGTGACGGTGAACGTCACGGGCGTGACGGGCGCGGGCGCGACCGGACGCGGCTGCGTGTTCGCCTCCGACAGCGTGAGCTCGACGTTCGAGAAGGTGACCGCCGCGTTGCGCGACGCGTACAGCCCGACCGTCATGGTGTCCGGGTCGATGTCCTGGACCCAGTCGGCGCCCACGAGGCTGTGGCTGTGCTCGACGCCGTCGACCTCGGCGGTCATGACGAACTCGGTGTCGGTGCGCTCGAGCGTCATGCGGACCGGGGTGTCCAGGTAGCGCTGGTAGCTCGAGCTGCTGGAGCCCGGCACGAGGGCGACGACCGGGCGCTCGCTGCCGAGGCTGCCCCACGGCTCGGTGACGCCCGTGCGCACGAGGGCGACCGGGCCGTTGCGGAAGATGCTGGTCGAGGCGATGTTCGACGCCGCCGGGACCTCCTCGAAGCCGGGCAGCATCGGGTCCTGACGGGCGCCGCCGTTGACGTCGCGCACCATGAGGCCCGCGCCCTCCTGACCGCTGGGGTTCGCGCCCGTCTCCGGCCCGAGCTGGTGCAGCGTGACGTCGGCGGACAGGACGAAGTTGTGCTCGTTCGGGTCGAGCTCGACGTGGTAGAACGTCAGGCCGTCGTGGCCCGGGGCGATCTTGCCGCCGCGCGACTCCATGAAGATCTCGCCCTCGACCGTCCCCGGCACGTCGGGCACGGCGTGGTTGACGCCGACCTTCTCGGGCAGCACGTTGGCCGAGAAGCTGAGGTCGGTCGACTGGCCGAAGGTGATCGACTCCCAGACGAGGTCCTCGACCGTGGCGTCGGCCGAGGCTGCCGGCAGGGGAGCGAACGCCACCCCGGCGAGGACGAGCGAGCCGATCGCGGCGGACGACCGGCGGGCGGAACGGTTCATGACTCACTCCATCGTGTGTGGGAAACCGGTTTCTGGACCGTAGCACAGGACGGTGGTTCGCCGCAGCAAGCGCTTGCCCGACGCCGGAGGGTTACGGTCGGTCCATGACCGACCTCGTGCAGGTGGTGACGGTGGTGGACTCGGACGACGTCGCGAACGCGCTCGTGCGGGACGCGGTCGCGGCGCGGCTCGCCGCGTGCGGGCAGGTCGACGGGCCGCTCACGAGCACGTACTGGTGGGAGGGGCAGGTCGAGACCGCGACCGAGTGGCGGGCGACGCTCAAGACGACGGCGGAGCGCGCCGCGGCGCTCGAGGCGTTCCTCGTCGGGCAGCACCCGTACGACGTGCCCGAGGTGCTGACCACGCCGGTGACCGGCGGGAACCCCGACTACCTGCGATGGGTGGCCGGCGAGGTGCGCTGAGCGCGATGCGGCGGGAGACTCAGCCCAGGCGCGCGCTGAGCACGAGCTGCTCGCCGGCGTCGAGCCGCACGTCGACGAGGCGGACGCCGGGCGGCAGCGCGGCCTGCAGGTCGATGCGGCGGTTCGCCACGGCCTCGACCCGGGCGCGGGCCATGCCGAGCATCGCGGCGACGAGTGGGTTGCCGCTCGAGAGCCGGACGTCGCCGACCTCGAGGACCATGTCGTCGCGGACCGCGGCCGAGGCGACGGCCTCGACGCTCGCCGACAGGAAGCTCTTGCGGACCTTGGCGTCGACGCGCACGCTCGCCGAGCGCGGGCCGTGCGAGTCGATCTGCACGTCGAGGTCGGTGAGCTGCACGCCCTGCGAGGACAGCGCGACGGCGAGGATCCCGTGCAGAGTGCCGACGAGCCCGCGGCGGTCCACCGCGACGCGCGCGTGCCCGGCGACCGGGTGCGCGTCGTCGGGCTCGATCGGCTGGATCCCGACCGAGCCGTCCGTGCCCTCGACCCACGCGAACCGCAGCCCCTCGGCCTCGGCGGTGACGTCGACGGGCAGGTCGACCGCGGTCAGCGGGTGCGCGTCGACGCGCACCCGGCGTGCCGTCGCCTCCTCGCGCCGGGCCGCCGGCGGCGAAGCGAACCTGCGGGCGTCGGGCTTGTGCTGCGAGGTGCCGAACGCGACGCCCGTGAGGTCGACCTCGAGCGACGCGACGTCGGCGCCGTCGAGCTGCGCGACGATCGGCGCCCGGTCGAGCCCCTGCACCGCGGGGCCGGCCGCCTCGACCAGCACGCGGCGCAGGCGTGCGGCGAGGTCGTCCCCGGTGGTGGGGCGGGGGGCGGAGCCGAGCGGCAGGAAGTCGAGGCGGTGCGACGTCATGCCCCGACCCTAGACGCCAGGCCGCCCCGACTTCACGCGCAGCGGACTTCACGCGCAGCGCCGGCGTCGATCGTCTACCTGCGCGTCCCGGGCCTGCGCGCGCGGCTCGACGAGCTGCGCGCGGCCGGAGTGACCGTGGAGTCGGAGCCGCACGTCATCTTCACGCACGCCGACGACAGCCTCGGGCCGGCCGGGGCCGACGAGTGGCAGGCATTCGTCCGCGACTCCGAGGGCAACCTCGTCGGGCTGGTCGACTTCGCCTAGGTCGACTCGGCCCAGGCCGCGCCGCGGCCCTGGCGTCGTCGCCGCACGCCGCGCCACACGAGCACGGCCGCCACCACGAGGGCGATCAGCACCGGCACGACGAGCACCGGCAGCAGCACGGCCGCGACCGACAGCCCCACCGACCCGACGTCCTCGGCCGCCGACACCACGGGCGCGGCCGTGCCGGCCGTCGTCGTGTTGGCGACGACGCGCGCGCCCGCCTTGGTCGCGTGCGCCACGAGCGCGAGCACGATCCCGAGCACGACCGGCACCCACTGGCCCGACTCGACGAACGTCGCCGGGTCCGTGACCGTGGTGGTCTCCGACGTCGCGCCCGCGCCGAACGCGATGCCGCCCGCCGTCGGGCGCACGACCGTCTGCACCACGTCGTTGATCGAGTCGACGACGGGGATCTTGTCGGCGACCATCTCGAGCGACAGCAGCACCGCGAGGATCACCAGGACCCAGCCGTTCTCGAGCCACGCCCACGCGGGCGGCAGCGTCACCAGGTCCGTGTACCGGGACAGCAGGCCCAGCCCCAGCAGCGGGATCCAGGCGTTGAGACCCGCGGCCAGGGCCAGGCCGCTGCCGGTGGCGAGCTCGAGCATGGCCCCAGTGTGGCCTACCGCCCCAGCGACAGCAGGTCGGCGCCCAGGGCGGCGGCGGCGATCTGACCGGCCGCGGCCGCGGCGAGCACCGACGAGACGGCCATCGGGAAGTCGGCCGAGTGCGCGAGGTCGCCCGCGGCGGACACCCCCGGGAGGCTCGTGCGGCCGAACGCGTCGATCGCGACCGAGCCCGAGTCGCGCAGCTCGAGGCCCAGCTGCTCGGCGAAGGGCGCCGCCTGGCGCTGCTTCGGTGCGACCATGAGGCCGCCGAGCTCGACCGTCGTGCCGCCGTCGAGCACGACGCGCGCGCCGGGCCGGCCGTCGTCGAGGGTGTGCGGCTCGACACGCACGACGGGCTCGGTCACGACGTCGACCCGGCGCGTCTCGAGCACGGCGGCGATGTCGGCGGTGAGCTCGCCGCCGTCCGCGAAGACCGTGAGCGCGCTCGCGACCGGCGCCATGAGCCCGGCGGTGTGCCCGATGTGCTGGCCCGCACCGAGGATCCCGACGCGCGTGCCCGCGAACTCGTGGCCGTGGCAGTACGGGCAGTGCGCCGCGACCGTGCCGAACAGCTCCGCGACGCCGGGCGTTCCGGGCAGGTCGTCGACGACGCCGGTCGCGAGCAGCAGGCGCCGCGCCGACACCGAGCCCTCCGTGGTGCGGACCTCGAAGCCCTGCGCGTCGCGGTCGTCCGCGTCGAGCACGCGCACCTCGACCGCCTCGACGTCGCGCACCGCCACGGTGTCGTACTTCTTCAGGTCGCGACGGGCCGCGGCGCGGAACTCGGCCGGGGTGTCGCCGTCGTGCCCGATGACGTCGTGCGCGTCGGCGTGATCCTCACGTCCAAGACGGCGGGCATGAGCCTCGACCAGGTGCGGGCGCTGCTCGACGCGGAGGCCGAGGGCCGGCGCGAGGTCCTCACCGCGCACCTCGCCGAGCTCGACCGGCGGCAGGCCGAGATGGAGCGCTCGCGGCACATGACCGAGCACGCGCTCGCCTGCCGCGCGCACGACATCGCGACCTGCCCGAACTTCCGCGCGCACGTCGCGGACCTGGTCGACGGCGACGGGCGCTGGCCGCACCCGGTGCCGACGGCTCAGGCCTCCGCGGGGTAGAGCGGGTTGTGCCCCGGGGCGACGCGCTCGTCGTCGCGCACCGGCGGCGGGGGAGTGCCGCCGTCGCCCCACGGCTTGCCGCCGAGCTCGTCGCGCCCGTGCTCGGTGAGCCAGCCCGACAGGTCCGGCCCCTGCGGCACGATCTGCGTCGGGTTGATGTCGGTGTGCACGACGTAGTAGTGCTGCTTGATCTGCACGAAGTCGACGGTGTCGCCGAAGCCCGGCGTCTGGAACAGGTCGCGCGCGTACGCCCACAGCACCGGCATCTCGGAGAGCTTGTTCCGGTTGCACTTGAAGTGGCCGTGGTAGACGGCGTCGAACCGGACGAGCGTCGTGAACAGCCGGACGTCGGCCTCGGTGATGCGGTCTCCCATGAGGTAGCGGCGCGTCGCGAGCCGCTCCTCGAGCCAGTCGAGGGCAGTCCAGAGCCGCGCGTACGCGGCGTCGTACGCCTCCTGCGAGCCGGCGAAGCCGCACCGGTACACGCCGTTGTTGACCTCGGTGTAGACGCGGCGCATGACGGAGTCCATCTCGGCGCGCTCGTCCGGGTCGTCGGGGACGAGGCGCGGCGCGCCGTCGCGGTGGAACGCGGTCCACTCCGTCGACAGGTCGAGCGTGATCTGCGCGAAGTCGTTGGTCACGACCGCGCCGTCGCGCGTGTCGACGATCGCGGGCACCGTGATGCCCCGCGGGTAGCCCGGCTCGCGCCGGAAGTACGCCTCCTGGAGCCGCTCGATGCCGAGCACGGGGTCCTTGCCGCCGGGGTCGAGGTCGAACGTCCAGCTGCGCTCGTCGTGCGTCGGGCCGGGCAGGCCGAGGCTGATCGCGTCCTCGAGGCCGAGCAGGCGCCGCACGATGATCGCCCGGTTCGCCCACGGGCACGCACGCGCGGCGATCAGCCGGTACCGGCCCGGCTCGACGGGGTAGCCGTCGGCGCCGTCGCGCGTGATGCGCGTCGTGATGTACCGCGAGTCGCGGACGAACTCCTGGCCCTTGACGGTGTACGTGCCGCCACGGCCGTGCTCCGGTCGCTCCTGGTCCTTCGTCCCGGCGTCGTTCATCCTTCAATCGTAGGCGCCCGGGGCGACGCTCGCCCGGGGCTACCCCTGGATGCCGGTGGCCTGGTGGGCGCTGCCGACGGGCTTGGACTCCGGCGACCCCCGCTCGCGCAGGTAGATCGACAGCACGACCATCGCCAGCACCGCGAGGAACTCCGACTGCCAGTTCTGGATCGTGCGCGACCAGAACTCCGGCAGCGCGAGGTACTGCGTCCACGTCACGGGGTCCTGGAGGTTGCGCAGCTGCTCCTCGCTGTACGCGACGGCGCCCGCGACCGACTGGGCGAACCACGAGCCGACGAAGATGGCGCCCATGACGATCGCGAGGGAGTGCGAGTAGACCGAGAGCTTCCAGCCGCCGGCCCGCGCCCACGTGGGCGAGTCCTCCTGCACGTGCCGCCCGACCTTCTGGTCCTTGTCCGACTCACGGCCCGCCTTCTCGAGCTCCTTCGACTCGGGCGAGCCCTTCTGCACGAACCACACCGTCGCGACGATGAACAGCAGGAACTGGAGGAACTCGGACTGCCAGTTCTCCGTGATGTCGACCCAGTACGACGACGACAGCACGTAGTCGCCCACGCCGACGGGCTCGAGGCCCCCGGAGAGCTGCTCGCGGTTGAAGTACGCCGTGCCGACGAACGCCTGCCCGGTCATCGAGGCCAGGAAGATCGCGGCGAAGAACAGGCTCAGGCCGTTCTCCTTGAGCAGGGAGCCACCCCTGGCCTGTGCCGCGCTCACCGGTGCACCGCCGCGAGCGCGATCGCGAGCGCGAGGCCGACCGCGATCAGCACGAGCGTCGCCGTGAAGATGATGCGCTGCGTCGTCATGCCTGCACCTCGCAGTCGTAGGGCCGTTCGGGGCGTTGCTCGCACGCGGCGGCCGTGACGATCCACCGGTCGCCCGAGCGCGTGAGGAACACGGTGTCCGACGCCGTGATCACCTGGGCCTGGGTGCCCGAGACGTGCACCTCGGCCACGGTGGCGTCGGCCGCCCGGTGCGCGAGCGCCGGGGCCACCTGGGGGTCCTCCACGAGCGCCGTGGCGCACGGGGCCTGCGCGTCCTTCTCGAGCGCCTCCGCGGCGTCGGGCAGGAGCATCGCGCACGCGGCCTGCCCGTCCTGAGCGGCGACCGCCGCGTAGAAGTCGGTCACGGCCGACTCGGCGTCGCCCTCCATGACTCCCGGCCCGGCGCAGCCGGCGAGGGTCGTGCCGGCCGCGGCGAGCAGTACGACGGCGGTGGCCCCCCTGGTGCTCGATGGCATGCGCCCATCGCGCGCCGGACCTGCATCTTCGCAACCGGAGCGGTCAGGATCCCGCCTTCGCGGCGGCCTTCTGCGCCTTCTTGAACGCGCGCACCTCGGCCAGCGACTCGGCGCTCGTGACGTCCGCGATCGACCGCCGCGACCCCTCGTCGCCGTAGTGCCCGGCCGCCTCCTGCCAGCCCGGCGGCCGGATGCCGCGCTGCTTGCCGAGCAGGGCGAGGAAGATCTGCGCCTTCTGCTTGCCGAAGCCCGGCAGCGCCTGCAGACGTGCGAGGACCTCGGCCCCGGTGGGCCGCCCCTCGGCGCCCGGCATGGTCCAGATCTTCGTGACGTCGCCGTCGTACTCGTCCACGACCGCGCGGGCCACGGCCTGGACCCGACCCGCCATCGACCGGCCGTACCGGTGGATCGCCGGGGGAGTGGTCGCGAGCGTGACGAACTCGTCCGGGTCGGCGTCGGCGATCGCGCGCGGGTCCAGCGTGCCGAGCCGGTCGCGGATCTTGCGCGGGCCCGCGAACGCGTGCTCCATGGGGTACTGCTGGTCGAGCAGCATCCCGATCAGCAGGGCGAACGGGTCCTCGCTCAGCAGCGTGTCGGTCTCGGCGTCGCCGGTGATCCACAGGTCGGTAGCCATGGCGTCATTGTCCACCGCGCACCGGACGGCGACATCTTTCACCCGGGGCGGTGCCGCGCGGCCATTGACGGCGCCTGCCGGCGGGAGGACCGTTGAGGTGGACGAAGGAAGTGCACCATGCGCCGTCGGATCCTCACCTGGCTGTCCGTCCTGTCGCTGCTCCTCGCCGGGACGGCGCTCACGGCGCCGCCGGCGGCGGCCCATCCCTACTGCGGGCAGGTGTGGGGCTCCCTCGCCAAGGGCGACCCCGGCATGTCCGCGGGCCAGCTCACGAACGTCCGCGCCGGACGCCACGCCTGCTTCGACCGGCTGGTGCTCGACATCGACGAGCCGCTCACCGGCTGGTCGGTGCGCTACGTGAGCCGGATCGTCATGGACGGCTCGGGGCAGGTCGTCCCGGTCGACGGCGGGGCACGCCTCGAGGTCGTCGCGCGCGTCGGCGTCGTCCCGACCGACTCGTTCTTCGTCGGCCCCGGCCGGACCCTCGTGGACACCACCGGCTACCGCACCTTCCGCGACGTCGCGTGGGCCGGCAGCTTCGAGGGCATCACGACCGTCGGCCTGGGCGTGCGGGCGCGCCTGCCGTTCCGCGCGTTCGTCCTCGCCGGGCCCGGTGACGGGTCGCGGCTCGTGGTCGACGTCGGGCACCGGTGGTGCGCCGTCGGCCACGTCGACTGCTGAGGCTCCTGCCGGAGGTCCGAGGCCCGGCGGGCGCTACGCCGCCGTGAGCCGGCCGACCATGAGCTGGCGCACGCGCGAGATGCGGACGAGCGCCCGGGCGGGGCCCCGCAGGACGCGCGCGGCCTCGTCGGCACCGACCACGCGGACCCGGTCCACGCGGTACTCGGTGCTGCGCCGCGTGAGCCGGCCGCGTCCGGCCGACTGGAGGTTTGCGAACCAGTCGACGTCGGCCCCCCACGGCAGCGGGACGACGACGAGCACGTCGCTCGCGTCCGACGGCGTCACCGGGTTGCCGGGTGCCACCTCGAGCGGCTCGCGCCCGGCGAACGCGACGACCGGGGTGGCGTAGTGCCGGCCCGTGGAGCGCCCGACGTGGTGCACCGTGGCCCACGGCGGGAGCCGCCCCGAGAACTTCAGCACGTACGGGTTCACGCGCCTCGCCGCCTCGACGGCACGCTTCGACATCGGCATGCCGTCATCGTGCGTCCGCGCCCGGTGCCGCGCACCCGGCGAGCTCCTCGCGCAGGACCTGGAGCACGCGCTGCGTGTGCCCGTCGGCGACCTGGATCTCGTCGAGCGGCTGCGCGCGCATCGTGCCGAGCTCGGTCTCGACCGGAACGGCCCGGACGAGCTCCTCGGGCTCGACGAGCCGGACGCGTGCGGGCGGGCCGTCGAACGGGCCCGTGAGCGTGAACCTCCGGTCGGTGCACTCCTCGAGGACCTGCATCCGGACGAGCTCGGTCGCACGGGCGAACCGCGCGACCGCCTCGTCGTGCGGCATGCGCGCGAGCTCGCGACGGTGCGGGACGCCGCCGATCGGCATCCAGGAGCGCCATCCCGTCGGCGTCACCTGGAACAACAGGTCGCACAGGCGGTCGGTGAGCCAGCGCCAGGTCTCCGGCACGTCAGCGAGCGCGACGTCGACCGCGTCGACCGGCACCGGCGCGCCCAGCAGCGACGCCGCGGCCACGCCCTCGAACCGGTGCGGCGGCGTGTTGAGGTTGGGCGTCTCGTCGGACAGCGCGGCCAGGGTGAGGAGCGCCTCGACGGTCGCCGGCGGGTCGTCGCTCGCGCGGCGGGCGGCGATCGCCGCGCGGACGTCGGCGTCGAGCGGGTCCAGCTCGATGCGTACCTGCTTGCCGGCTGCCGCGAGGATCCGCTCGAGCATGGGCAGAGACGGGTTGCGGCCGCCCGACTCGATGCGCGTGAGCGTCGTGCGGCTCACGCCGGCCCGCGCGGCGAGGACGTCCTGGGTGAGCCCTGCCTCCCACCGGACGGTGCGGACGAGCCCGCCGATGTCATGGATCGTCGTCATGCAGCGCAGGGTGGCGGACGCGGCTCTCGTCCCGGCGCTGCGGCGAGCGAGCTGTGGACGACGTCGGGGTGCGGCCCGGTGGGGGCGGGCGTCGGACGGCGTCGCTGCTGCGCGAGTGCGCCGGCGCGGTCGGTGACCGTGGGTCACGTGCGGGAGACGGACAGGTGTGCCGGGTCCGTGACTCAGCGTCACATTCGTGACTCTGAGTCACGGCG
Organism: Isoptericola variabilis 225; assembly: GCF_000215105.1. Lineage (GTDB taxonomy): Bacteria > Actinomycetota > Actinomycetes > Actinomycetales > Cellulomonadaceae > Isoptericola > Isoptericola variabilis_A. The sequence goes on from NC_015588.1 coordinate 1,272,845, forward strand.
CGGGAACACCACACCGTTTTCCGGGGTGACTCCGGGTCGCACGGGGACAGGACGCGCGCGGTCGCTCAGGGGGTGGCGTCGTCGAACGTCAGCACCGGGCGGCCCGTGCTCGGATGGCGCAGCACCGTGGTGCGCACCCCGTACACCGGGTCGACGACCTCGGGCACGAGCACCTCGTCGACCGGCCCCGCCGCCGCGACCCGTCCGCCCGTGGGGCCGGGGGCGAGCAGCACGACGTGGTCGCACGTGGCGGCGGCGAGCGAGAGGTCGTGCAGCGCGGCGAGGACGGTCACGCCGTCGTCGGCGAGCGAGCGGACGAGGCGCATGGTCGCGAGCTGCGCGGCGACGTCGAGGTGGTTGATGGGCTCGTCGAGCAGCAGGACGCGCGGCTCCTGGGCGAGGGCGCGCGCCACGTGGACGCGCTGGCGCTCGCCGCCCGAGAGCGTGCCGACGTCCCGTTCGGCGAGCGGCAGCGCGCCCGCGCGGTCGAGCGCCGCGAGCGCGACGCGCCGGTCGGCGTCGGACGGGCCGGCGAGCACGCCGCGGTGCGGGGTGCGGCCGAGCAGCACGGCGTCGAGCACCGTGATCGGCAGGTCGGTGCCGGCGTCCTGCTCGACGAGCGCGAGCGTGCGGGCGCGGCGGCGGCGCGGCATGGCGAGCAGGTCGTCCGACGAGCCGGGGCCCACGAGAGCGACCCGTCCGCCGTCGGGCGGCTGGACCCCGGCGACGATGCGCAGCAGCGTCGACTTGCCGGACCCGTTCGGGCCCAGCAGCCCGGTGACGGCACCGGCCGGGGCGGCGACGTCGACACCGTCGAGGATGAGGCGCGAGCCCGCGGCCCAGCGGACGCGCTCGGCGGCGAGACCCGGGCGGGTCGTCGTGGACACGGTCATGAGCGGGCCCGTCCTCTCCAGAGCAGCAGGGCGAACACCGGCGCGCCGATCGCGGCCGTGACGATGCCCACGGGCAGCTCGCGCGGCTCGAACACCGTGCGGGCCAGGGTGTCCGCCCACACGAGGAACGTCGCGCCGCACAGCGCGGACAGCGGCAGCAGCGCCCGGTGACGGGCCCCGGTGAGCACGCGCACGGCGTGCGGGAGGATCAGGCCGACGAAGCCGATCGAGCCGGACTGCGACACGAGCGCACCGGTGAGGAGCGCGACGCCGACGAGCAGCACCCAGCGCACGCGCGCCACCGGCACGCCGAGCGCGGCGGCCGCCGTGTCCCCGAAGGTGAACGCGTCGAGCATCGAGCCGGTCGAGGCGAGCAGCGTCCCGAGCACGAGCGCCGCACCTCCCGCGATCGCCACCGACGTCCACGTGGCGCCCGCGACCGAGCCCATGAGCCACGAGAGGATCTCGCGGTACTGGTCGCCCTTGGCCGACCAGAAGATGACGAACGACGTCGCCGCCGCGGCGAGCTGGGACACCGCGAGACCCGCGAGCACCGTCCGCGTCGGCGTGAGGCCACCGGTCCCGGCCCCCGCCCCGCGGCCTGCCGCCGCGGCGAGCAGCAGCGTCGCGGCGAGCGCCGCCGTCGCGCCGACGAACGCCGCGACGGGCAGGAGGACCGTCGCGCCGAGCACGAGGACGCACGCCGCGCCGAGGCTCGCGCCCGAGGACAGGCCGAGCAGGTACGGATCGGCGAGCGGGTTGCGCGTGAGCGCCTGCATGACGACGCCGCACACCGCGAGGCCCGCGCCGACGGCCGCGGCCGTGAGCACGCGGGGCAGCCGCAGCTGCCAGACCATGCCGTCGACGAGCCGGTCGGGCGCGGCGTGGCCGAGCACGTCGCCCAGGCCGAGCCGGGTCGCGACGACGTGCCACACGTCGGCGGGCGACAGCGCGGCCGGGCCGATGGTCACGGCCACGACGACGGTCGCGACGAGCACGGCCGCCGCGACGACGGCCGCGACCGCCGCACCACCGGTCGCGGTGGTACGGCGGGGCGCCCGCACGTCACTCATCGAGGTCGAGCCCCGCGAGCTGGTCGGCGAGGTCGACGACGGCGTCGACGTTGCGCACGCCGGCCTCGGTGGCCGGGAACGGGACCACGAGGTACCGCCGATCGCGCACCGCGGTGAGCTCCGCCGTCGCGGGGTTGGACTCGAGGCGCTCGATCTTGTCGTCGGCGGAGTTCCACAGCGCGTCGACGAGGACGATGACGTCGGGGTCGGCCTCGATGATCTGCTCCCACGAGAACGAGGTCCACGTGTCGTGCACGTCGGCCGCGACGTTCTCGAGCCCGACCGCGTCCATGATCATCTGCGGCGCGCCGATGCCGGCCCCGACGTAGGGGATGTCGCTGCCGGAGGAGTACCAGAGGGCGGTGAGGCCGCGGTCGTCGGGCACGACGGACTCGAGCGTGGCCCGCTGCTCGGCGACGAGCCGCTCGGCGCCGTCGGCGGCGTCGAAGATCGCCCCGACCTCGGCGATCTCGGCGAAGACGGTGTCGAAGGTCAGCGGGTCGGGCATGTAGCCCTCGCCCTTGCAGGCCGCCGGCGAGACGTACGTGCTCACGCCGAGCTGGGCGAGCGTGTCGCGGTCGCCTGCGCCGTCGGCCGTGACGTTCGACTCCCAGCCGGCGTAGACGAGGTCGGGCTCGAGCGCGAGCACCGCCTCGGTGCCGGGAACCTCGTCGCTGAACGGCTCGGCCACGGGCGTGCCCGCGGCGGCGTCGGCGAGCGAGTCGGGCACGGGGCCGTCGAGGAACGCGGACCCGACGATCCGGTCGCCCAGGCCGAGCGCGAGCAGCATCTCGGCGGTCGACGACTTGATCGTGACGACGCGCTCGGGCGGTGCGTCGAACGTGACGTCGTGGCCGCAGTTGTCGAGCGTGAGCGGGTACGACGACGCGGCACCGGCCGTGGTGGCGGCCGGTGCGGCGGGCGCGTCGGCGTCGGCGGACGAGCAGGCCGCGAGCAGGCCGACGACGGCGGACAGGGCGAGGGGCAGGGCGACGGCAGGGGCGCGACGAGGCACGACGACTCCGGGGGATCGGTCGGACGACGAACGACGCGTCATCTCGCGTCACGCGGAACCGCGGCCCAGATGCGCGGGCCGCGCCGACGGGCCACATGCCGGCCCGTGATCCGCCGTCGAGCCTAGTACGCCTCAGGCGCGGGTCGCCGTCACCAGCAGGTACTCCCAGCCCATCGTGCCGTCGTCGCGCAGGTGCCGGTCGCCGAGCAGCTCGCGGACGTGCGCCTCGTCGCCCCACAGCGGCGGCGGCTGCGCGCCCGGGGGCGGCGGAGGAGCGTAGGGCCTCATCGTCGCGAACATCTCGCCGATGAACCCGGACGGCGTCCACGCGACGTTGCCGATCCGTCCCCCGGAGCGCGTGACGCGCACCAGCTCGTCGGCCGCGAGCCGGTGGAACGGGGCGAACATCACGCCGACGCACGACATCGTCACGTCGAACGCGCCGTCGTCGTACGGCAGGGCGTGCGCGTCGGCGACCTCCCAGCGCAGGGTCGCGCCGCGCTCCTCGGCGAGGCGGCGGCCGGCGTCGAGCACCTCGGGCGCGATGTCGGACGCGACGACGTCGGCGCCGGCGAGCGCGGCCGGGATCGCGGCGTTGCCGGTGCCCGCGCCGACGTCGAGGACGCGGTCTCCGGGTCCGACGCCGAGCGCCTCGACGAGGGTGGCGCCCAGCGTGGGGATGACCGTGGTCGCGATGGTCGGGTAGTCGCCGGACGCCCACATGGCACTGTGCTTGGTGCGGACGGTGTCGAGCAGCTCGGCGGGGACGGGGTCGTTCTGCGTCAGGCTCATCGCGGGCTCCTTCGGATCCGGTGCCCCGGAGTCCACCTTCCCGCCGCCGTCCGTGCCGCACCAGGGCCCGACGAGATGAAATCCGCGTCCGCCGTCGCGACGTCGCACCCGGGAGGCGGCGTGCGTGGCCGCCGGGACGCGGCGACGGTGGAGGCGGACCTCGACAGCGACCGCGACACGGGGAGGACGAGGATGTCGGAGCAGGACCGGCTCGCGCAGGTGCGCGAGGGGGTGGACGTGGTCGACAGCGCCGGGAACAGGGTCGGCACGGTCAAGGAGGTGCGCGGCGGCGACCCCGACGCCGTGACGTCCGCGGGTCAGGACCAGGGCGGCGGAGGCATCGTCGACACGTTCGCCGGTGCGCTCTTCGACCGGGACATCCACGAGCAGGCGCGCGAGCGCCTGATCCGCTCGGGGTACGTGCAGATCGACGCCGCGGGGCTGTTCCCGGGCGACCGGTTCGCCGCGGCGGACGAGGTCGACCGCGTCGAGGGCGACACGGTGCACCTCACGGTCGACGCCGACTCGCTGGTCGGCTGACGGCCGCCGCAGATCTCACGAAGTCGTGACGTCCGCGCCCGCGGGCGCTCGTCGCGCGCGTCCGGTGGGACGCTGGAGTCATGGGCACGACGGCGGGCCGCTGGGCGGCGCTCGCGGGCGTGGTCGCCGCGGGGACGGGTCTCGCGGTGGCCGAGCTCGTCGCGGCGTTCGTGGACCCGGCCGCGAGCCCGGTGCTCGCCGCGGGTGCCGCCGTCGTCGACGGGGTGCCCGGATGGCTCAAGGACCTCGCGGTCGCGTGGTTCGGCACGGCCGACAAGGCCGTGCTCCTGGCCACGATGGGCGTGGTGCTCGCCGCGGGCGCGGCGCTCGCGGGCGTGCTCGAGCGGCGACGCCCGCCCGCGGGGGCGCTGCTGCTCGCCGCGGTCGGCGTGGTGGGCGGCGTCGTCGCGGCGGCCCGGCCCGGCGCGACCGCCGTGTGGGCGGTGCCGTCGCTCGTCGGCGTGGGCGCCGGCGTCGTGCTGCTCCGCGTGCTGGTCGCCCGCCTGCCCGCCCCCGCACGCGTCGTGTCAGAAACCCAGTGGGCCAGAACCCACCACTCTTCTGACACGGGCGTGGACGGTCCGCGGCTGTCAGAAACCCAGTGGGCCGGAGCCCACCACCCTTCTGACACGGGCGTGGACCGACGGCGGTTCCTCGCCTGGAGCGGCGTGAGCGCGGCGGCGGCCCTGGTGGCGGTCGCGGCGTCGCGGGCGGTGAGCGCCGGGAGCCGGGCGGTCCAGGCGGTACGGGAGTCATTGCGCCTGCCGACGCCCGCGACCCCGGCGCCGCCCGTGCCGCCCGGGGCGGACCTCGGCGTCGAGCGCGCCGAGCCGTACATCACCCCCAACGAGACCTTCTACCGGATCGACACCGCGCTGCGGGTCCCCACCCCCGACCCCGCGGGGTGGTCGCTCACCGTGACCGGTCTGGTCGACGCGCCGTTCACGCTGACCTGGGACGAGCTGCTCGCCCTGCCGCTCGTCGAGCACCACGTGACGCTCACCTGCGTCTCCAACCCCGTGGGCGGCCCGCTCGTCGGGAACGCGCTGTGGCTCGGCTACCCGGTGCGGGAGCTCCTCGTCCGCGCCCGCCCGCAACAAGGCGCCGACATGGTGCTCTCGCGCAGCGTCGACGGCTTCACCGCGGGCACGCCGCTCGACGTGCTGCTCGAGGAGTCGCGCACGTCGCTGCTCGCGATCGGCATGAACGGCGAGCCGCTGCCGCCCGAGCACGGCTTCCCCGCGCGCCTGGTGGTTCCGGGCCTGTACGGGTACGTGTCGGCGACCAAGTGGGTCACCGAGCTCAAGGTCACGCGGTTCGCCGACGACGAGGCGTACTGGACGCCCCGCGGCTGGTCCGAGCGGGGGCCGATCAAGCTGTCGAGCCGCATCGACATCCCGCGGCCCGGGGACGACCTGCCGGCCGGCGAGGTCGTCGTCGCGGGCGTCGCATGGGCGCAGCACACCGGGATCTCCGGCGTCGAGGTGCGGGTCGACGACGGCCCGTGGGTCACCGCCGAGCTCGCCGACACCGTGGGCCCCGACACGTGGCGGCAGTGGCGGTTCGTGTGGGACGCGCCGCCCGGCGACCACCTCGTCGCGGTCCGGGCGACGGACGCGGACGGCGTCGTGCAGACCGGCGAGCAGACGCCCGTCGCACCCGACGGCGCGACCGGGTGGCACACCATCAGCCTCACGATCGTCTGACTCGCTAGGGTGCGGCCATGACCAGCACCGCACCGCAGACCCGTCGCGCGCTCGTCACGGGCGCGTCGTCCGGCATCGGGGCCGCCACGGTCCGCCGCCTGCGCGCCGAGGGGTGGGACGTCGTCGCCGCGGCCCGTCGGGCCGAGCGACTGGAGGCGCTCGCGGCCGAGACCGGCGCGGAGGCGTACCCGCTCGACGTGACCGACGACGCCGCGGTCGCGGCGCTCGCGGCCCACCTCGAGGCCACGGGCGGTCTCGACGCCGTGGTCAACAACGCCGGGGGAGCGTTCGGCCTCGACCGCGTCGAGGACGCCGACCTGCAGCAGTGGCGGGACATGTACGAGCTCAACGTCCTCGGCACGCTGCGCGTGACCAAGGCCGTGCTGCCGCTGCTGCGGGCGTCGGCCGCGCGCACCGGCGGGAGCGACGTCGTCGTCGTGACGTCGACCGCCGCGCACGGCGCGTACGAGGGCGGCGCCGGCTACACCGCCGCCAAGCACGGCGAGCGCATGCTCTCGACCACGCTGCGCTGGGAGATCGCCGGCGAGCCGATCCGGGTCATCGAGATCGCGCCCGGCGCGGTGGCCACGGAGGAGTTCTCGCTCGTGCGGTTCGACGGCGACGCCGAGCGGGCGGCCAAGGTCTACGAGGGCTACCAGCCGCTCGTCGCCGACGACGTCGCCGACACCATCGCCTGGACCCTGACCCGGCCGGCGCACGTCAACGTCGACCTCGTCGTCGTGCGGCCGCGCGCGCAGGCGCACAACGAGAAGATCGCGCGCACCGGCGTCTGAGGTCCGCGAGAGAGCGACCCGTCGCCGAAGAAGGGCTCTCGGGCCGGTGTCCCGTCGCTCTCTCGACGACCGATCGCCATCTCGGCGCAGGTGGGGGAACGGAGTTGCGTGCCCGGCTACGATGGACGCACAGGCGTCGACCCGGCCATCACCGGTGAGCCTCCGGAAGAACGGCTCGCTCGCGAGCTCACTAGACCCGGACGGGTAGGCCCGTCACAGCCGTCAACGAGCGGCGGATCCCGGACCCCGGGGCCCGCAAGCGGGGTGGTACCGCGGCCCTGCGCACGCCCAGCGTGCGCCGGCGTCGTCCTCGCACAGCAGTGCCGTCGTCGTACCACCTGTCCAGGAGCCCACCCATGGCCTATCCGCTGCACCGCTCGACCACCGACCCGAAGAGCCCGGGCGCCGCGTTCGGCATCGCCGGCGTGCCGGCCTCCCCGCAGCTGCCGCAGATCGAGCGCGACGTCCTGGCGTACTGGGAGCAGGACGACACGTTCCGCGCGTCGGTCGAGAAGAACCCCGCGGGCGAGGACGGCAGCAACGAGTTCGTCTTCTACGACGGCCCGCCCTTCGCGAACGGCCTGCCCCACTACGGTCACCTGCTCACGGGCTACGTCAAGGACGTCGTCCCGCGCTACCAGACGATGCGCGGCCGGCGCGTCGAGCGCCGCTTCGGCTGGGACACGCACGGGCTGCCCGCCGAGCTCGAGGCGATGAGCCAGCTCGGCATCAAGACCAAGGACGAGATCCTCGAGCTCGGCATCGAGAGGTTCAACGACGCCTGCCGCCGCTCGGTGCTCAAGTACACCTCGGAGTGGCGCGACTACGTCACCCGCCAGGCGCGCTGGGTCGACTTCGACAACGACTACCGGACGCTCAACCCGACCTTCATGGAGTCGGTCATCTGGGCGTTCAAGCGCCTCTACGACTCCGGGCTGGTCTACGAGGACTTCCGCGTCCTGCCGTACTGCTGGAACGACCAGACGCCGCTGAGCAACCACGAGCTGCGCATGGACGACGACGTCTACCAGACGCGCCAGGACCCGGCCGTCACCGTGGGCCTCGAGGTCACCTCGGTGCCCGACGCCGCGGCCGCGGCGGGCCTGCAGCCCGGAGACAAGCTGCTCGTGTGGACGACGACGCCGTGGACGCTGCCGTCCAACCTGCTCGTCATGATCGGCCCCGACATCGACTACGTCGTCGTCGAGTCGGCGCACACCGGCTCGCCGCTGCGCTACGTGCTCGCCGAGGCCCGCGTCGACGCGTACGCGCGCGAGCTCACCGACGACGGCGCGGACGCCCCGCGCGTCGTCGCGCGCCTGACCGGCCGCGACATGCTCGGCGCGACCTACACGCCGCCGTTCTCCTACTACGAGGGCCACGAGCGCGCGCACCGCGTGGTCGAGGCCGACTTCGTCACGACGACGGACGGCACCGGCCTGGTGCACAGCGCCGGCGCGTTCGGCGAGGACGACAAGATCGTGTGCGACCGCGAGGGCGTCGCGTCGGTCATGCCCGTGCGCGCCGACGGCACGTTCACGCACCCGGTCGACGAGTACGCGGGGCTGCAGGTCTTCGACGCCAACCACCCGATCATCGACCACCTCAAGGCCCGCACCCGCGGCGAGGACCAGGCGGGCGCGACGACGCCCGGCACGGTGCTGCTGCGCCGCGAGTCGTACGCGCACTCCTACCCGCACTGCTGGCGGTGCCGCCAGCCGCTGATGTACATGGGCGTGTCCTCGTGGTTCGTCGAGGTCACCAAGATCAAGGAGCGCATGCTCGAGCTGAACGAGCAGATCTCCTGGACGCCCGCCCACATCAAGCACGGCCAGTTCGGCAAGTGGCTCGAGAACGCGCGCGACTGGTCGATCACGCGCAACCGGTTCTGGGGCTCGCCGGTGCCCGTGTGGAAGAGCGACGACCCGGCGTACCCGCGCGTCGACGTCTACGGGTCCTTCGAGGAGCTCGAGCGCGACTTCGGCACCCTGCCGCGCAACGCCGCCGGGGAGCCGGACCTGCACCGGCCCTACGTCGACGAGCTCACGCGGCCCAACCCCGACGACCCGACGGGGAGGTCCACGATGCGCCGGGTCGAGGACGTGCTCGACGTCTGGTTCGACTCCGGCTCGATGCCCTACGCGCAGGTGCACCACCCGTTCGAGAACGCGGAGTGGTTCGAGCACCACTTCCCGGGCGACTTCATCGTCGAGTACATCGGCCAGACGCGCGGGTGGTTCTACACGCTCCACGTCCTGGCCACGGCCCTGTTCGACCGCCCGGCGTTCCGCACGGCGCTCTCGCACGGCATCGTGCTCGGCTCCGACGGGCGCAAGATGAGCAAGTCGCTGCGCAACTACCCGGACGTCAACGAGGTCTTCGACCGCGACGGCTCCGACGCGATGCGCTGGTTCCTCATGGCCTCGCCGATCCTGCGCGGCGGCAACCTCGTCGTCACCGAGGAGGGCATCCGCGACGCGGTGCGCCAGGTGCTGCTGCCGCTGTGGAGCACGTACTACTTCTTCACCCTGTACGCGAACTCCGCCGGTGACGGGTCGGGCTACGAGGCGAAGCCCGTGGTCGCCGAGCGCGTCGCGAGCCTGCCCGCGCTCGACCGGTACCTGCTCGCGCGCACGCACGACCTCGTCGCGCGCGTGACCGACCAGCTCGACGCCTACGACATCGCCGGCGCGTGCGAGTCGGTGCGCGACCACCTCGACGTCCTGACCAACTGGTACGTGCGCACCCAGCGCGACCGGTTCTGGGCCGAGGACCCCGACGCGTTCGACACGCTGTGGACCGCGCTCGAGGCGCTGTCCCGCGTCATGGCTCCGCTCGCGCCGCTGCTCACCGAGGAGGTCTGGCGCGGCCTGACCGGCGGCCGGTCCGTGCACCTCGCCGACTGGCCGGTGTCCGACGGCGCGGTCGAGCCCGCGCTCGTGGCCGACGACGCGCTCGTCGCGGCCATGGACGAGGTGCGCGCCGTCGTCTCGACGACGCTCGCGCTGCGCAAGGCCAACGCGCTGCGCGTGCGCCAGCCGCTCGCGCGGCTCACCGTGGCGGTCGACGACCCGGAGGCGCTCGCGGACTACGTCCCGCTGCTGGCGAGCGAGCTCAACGTCAAGCAGGTCGACGTGCTGCACGCCGACGCCGCGGCCGCCGAGCGGTTCGGCATCACCGAGCGGCTCGCGGTCAACGCCCGCGCCGCCGGCCCCCGCCTGGGGCGCGGCGTGCAGGCGGTCATCAAGGCCGCCAAGGGCGGCGCCTGGCACCGGGACGCCGACGGCGCGGTCGTCGTGGCGACCGACGACGGCGAGGTGCCGCTGCTCGAGACCGAGTACGAGCTGACGACCGTGGTCGCTCAGGGTGCCGGCGGGGCGGACGGCGCCGGCGACGAGGTCGCCGCGAGCGTGCTGCCGGGCGGCGGGTTCGTCGTCCTCGACCTCGCGCTCGACGACGCGCTGCGCGCCGAGGGCTACGCCCGCGACGTCGTGCGCGACGTCCAGGACGCGCGCAAGGCCGCGGGCCTCGAGGTCTCCGACCGGATCGACCTCGAGCTCGACGTGCCCGCCGCGCACGTCGCCGACGTCGAGGCGCACCGCGAGCTGGTGATGCGCGAGACGCTCGCCGTGTCGCTGGCCGTGGCCGGCGTCGACGGGGCCTCGCGCGCGGTGCGCGTGCGCAAGGCCGAGAACGTCGCCGTCGAGCAGGGGGAGGGTGCGTGAGCGCCGCGAAGAAGGGCTCGGGCAAGGCCGCGCGCGAGGCGGCCGAGGACGCCGTCGCGCGCGAGCAGCTCAAGGAGGTCTACGCGCACATCATGTCGCGTGCCCCCGAGCACGACATCGACCCGACGCTCGCGCGCGTCCAGCGCGTCCTCGAGCTGCTCGGCGACCCGCAGCACGCGTTCCGCTCGATCCACCTCACGGGCACGAACGGCAAGTCGTCGACCGCGCGCATGACCGAGCGCCTCGTGCGCGAGCACGGGCTGCGCACGGGCCTGTTCACGTCGCCGCACCTGACGAGCGTGACCGAGCGGATCCAGGTCGACGGCGAGCCGCTGAGCGCGGCGCGCTTCGTCGAGGTGTGGGAGGACGTCGCGCCCTACGTCGGCGTCGCGGACCGCGAGTCGGCCGAGGCCGGCGGCCCGCCGCTGAGCTTCTTCGAGGTGCTCACGGTCATGGCGATCGCGGCGTTCGCGGACGCGCCCGTCGACGTCGCGGTGATCGAGGTCGGCATGGGCGGCCGGTGGGACTCCACGAACGTCGTCGACGGCGAGGTCGCGATCCTCACCCCGGTCGGCATCGACCACGAGCGCTGGCTCGGCTCGACGCTCGAGGAGATCGCCACGGAGAAGTCGGGCATCGTCAAGGAGCGCGCGACCGTGGTCAGCGCGCTGCAGGCGCCCGAGGTCGACGAGATCCTGCGCGCCCGGGCGTCCGACGTCTCCGCGCGGCTGCTGCGCGAGGGCGTCGAGCTCGAGGTCGCGGGCCGTCAGCTCGCCGTCGGCGGCCAGCTCGTGAACCTGCGCACGCCCGCCGGCCTCTACACCGACGTCCCGGTGCCGCTGCACGGCGAGCACCAGGCGCACAACGCGCTGCTCGCCCTCGCCGCGGTCGAGCAGCTGCTCGGCGGACGGACCCTCGACGGGGCCGTCGTCGAGGCCGCGTTCGCCGACGTCACCGCGCCCGGGCGGCTCGAGCTCGTGCGGTCGAGCCCGACCGTGCTCGTCGACGCCGCGCACAACCCGCACGGCGCCGAGGCGCTCGTCGCGGCGCTCGAGGAGGCGTTCGGCTTCCGCACGCTCGTGGGCGTCGTGGCCGTCATGGCCGACAAGGACGCCGAGGGGCTGCTCGCCACGCTCGAGCCGACGCTCGCGTCCGTCGTCGTGACCCGGAACTCGTCGCCGCGCTCGGCGGACCCGCACGACCTCGCCGAGGTCGCGCGCGAGGTGTTCGGCGAGGACCGCGTGCAGGTGACGGAGCGCCTCGACGAGGCGATCCAGGTCGCGACCGACCTCGCCGAGCGCGACGACGCCGTCGGCGTCGGCACCGGCACGGGCGTGCTGGTCACCGGCTCGGTCATCACCGTCGCCGACGCGCGGATCCTCCTGGGCCGTGGCTGAGGCCCCGGGCGTCCCGTCGTGAGCGGCGTCCCGTGCGCTCCTCGCCGCGCGGGTGTTTGATGGTCCGCAGGGCGTGCGGGTCGCGCCGGGGCGGCCCGGCGCCTCGTGACGAGGAGGGACGTGCTGCGATGAAGAAGCTGCTCGACGACCCGGCGAACGCGGTCGCCGACTCCTTGGAGGGCTTCGGCCTGGCCCACGCCGACCTGGTCGAGGTCCATACGGACCCGTTCTACGTCACGCGCGCGAGCGGGGCCGTGCAGGGCAAGGTCGGCCTCGTGAGCGGCGGGGGCTCCGGGCACGAGCCGCTGCACGCCGGCTTCGTCGGCGACGGGATGCTCGACGCCGCCGTCCCTGGCGCCGTGTTCACGTCGCCGACGCCCGACCAGATCGCGCCGGCCATCCAGGCGTCCGACGGCGGCAAGGGCGTGCTCGCGATCGTCAAGAACTACACGGGCGACGTGCTCAACTTCGAGACAGCGGTCGAGCTCGCCGAGGCCGAGGGGGTCGAGGTCGCGAGCGTGCTCGTCAACGACGACGTCGCGGTCGAGGACTCGCTCTACACCGCGGGTCGGCGCGGCGTCGCCGGCACCGTGGCGGTCGAGAAGATCGCCGGCGCGGCCGCCGTGCGCGGCGACGACCTGGCGGGCGTGACCGCGATCGCGGAGCGCGTCGTGGCCAACGTGCGGTCGATGGGCGTCGCGCTCACCGCGTGCACCGTCCCGCACGTCGGCAAGCCGAGCTTCGACCTGGGCGACGACGAGATCGAGATCGGCATCGGCATCCACGGCGAGCCCGGTCGGCACCGCGTCGCGCTGAGCGGCGCGAGCGACATCACGCGCAGCCTGCTCGAGCCGGTCGCGGACGACCTGGGCCTCGCCTCGGGCGAGCGCGTGCTGCTGTTCGTCAACGGGATGGGCGGCACGCCGCTGTCCGAGCTCTACGTCGTCTATGGTCGGGCGCGGAGGCTGCTGGAGGAGCGCGGCGTGCAGGTGTCGCGGTCGCTCGTGGGCAACTACGTGACGTCGCTCGAGATGCAGGGCGCGTCGGTGACCGTGCTCCGGCTGGACGACGAGCTCGAGGCGCTGTGGGACGCGCCCGTGCGCACGCCCGCGCTGCACTGGTAGCACCCGCGGGCCGGTGACCGGCCCGAGGCCGTCGGGAGAGGGAAGGGGCGCGATGACGCTCGACGTGGCATGGTCCGAACGCTGGGTGCGACGGTCGGCGGAGGCGCTCGCCGCCGCCCGGGACGAGCTCACGGAGCTCGACCGGCAGATCGGCGACGGCGACCACGGGGAGAACATGCACCGCGGGTTCCGCGCCGTGGTGGCCAAGCTCGACGACGGCGCGGAGCGCACGCAGGTGGGCCAGGTGCTCAAGGTCGTCGCCACGACGCTCATGTCGTCGGTCGGCGGCGCGTCCGGCCCGCTGTACGGGACGGCGTTCCTGCGCGCGGGCAAGGTCACCGAGCGCGACGCGCTCGACGCGCACGGCGTCGTCGTCATGCTCGAGGCCGCGCTCGAGGGCATCACGACGCGCGGCAAGGCGACCACGGGCGAGAAGACCATGGTCGACGCGTGGCAGCCCGCGGTCGACGCCGCGACGCGCGCCGCGCAGGACGGCGCCGACCCGGTCGCGGTGCTCCGGGCCGCGGCCGAGGCGGCCGACGCCGGGGCGACCTCGACGATCCCGCTCGTGGCGACCAAGGGTCGCGCGTCGTACCTCGGCCCCCGCTCGGCGGGGCACGAGGACCCGGGCGCCCGCTCGACCGCGCTGCTGCTCGGTGCCGCGCTCGCCGCCGCGCTCACGGACGAGGTGCCTGCGGCGTGACCGTCGGCCTCGTCCTCGTCTCGCACTCGGTCCTGCTCGCCGAGGGCACGGCCGAGCTGGCGCGCGAGATGGCGCCCGACGTCGTCGTGCGCGTCGGCGCGGGCGACGCCGAGGGCGGCCTCGGCACGTCGCTCGAGCGGGTGCAGGCCGCGCTCGAGGACGTCCTCGCGCAGGCCGACGCCGCGATCGTGCTGGCGGACCTCGGGTCGGCGGTGCTCACCGTCGAGACCGCGTTCGAGGTCGACGAGTCGCTCGCGGGGCGGGCCCGCCTGGTCTCGGCCCCGTTCGTCGAGGGCGCGGTGGCCGCGGCCGTGACCGCGCAGCAGGGCGCGGGTGCCGACGCCGTCGCCGCCGCGGCCGAGGGTGCGGTGACGTCGATCGGCCAGCCCGGGCCGGTGCTCGAGCTCGTCGAGACCCGGGACACCGGGGGAGCGGCCGGCACCGTCCTCGCGGGCGAGGCTGTCGGCGTCGTCGAGGCGCCCGGCGCCGAGGCGCCCGGCGCCCAGGACGGCGTGGTGACCGCGCGCGTGACCGTGCCGAACCCGCTCGGGCTGCACGCCCGGCCGGCCGCGGTGCTCGCGCGCACGGTCGCGGACCTGGGCGTCCCGATGACGGTCGACGGCGTCGACGCGACGAGCGTCCTGCAGTTGCTCGCGCTCGGCGCCACGGGGGGCCGGGAGCTCGAGATCGCGGCGCGCGGGGAGCGCGCCGAGGCGGCCGTGGCCGTCGTCGTCGGCCTCATCGAGGGCGGCTTCGGCGAGGTGTGACGCGGCTCACCGGAAACTACAGTTGGTGAAAAAATGCAGCCGCTGCAGAATTGAGCGGTGACCGAGACGGAGCCTGGCCTGCGCGAGCGCAAGAAGCGCGCGCGGGCCGACGCGATCGTGGACGCCGCGCAGCGGCTCGTGCTCGAGCGCGGCCTCGACGCGGTCACCGTGGAGCAGATCGCCGACGAGGTCGGCATCTCCCCGCGCACGTTCTTCAACTACTTCGACTCCAAGGACGACGCCGTGCTCGGCCACCGGGCGCTCGACGTCGACCCGGCCGTCGTGGACGCGTTCGTCGGGGGTGGCCCCACGGGCGAGTTCCTGCGTGACGTCGAGGCGTTCGCCGTCGCGATGATCGGCGGCTTCGCCAGCTCTCCCGACCGGGTCGCGCGCACCTTCGCGCTCGTGGAGTCCGACCCCCGGCTGCTCGCCCGGCACGTCACGTGGCTCGAGGCGCACCGGGCCGAGGTCGCGGCGCTGTTCGAGCGCCGCCACGCCGCACGCCCCCTGCCCGCCGACGCCGAGCTCTGCTCGATGGCGCTCTTCCTGGTGCTGCGCGCGGCGGGGGAGCGCTGGGAGCGCGGCGGGCGCGTGGGCGCCGTCGCCGACCACGTGCGGGCCGCCGTCGCGCAGCTCGCGGCGATCGCCCGCGCCTGAGCGCGCCGGGCACCCGAGCAGCACCCCGCACACCCCGCACACCCCGCACCCGCCGAGACTCGAGACCTGAGGTCCCCATGAGCCACGCCCCCGCCCCCGCGCCGGACAAGCCGCTCGTCGTCCTGACGCAGCGCACGATCTGGCTGATCTTCGGCGCCCTCATGGCGTCGATGTTCCTGTCGTCGCTCGACCAGACGATCGTCGGCACCGCGATGCCCACGATCGTGGGCGAGCTCGACGGCGTGGCCCACCAGGGGTGGGTCATCACGGCCTACATCCTCGCCGTGGCCGTCGCGATGCCGCTCTACGGCAAGTTCGGCGACCTGTGGGGGCGGCGCTGGCCGTTCCTGGTCGCGGTCGCGCTGTTCACCGTGGCGTCCGCCGGAGCCGGGTTCGCCGGGACGATGCTCGAGCTCGTCGTGTGGCGGGCGGTCCAGGGCCTGGGCGGCGGCGGCCTGATGATCCTGTCGCAGTCGATCATCGCCGACGTCGTGCCCGCCTCGGAGCGCGGCAAGTACATGGGTCCGCTGGGCGCGCTGTTCGGCATCTCGGCCGTGCTCGGCCCTCTCCTGGGCGGCTGGCTCACCGAGGGCCCGGGCTGGCGGTGGGCCTTCTGGCTCAACGTCCCGGTCGGCATCGTCGCGCTCGCGATCGCGTGGTTCACGCTCCGGCTCCCGACGCACCGGTCGCGCCGCCCGGTCGACTGGGCCGGCATCGTCACCATGGCGGTCGCGACGACGGGCATCGTCGTCGTGACGAGCTGGGAGTCGATCGCGACGGGCGGCTACGACTGGGGCGACTGGCGCCTGAGCGGGCTGGTCGCGCTGACGCTCGCCGCCGTGGCCGCGTTCGTGGTCGCCGAGACGCGCGCCGCCGAGCCGCTCATCCCGCTGCGGCTGTTCCGGAACCGCACCTTCACCGTCACGACCCTCATCGGCCTCGTGCTCGGCATGGGCATGTTCTCGGCCATGGCGATGCTGCCGACGTTCCTGCAGATGTCGACGGGCGCCGGCGTGACCGAGTCCGGCTGGCTCATGCTCCCGATGATGGCCGGGATGATGCTCACCTCGATCGTGTCCGGCTTCGCGATCGCGCGGACCGGGCGCTACAAGGCCTACCCGGTGGCGGGTCTCGTCGTCGTGCTGCTCGGCATGGTGTGGCTCACGCGCCTGTCGGGCGACATGTCGATGTGGACCTTCGGCGCGATGATCTTCGTGCTGGGCGCGGGCACGGGCCTGGTCATGCAGGTCGTCGTGCTCGCGGTGCAGAACGCCGTCGACCCGCACGAGCTCGGCACCGCGACGAGCGCGAACAACTTCTTCCGCGAGATCGGCGCCGCCGTCGGCACGGCCCTGTTCACCACGATCTTCACCACGCGCCTGACCGAGAACCTCGGCTCGGTGTTCTCGGGCGCCGCGGGCGGCGCCGGCACGAGCGAGTCCTCGCTCACCCCGCACGCCGTCCAGCAGCTGCCCGAGCCGTTCCGCACCGGCGTCGTCGACGCCTACGCCGACGCGCTCGCGCCGTCGTTCTGGTACCTCGTGCCGCTCGTCGTCGCCGGCCTCGTGCTCGCGCTCTTCCTGCCCGTCATCAAGCTGTCCGACGTCGCGGGCATGGTCGCGCGGGGCGAGGCGGTCAGCGACCCCGCGCGCGCCGATATCGTGGACCGGTGAGCAAGGACGACCGCCCGCGCCCGGGCGACCCCATCAAGCCGAAGAAGCCCGCCAAGGTGCAGCTCGCCTCGGCGACGCTGCAGCTCGAGGCCTTCGTCGTGCTGTTCGCGGCGTTCGCGCTGTACGGCCTGCGCGACTCGGCGTACGAGCGCGGGCCCTTCGTCATCGCGTCTGCGACGGCGCTGTGGATCATCGCGGGCGTGCTGTTCGTCACGCTGCTCGTCCTCGCCCGGACGGTGTCGCGGCCCGGCGGCTACCTCGCCGGGTCGGTCGCGCAGGTCCCCGTGCTCGCCATGGGGCTCCTGCTGCCCATGATGTTCGTCGTCGCGGGCATCTTCGTGGTCATGTGGGTCGTCGCGCTCCGCCTCGGCGGCCGCATCGACCGCGAGCGCGCCGAGTACGACGCCGCGCACCCCGAGACGGCCCCGAGGGTGGACTCCTGAGCCCTCGGCCCGCCGGTAGGGTTCTGGCTATGACCGACGTCGCGCAGAACACCGTGCCCGCCGAGCCCACCACCCCCGCCGCCGAGCGCACGCTCGTCCTCGTCAAGCCCGACGGCGTCCGCCGGGGCCTGTCCGGCGAGGTGCTGCGCCGCATCGAGGCCAAGGGCTACACGCTCGCGGCCGTCGAGCTCAAGAGCGCGACGCCCGAGCTCCTCGCGGAGCACTACGCCGAGCACGCCGGCAAGCCGTTCTACGGCCCGCTCGTCGAGTTCATGCTCTCGGGCCCGATCCTCGCCGTCGTGGCCGAGGGCCAGGGCGTGATCGCCGGCTTCCGCTCGCTCGCCGGGGCCACCAACCCGACCGAGGCCGCCCCCGGCACGATCCGCGGCGACCTGGCCCGCGACTGGGGCCTGAAGGTCCAGCAGAACCTCGTGCACGGCTCCGACTCGGTCGAGTCGGCCGAGCGCGAGATCGCCCTCTGGTTCCCGCACCTCTGACGGCGGCGCGGGAACGGCGGATCTCCGCGGTTTCCGGCCGCCGCGCGGTTAGGCTCACCAGGTGCACCTCAAGACGCTCACGCTCCGGGGCTTCAAGTCGTTCGCCTCGGCGACGACGCTGAGCTTCGAGCCGGGCATCACGTGCGTCGTCGGGCCCAACGGCTCGGGCAAGTCGAACGTGGTCGACGCCCTGGCGTGGGTCATGGGCGAGCAGGGCGCCAAGTCGCTGCGCGGCGGCAAGATGGAGGACGTCATCTTCGCCGGCACGTCGGGCCGCCCGCCGCTCGGCCGCGCCGAGGTGTCGCTGACGATCGACAACACCGACGGCGCCCTGCCGATCGAGTACACCGAGGTCACCATCTCCCGCACGCTGTTCCGCAGCGGCGGGTCGGAGTACGCGATCAACGGCAGCTCGTGCCGGCTGCTCGACATCCAGGAGCTCCTGAGCGACTCGGGCATCGGGCGCGAGATGCACGTCGTCGTCGGGCAGGGACAGCTGGACGCCGTGCTGCGCGCGACGCCCGAGGAGCGCCGCGGCTTCGTCGAGGAGGCCGCCGGCGTCCTCAAGCACCGCAAGCGCAAGGAGAAGGCGCTGCGCAAGCTCGAGGCGATGGCGGGCAACCTCGCGCGGCTCACGGACCTCACCACGGAGCTGCGCCGCCAGCTCGGCCCGCTCGGGCGGCAGGCCGAGGCCGCGCGCAAGGCCCGCACCGTGCAGGCCGAGCTGCGCGACGCGCGGTCGCGCCTGCTCGCGGACGACCTCGCCCAGCTGCAGGCCCAGCTCGAGCAGGAGCGCGCGGACGAGCGCGCCCTCCGCCGGCAGCAGGCCGCGACCGAGCAGGCCCTCGGCAAGGCGCGCGAGCGCCTGGCGCGCCTCGAGGTCGCCGCCGCCGGCACGACGGCCGAGGCCGGCCGCGCCGCCAACACCTTCCACGCGCTTACCGCGCTGCGCGAGCGGCTGCGCGGGCTGCGCACGCTGGCCGACAAGCGCGTGCGCCTGCTCGGGTCGGCCGAGCCCGAGCACCGGGGCCAGGACCCGGCCGAGCTCAAGGCCCAGGCCGAGCGGGCGCGGGCGTCGGAGGCCAAGCTGACCCCCGAGGTCAAGCTCGCGCGCGCGGCGCTCGAGGACCCCGTCGCCCCGCGCACCGCCGCGAAGGAGGCCGCCGCGGCGGCCCAAAAAGGAGCTCCGCCACCTGCTGCGCGGCGCGGCGGACCGGCGCGAGGGCCTGGCCCGGCTCGCGGGGCAGGTCGCGGCGCGCCGCAGCCGGGTCGAGGCGGCGGACGCCGAGCTCGAGCGCGTCCGCGCTGCCCTCGAGGAGGCCGAGAAGCGGGCGGACGAGGCCACGCGCGAGTTCGCCGCTCTCGAGACCCAGGTCGTGGGCGCCGAGGAGGGCGAGGAAGGGCTCGACGCCGAGCACGAGGCGGCGACGCGCGAGCTCGAGGAGGCGCGCGCCGCCGTCGCCGCGCTCGAGGAGGCGGCCGCCGCGGCCGACAAGGACCGCGCGACGTGGAGCGCGCGCGTCGAGGCGCTCGAGCTCAGCCTCGACCGCAAGGACGGCGCCGGGGCGCTGCTCGCGGGCGACGTGCCGGGCGTGCTCGGCTCGGTCGCCGCGCTGCTCGGCGTCGAGCCGGGGTTCGAGGACGCGGTCGCCGCCGCGCTCGGCCCGCTCGCCGACGCCGTGGCGGTCGAGAGCCTCGACGCCGCGGTCGACGCGCTGCGGTCGCTGCGCGACGACGACGCCGGCCGCGCGGGCCTCGTCGTCGGCTCGCCCTCGCCCGTGTCAGAAGCCGGGTGGGACGGAGCCCACCAGCGTTCTGACACGGTGCCCGACGGCGCCCGGCGCGCCACCGACGTCGTGACCGTCTCGGGACCGGCCGCCGGGGCGCTGCGTGCCGTGCTCGCCGACGTCGTCGTGGTCGACGACCTCGCCGAGGCCCGCGCGCTCGTCGCGGCGCACCCCGAGGTCGTCGCCGTCACACGGGCGGGAGACCTGCTCGGCGCGACGCGCGCGTGGGGCGGCTCGGCCGCCGCGCCCAGCGTCCTGCACCTCACGTCGGCGCTCGAGGAGGCCCGCGCCGGGCTCGAGGAGGCCGTGGCCCGCGGCGAGCGCTGCCGCTTCGAGCTGGGCGGCGCGCGCGACCGCCTGGGCCGCGCCCAGGAGCGCCACGACGAGACGCTCGAGCGCCTGCACGAGTCCGACGCCGCGCTGGCCGCGGTCGCGGAGCAGCTCGGCACGCTCGGCGCGGCGCAGCGTGCGGCACGGGCCGAGGCGGACCGCCACCGCGCGACGCTCGAGCAGGCGCTCGCGCGCCGCGCGGCCGACGAGGCCGAGCTCGCCGAGCTGGCCCGCCGCCTCGAGGTCGCCGAGGCGGAGCCCGCGCAGTCCGACGAGGCGATCGCCGAGGCGCAGGCCGCGCGCGACGCGCGGCAGGCCGAGGCGACCGCGGCACGCACCGCCGAGACGGAGGCCCGTCTCGCGCTGCGCACTTCCGAGGAGCGGGCGCGCGCCGTCGCCGGACGTGCGGCGGGGCTCGCCCGCGCCGCGGCCCAGGAGCGGCAGGCGCGCGAGCGGGCCGCCGCCCGCGCCCGGGCGCGCGCCGCCCAGGCCGAGCGGGCCGCCGCCGTGCGCACCGACGCGACGACCGCGCTCGCCGCCCTCGACCGGTCGATCGAGCGGGCGCGGGACGAGCGCGCCGCGGCCGACGAGGCGCGCGCCGCGCGCCAGGCCGAGCTCGACGCGGTGCGGGCCGACGTCGAGCGGCTGACGGCCGAGCTGCGCGACCTGACGGACGTCGCGCACCGCGACGAGGTCGCGCGCGCCCAGCAGCAGCTGCGCCTCGAGCAGCTCCAGGCCCGCGCGGTCGAGGAGCTCGGGACGGACCCCGACGCGCTCGTCGAGGAGTACGGCCCGCACCGCCCCGTGCCGGTGCCCCGCCCGGAGGACGCCGCTCCCGACGAGCCCGACCCGGAGCCGGTGCCCTACGTGCGCGAGGAGCAGGAGCGGCGGGCGCAGGCCGCCGAGCGCGCGCTCAGGCGCATCGGCACGGTCAACCCGCTCGCGCTCGAGGAGTTCGCCGCGCTCGAGGAGCGGCACCAGTTCCTCACGACGCAGCTCGCGGACCTCAAGAAGTCGCGCGAGGACCTCCTGCACATCGTCGAGGAGATCGACGAGCGCGTGCAGCAGGTGTTCGCCGAGGCGTTCCGCGACACCGCCGCCCAGTTCGAGCGCGTGTTCCCGCGCCTGTTCCCGGGCGGCGAGGGCCGGCTCGTGCTCACCGACCCGTCCGACCTGCTGACGACGGGCATCGAGGTCGAGGCGCGCCCCGCGGGCAAGAAGGTCAAGCGGCTCTCGCTGCTCTCGGGCGGCGAGCGCTCGCTCACGGCCGTGGCGTTCCTGGTGTCGATCTTCAAGGCCCGCCCGAGCCCGTTCTACGTCATGGACGAGGTCGAGGCCGCTCTCGACGACGTGAACCTGGGACGCCTGCTGGAGATCTTCCGCGAGCTCCAGGAGGACTCCCAGCTCATCGTCATCACCCACCAGAAGCGCACCATGGAGATCGCCGACGCGCTGTACGGCGTGACGATGCGGGGCGACGGTGTGACGACCGTCATCTCGCAGAGGCTGCGCGAAACCGCCGACGCATTGTGAGAATGTCCCCGTGATCACCTACGTCCTCTGGGTCGCGCTCAGCATCCTGCTCGCCCTCGCCGTCTTCCTCGTGGCGAGCGTGATGGAGCGCCGCGACGCCCGCTCGGAGGACGCGCCCGGCGGGCTCGTGCAGTTCTGGCGCGACTTCCGCTCCGGCCTGCGCCGGGGCGACCGGCGCCGCACCCCCAAGCCCGTCGACACCGACATGGACGCGTTCTTCGCCGCGACGGTCGAGTCCGCGCCGGGGTACGTCGACGCCGAGGAGCTCACCGACGTGCTGCAGCGCGCCCGCGAGCAGGCGCGCCACACGCTGCACGTGGGCCACGTCGAGGTGAGCCGCCCGGCCCGCAGGAGCGCCTGACGTCACAGTGCGTCTGGGAGACTGGGGCGCGTGACTGATCAGCTCTGGCTCTGGCTCACGCTCGGCATCCTGGTCCTCGCCGGTGGCGGCGCGGCCCTGCTCGCACCCCTGCGCCGTCGTCGCGGCGCCCCGCCCGTCGACGAGACGGGCGACCGTTCCGCGGGCGGCACGACGACGGACGAGCGGCCCGGGGGCACGGCCGTCCTCGAGCCCGAGGCGCCGTCGCCCGCCGAGGCCGCGGCACCGCCGGCCGTCGAGAGGCCGGCGCCCGCCGCGGGCCGCCTGGTCCGCCTGCGCGACCGCCTCGCGCGCTCGGGCTCCCCGCTGGGCGCCCGCCTGCTCACCGTGCTGTCGCGCGACCACCTCACCGAGGACGACTGGGACGAGATCGAGGAGACGCTCCTGCTCGCCGACATCGGCGCCGGCCCGGCCGGGGAGCTGCTCGAGGCGCTGCGCACGCGCGTGCGCGTCCAGGGCGCGCGCGACGGCGCGTCGGTCCGCGCCCTGCTGCGCGAGGAGCTGATCAAGGTCGTCGACCCCAGCCTGGACCGCTCGGTCGCGACGTCCCGCCCGGTGTCCGACGACGGGACGCCCGTCCCCGCCGTCGTGCTCGTCGTCGGCGTCAACGGCACGGGCAAGACGACGACCGTCGGCAAGCTCGCGCGCGTGCTCGTCGCCGAGGGGCGGACCGTGGTGCTCGGCGCGGCCGACACGTTCCGCGCGGCCGCGGCCGACCAGCTGCAGACCTGGGGCTCGCGCGTCGGCGTCGAGACGGTGCGCGCGGACCGCGACGGCGCCGACCCGGCGTCGGTGGCGTTCGACGCGGTGCGCAAGGGCACGGCCGACGGCGCCGACGTCGTGCTCGTCGACACCGCCGGGCGCCTGCAGAACAAGGCCGACCTCATGGACGAGCTGGGCAAGATCACGCGCGTGATCACGCGCGAGGCGCCCCTCAGCGAGGTCCTCCTCGTGCTCGACGCCACCACGGGCCAGAACGGCCTCAACCAGGCGCGCGTGTTCGGCGAGGTCGCCGGCGTCACGGGCATCGTGCTGACCAAGCTCGACGGCACCGCCAAGGGCGGCATCGTCGTGGCCGTGCAGCGCGAGCTCGGCGTGCCCGTCAAGCTCGTCGGTCTCGGCGAGGGTCCCGACGACCTGGCGCCGTTCGACCCGGAGGAGTTCGTCGACGGCATCCTCGGCTGACGTCGAGTCCCGTGTCAGACGTCTGGTGGGCCAGAGCCCACCAGACGTCTGACACGGGGTTCGGTGCGGTCGCGTCTCATCTCTCGGACGGGAAACCCAACGTTTACGCGCGGGTGGCGCTTGTCACACGCCCGTAACGCGCGAACAGTCCAGGTGAAACCCCGCTCATCGACGGTTGTTCCCGACCGGCCGCACGGGCTGGCGAAGGGAGACAACAGATGGAGCTGGACACCGGAGTGACCGCGTGGATGCTGACCTCGGCATCGCTCGTGCTCCTGATGACGCCCGGGCTGGCGTTGTTCTACGGGGGCATGGTCCGCGGCAAGTCCGTACTGAACATGATGATGATGTCGTTCGGGGCCATGGCCGTCGTCGGCGTCATCTACGTCCTGTGGGGCTGGTCGATGTCCTACGGCTCGAGCGTCGGCGGGCTCTTCGGGAACCCGCTCGAGCAGTTCGGCCTCAGCGGCACGATCCTCGACGACGCCGGTGAGTTCGTCCTGAGCGACGGCCTGCCGGTCATCGTCGACGTCGGCTTCCAGGCCACCTTCGCGATCATCACCGTCGCGCTCATCTCGGGCGCGATCGCCGACCGAGTCAAGTTCGGCACCTGGCTCGTGTTCGCGGGCCTGTGGGCCACGCTGTCCTACTTCCCGCTGTCGCACATGGTGTGGGGCGGCGGCCTGCTCTCCGACGAGGGCCCCTTCGTCTTCGGCGACGCGGCCCCGATCGACTTCGCCGGCGGCACCGTGGTGCACATCAACGCCGGTGTGGCGGCCCTCGTGCTCGCCCTGATCGTGGGCAAGCGCAAGGGCTTCGGCACCGAGCCGATGCGCCCGCACAACCTGCCGCTCGTCATGCTCGGCGCGGCGCTCCTGTGGTTCGGCTGGTTCGGCTTCAACGGCGGCTCGGCGTACGGCGCCGACGGCGCCGCGGGCCTCGCGTGGGTCAACACCACGACGGCCACGGCCGCGGCGATCCTCGGCTGGCTCGTCACCGAGAAGCTGCGCGACGGCTCGGCGACCTCGCTCGGCGCCGCGTCCGGCGTCGTCGCGGGCCTCGTCGCGATCACCCCGGCCGCGGGCGACGTGCACCCGGTCGGCGCGATCGTCATCGGCCTGGTCGCCGGCGCGCTGAGCGCCCTCGCGGTCGGCCTCAAGTACAAGTTCGGCTACGACGACTCGCTCGACGTCGTGGGCGTCCACCTGGTCGCCGGCCTGTGGGGCACCGTCTCGCTCGGCTTCCTCGCCACCGAGACCGGCCTGTTCTACGGCGGCGGCGCCGCCCAGCTGGCGGTCCAGGTCATCATCGCCGTCATCGCCATCGCGATCTCGGCCGTCGTCACGCTCGTCATCGCCCTGGCCCTCAAGGCCACGATGGGCTGGCGCGTGCCCGAGGAGGACGAGGTCGGCGGCATCGACCTCGCGGTGCACGGTGAGACCGCGTACGAGACGATCCAGCAGGGTTCGGTCATCAAGGAGGTCCGCGCATGAAGCTCGTCACGGGTGTCATCCAGCCCCACCGTCTCGACGACGTGAAGTCGGCCCTCGAGGCCGCCGGCGTCCGCGGCATGACGGTCAGCGAGGCCAGCGGCTACGGGCGCCAGAAGGGGCACACCGAGGTCTACCGCGGTGCGGAGTACACCGTGGACCTCGTGCCCAAGGTCCGCATCGAGATCCTCGTCGCGGACGAGGACGCGCCGTCGATCGTCGACGTCGTGGTCGGTGCGGCCCAGACGGGCAAGATCGGCGACGGCAAGGTGTGGACGGTCCCGGTCGACGACGTCGCCCGCGTCCGCACGGGCGAGCACGGCGACGCCGCGCTCTGACCCCGGTGAGCAGCCTCCCGTCACCGGGCGGCGACCCCGCGCAGGCCCCGCACCCCGGCACCGGGGTGCGGGGCCCTGTCGTGGGGCTGCGCGCCGACCTCCTCGCCGCCGCCGCCGAGCTCACCGCTCCCGGACGGTCGGGCGTCGCGCGCCGCGCCGCGCTCCAGCAGATCGTCGTCGACCGGCTCGGCGCGCTGTACGCCGAGGCCACGGCGGACGTCGAGCCCACGGGCCTCGCGCTCGCCGCGGTCGGCAGCCTCGGGCGCGGCGAGCTCGGCCCGCTGTCCGACCTCGACCTCGTGCTCGTCCACGACGGGCGCACGCACAAGCCCGAGGCGCTCGCGCGCGTCGCCGAGCGCCTCTGGTACCCGCTGTGGGACTCCGGCGTCGACATCGACCACGCCGTGCGCTCGCTGAGCCAGACGCGCCAGCTGGCGTCGAAGGACCTGCCGGCCGCGGTCGGCTGGCTCGACGTCCGCCCGGTGGCGGGGGACGCCGTCGTCGTGCACCGCGCGGCGTCGGCCATCCTCACCGACTGGCGCTCGGCGTCGCGCCGCCGCCTGCCCGAGCTGCTCGCGGGCGTGCGCGAGCGCGCCGCCCGCGCGGGCGAGCTCGCCTACCTCGTCGAGCCCGACCTCAAGGAGGCCCGCGGCGGCATCCGGGACGCCGTCGTGCTCTCGGCGCTCGCCGCGACGTGGCTCACCGACCGTCCGCACGGGCGCGTCGACCAGGCGTACGCGCACCTGCTCGACGTGCGCGACACGCTCCAGGTCGTGACCCGGCGCCGCGCCACCCGCCTGGTCCTGGCCGACCTCGACGAGGTCGCGGCGCGCTGCGGCTTCGACGACCCGGACGAGCTGCTCGCGAGCCTCGCCGCGGCCGGCCGCGAGATCTCGTTCGCGCTCGACTCGACCGTGCGCCGCGCCCGCCAGGCGCTGCAGCGCCCGGTCGCGCGCAAGCCCGTGCTCGTGCGGGGACGGCGCACGCCGCCGCGCCTGCGCTCCGTCGGCGACGGCCTCGTCGAGCACGACGGCGAGCTCGTGCTCGCGGTCGACGCGCAGCCCGCGAGCGACCCGCTGCTCAGCCTGCGCGCGGCCGCGACGGCGGCCCGCACCGGGCTCGTCCTGTCGCCCGTGACCGTGCACTCGCTCGCGCAGTGCCCGCCGCTCGACGAGCCGTGGCCCAAGGCCGCGCGCGCGCACCTGCTCACCCTGCTCGGCGCGGGCCCCGCGCAGGTGCACGTGTGGGAGGCCCTCGACCTGGCCGGCGTCGTGACGACGTGGATGCCCGAGTGGGCCGGCGTGCGCAACAAGCCGCAGCGGGCCGCGATCCACCGGCACACGGTCGACCGCCACCTCGTCGAGACGGCGTCGCTCGTGCCGCGCGCCCGCAAGGAGGTCGCGGCGCGGCACGACGGACCGGTCGCGCGCACCGAGCCGCTGCTGCTCGCCGCGCTGCTGCACGACGTCGGCAAGCGGCGCGGCGCGGTCCACGACGACCACTCGGCCGAGGGCGCGCGCGTCGCGCCGCTCGTGCTGCGCCGGATGGGCTTCGAGGAGGACGTCGTGCGCGACGTCACCACGCTCGTGCGCGAGCACCTCACGCTCGCGCGGCTCGCCACGGAGGAGGACCCCGACGACCCGGCCACGATCGCGGCGCTGCTCGACGCCGTCGGGCACCGCCGTGACCTCCTCGAAGAGCTGCGCGTGCTGACCCAGGCCGACGCGTCGTCGCTCGGGCCGATCGGCTGGACCGCGTGGCGCGCGCGGCTCGTCGACGACCTCACGGCCCGGGCGCGCGAGGCGCTCGCGGCCCGCCGGTAGGCTAGGGGACCGCACGCATCGACACCCCCCGGTAAGGAATCGCCTGGTGTTCACCTCCCTGTCCGACCGGCTCACCTCGACGTTCAAGAACCTGCGCGGCAGGGGACGTCTCTCCGAGGCGGACATCGACGCGACCGTGCGCGAGATCCGTCGCGCGCTGCTCGACGCCGACGTCGCCGTGCCCGTCGTGCGCGAGTTCACCGCGGCGGTGCGCGAGCGCGCCCTCTCGGCGGAGGTGTCGGCGGCGCTCAACCCCGCGCAGCAGGTCGTCAAGATCGTCAACGACGAGCTCGTCGAGATCCTCGGCGGCCAGACCCGCCCCCTGCGGCACGCCAAGACGCCGCCGACCGTGATCATGCTCGCGGGCCTCCAGGGCGCCGGAAAGACGACGCTCGCGGGCAAGCTCGCGCTCGCGCTGCGCGAGCAGGGGCACACGCCGCTGCTCGTCGCCGCCGACCTGCAGCGGCCCAACGCCGTCACGCAGCTGTCCGTCGTGGCGGAGCGGGCGGGCGTGCCGGTCTTCGCGCCGCACCCCGGCAACCAGGGCGCGGAGACCGACGCGGTCATCGGCGACCCGGTCGCGGTCGCGCGCGACGGCGTCGCCGAGGCGCGCGCCAAGCAGCACGACGTCGTCATCGTCGACACCGCGGGCCGCCTCGGCGTCGACGAGGTCCTCATGCGCCAGGCCGGCGACATCCGCGCGGCGATCGACCCGGACGAGGTCCTGTTCGTCATCGACGCGATGATCGGCCAGGACGCGGTCGCGACCGCGCAGGCCTTCCTCGAGGGCGTGGACTTCACGGGCGTGGTCCTGTCGAAGCTCGACGGCGACGCGCGCGGCGGTGCCGCGCTGTCGGTCGCGAAGGTCACGGGCCGGCCGATCATGTTCGCCTCGACGGGCGAGAAGCTCACCGACTTCGAGGTCTTCCACCCCGACCGCATGGCGTCGCGCATCCTCGACATGGGCGACGTGCTCACGCTCATCGAGCAGGCCGAGCGCGCCTTCGACGCCGAGGAGGCCGCCCGGATGGCGGCCAAGGTCGAGAAGGGCGAGGACTTCACGCTCGCCGACTTCCTGGTGCAGATGCAGCAGATGAAGAAGCTCGGCTCGATGAAGAAGATGCTCGGGATGCTGCCCGGCATGGCGCAGATGCGCGAGCAGCTCGAGAGCTTCGACGAGCGCGAGGTCGACCGCATCCAGGCGATCATCCAGTCGATGACGCCGGCCGAGCGCGACAACCCGAAGATCATCAACGGCTCGCGGCGCGCGCGCATCGCGCGCGGCTCGGGGCAGACGACGACGGCGGTCAACCAGCTCCTCGAGCGCTTCGACGCCGCGCAGAAGATGATGCGCCAGATGAGCAAGGGCGGCGGCGTGCCGGGGATGCCCGGCGTGCCGGGCGGGATGCCGGGCATGCCCGGGATGCCGGGCGCCGGCAAGAAGTCGCGCGGCAAGCAGCAGCCGAAGAAGAAGGTCAAGGGCCGCTCCGGCAACCCGGCCAAGCGCGCGCAGCAGGAGCGCGAGGCGCTGCAGAAGGCGCTCGGCGGCGGGCCCACGGCCCCGGCCGGGTCGGCGTTCGGCGGCGGCACCGCGCGCGACGAGGTCGACCTCGACGGCCTCGAGCTGCCGCCCGGCCTCGACAAGCTGCTCGGCGGCGGCCGCTGACCCATGGCGGTCCCGCACGTCCCGCTCCACGTCAAGGGCCACGTCCTGCTCGGCGAGGACCGCGAGGTCGGCGAGCTGTGGGTGCGCGACGGGCGCGTCAACCTGACGCGGCCCTCGCCGCAGGGCAGCGCGGCCCGCGTGCTCGAGGGGTGGGTGCTCCCGGGGCTCGTCGACGTGCACTGCCACGTCGGGCTCGACGCCGGGGGAGCGGTCGACGAGGAGACGGCGACCAAGCAGGCGCTCGCCGACCGCGACGCGGGCGTGCTCCTCGTGCGCGACGCGGGCTCGCCGCTCGACACGTCGTGGGTCCACGACCGGGCCGACCTGCCGCGCCTCGTGCGCGCCGGCGCCCACCTCGCGCGGCGCCGGCGCTACCTGCGCGGCTACGGGATCGAGCTGGACGACGTCGCGCGGCTGCCCGACGCGGTGCGCACCCAGGCGCGGGCGGGCGACGGGTGGGTCAAGCTCGTGGGCGACTGGATCGACCGCGACCTGGGCCCCGACGGCGACCTGCGCCCGCTGTGGCCGCGCGACGTGCTGACCGAGGCCGTCGCGGCCGCGCACGCCGAGGCCGCGCGCGTCACGGTGCACGCGTTCTCCGAGGAGGTCGTCGCCGACCTGCTCGCCGCGGGCGTCGACGGCATCGAGCACGGCACCGGCATCCCGCGCGAGCTCATGGACGAGGTCGCGGCGCGCGGCGTCCCCGTGACACCGACCCTCCTGCAGGTCGCGCAGTTCGAGGCCATCGCGCGTCGGGCCGACGGCAAGTACCCGGTGTACGCGGCGCGCATGCGGCGCATGCACCGGCGGCGGTACCAGCAGGTGCGCGACCTGCACGACGCCGGCGTCCCGCTGCTCGTCGGCACCGACGCGGGCGGGACGATCGCCCACGGGCGCGTCGCCGACGAGTGCGCCGAGCTCGTCGCGGCCGGCATCCCGGCACGCGAGGTCGTCGCGATGTCGAGCTGGCGCGCCCGCGCGTTCCTCGGCTTCGGTGCGCTGGTCGAGGGCTCGAGCGCTGACCTCGTCGTGTACCCCGCCGACCCGCGCGAGGACGTCGAGGTCCTCCGGCACCCCACCGCCGTCGTCCTGCGCGGGCAGGTCGTCGCCGAGGGCGGCCGCTCCTGAGCGCCGGGTTGGGCGCGGTGCCCAGGCTCTGGCACAATAGGCCGGTACTCGGCGTGCCCAGGCCCCTCTCACCTGCGCGTGCCGCGTCCTGACCCACCCACCGCCTGGCCCCCACCCGGTGGTGCGCGCGGTCGAAACCACCAGAACCAGGAGAGACCACCCAAGTGGCCGTCAAGATTCGTCTGAAGCGCCTCGGCAAGATCCGGGCTCCGTACTACCGCGTCGTCGTGGCCGACTCGCGCACCAAGCGCGACGGTCGCGTCATCGAGGAGATCGGGAAGTACCACCCGACCGAGGAGCCGTCGTTCATCGAGATCTCGTCCGAGCGCGCGCAGTACTGGCTCGGTGTCGGCGCCCAGCCGACCGAGCAGGTGCTCGCCCTGCTCAAGATCACGGGTGACTGGCAGAAGTTCAAGGGCCTCCCGGGTGCCGAGGGCACCCTGAAGACCAAGGGCGGCGCGTCCGACGCCGCCGCCGCGGTCGAGGCCGTCAACGCCGAGGCCGAGAAGGTCAAGGCGAAGGCGTCCGAGAAGAAGGCCGAGGAGCCGGCCGCCGAGGCCGACGAGGCTGAGGCCGAGGCCTGATGCTCGCCGAGGCCCTCGAGCACCTGGTGCGCGGCATCGTGGACCACCCGGACGACGTCCGTGTGACCGCGCGGCCGCAGCGCCGGGGCGACCTGCTCGAGGTCCGGGTGCACCCGGACGACCTGGGCCGAGTCATCGGCCGGGGCGGCCGGACCGCCAAGGCGCTGCGCACCGTGGTCGGTGCGCTCGCCACCGAGGGCCCGGTGCGGGTCGACGTCGTCGACGTCGACCGGCGCTGAGCGGTCGAGCACCCGAGCGACACCCCCCGACGAGGCCCGGTCCCACCACGGGACCGGGCCTCGTCGTGCCGGAGGGTGCACCCTGGTGACGGCGAAGGAGGAGACATGCAGCTGGTGGTCGCGCGCGTGGGACGTGCGCACGGGCTCCGGGGCGAGGTCGCGCTCGACCTGCGCACCGACGCCCCCGAGGAGCGGCTCGCCGTCGGCGAGCGGCTCGAGACCGACCCGCCGTCCGCGGGTCCGCTGACGGTCACGCGCGTGCGCGTGCACCAGGGCCGCTGGCTCGTCACGTTCGCCGAGGCGGCCGACCGGTCGGCGGCCGAGGCGCTGCGCGGCGTCGAGCTCGTCGTCGACGCGGACGCCTCCGACGAGGAGGACGCCTGGTACCCGCACGAGCTGCGCGGGCTGCGCGCCGAGCTCGAGGACGGCACCGTCGTCGGCGAGGTCGTGGGGCTCGAGCACCTGCCCGCGCACGACGCGCTCGCGATCCGCGAGACGGGCGGCGAGCGCACGCTCGTGCCGTTCGTCCGGCAGATCGTGCCCGTGGTCGACGTCGAGGGCGGCCGCGTCGTCCTCACGCCGCCCGGCGGGCTGCTCGCGCGCGACGCCGCGTCCGTCGTGGTCGACCTGCCCGAGGACGCCGAGCCCGACGGCCGGCCCGAGGGCGAGGCCTGACGTGCGCGTCGACGTCGTCTCGATCTTCCCCGAGTACCTCGCCGCGCTCGACCTGTCGCTCGTCGGCAAGGCCCGACGCGCGGGCCTGCTGGACCTGCGCGTCCACGACCTGCGGGACTGGACGACCGACCGGCACCGCACGGTCGACGACACGCCGTTCGGCGGCGGGGCGGGCATGGTCATGCGCCCCGACGTGTGGGGCCGCGCGCTCGACGACGTGCTCGGCGCGACCGGGGGACACCTCGTCGTCCCCACTCCCTCGGGCGAGGTCTTCACGCAGCGGCACGCCGAGGCGCTCGCCACGGAGGAGCACCTCGTCGTCGCGTGCGGACGCTACGAGGGGATCGACGCGCGCGTCGTCGAGCACTACCGCGCGGCCGGGCACCGGGTGTCCGAGCTGTCCATCGGCGACTACGTGCTCAACGGCGGCGAGGTGGCCGCGCTCGTGATGATCGAGGCCGTCGGCCGGCTCCTGCCCGGCGTCGTCGGCAACCCCGCGTCGCTCGTCGAGGAGTCGCACGGGGCCGCCGGGCTGCTCGAGTACCCCGTGTACACCAAGCCGCCCGCGTGGGAGGGCCTCGAGGTGCCCGGTGTCCTGCTGTCGGGCCACCACGCCCGCATCGAGCGCTGGCGCCGGGACCAGGCGCTCGCGCGGACCGCCGCGCGGCGCCCGGACATGCTGGAGCGGCTCGACGTCGCGACGCTCGACCGGCACGACCTCGAGGTCCTCGCAGGGCTCGGCTGGGAGGTCGACGGCGGCAGCCTGCGCCGGGTCCGCGACGTCCCCGGCGACGTCACCGGCGAGCCCGCCGACGAGGGCACCGCGGGGGCTGTGGCAGAATAGTGCGTCGGTGTGCCGCCGGCGGACGCGCTGCGCAGGTCTCTGCCACAGGGGAGGCCTGGCTCGCACGCACAGCACCGCTCCGTCGACGAGCCGGTACACCGCACCGAACAGTCAGATCTCGGCGCCCCGCGCGCCACCGAGCTTGCGCCTGACCTGTGGCAGGCGGGGAGAGAACCATGCACACGCTCGACATCGTCGACGCGGCCTCGCTGCGCTCCGACGTCCCGGAGTTCCGCGCCGGTGACACCGTCAAGGTCAACGTCAAGGTCGTCGAGGGCAACCGCTCTCGCATCCAGGCGTTCCAGGGCGTCGTCATCGCCCGCCAGGGTGGTGGCGTCCGCGAGACGTTCACCGTCCGCAAGATCAGCTTCGGCGTCGGCGTGGAGCGCACGTTCCCCCTGCACGCCCCGACGATCGACTCGATCGACGTCGTCACCCGTGGTGACGTCCGCCGGGCGAAGCTGTACTACCTGCGCGCGCTGCGCGGCAAGAAGGCCAAGATCCGCGAGAAGCGCGAGACCTCGGCCTGATCGCACCCCGCGACACCACGACGGGCGGTCCCTCCACGGAGGGGCCGCCCGTCGTCGTCTGCCGGCCGGACGGTTTCCCGCGCGCCGCCGGCGGATGAAAGAGTGGACCCGTGGCAGACTCCGAACCCGTGACCGACCAGCCCATCGCGCCCGGCGAGGACGCCGACCCCGACGAGCACCGGTCCTCCGGGCACGCGGGGCGCCGGCGGCGCAGCCGCGGTCTCGGGTTCCTGCGCGAGACCGCGATCATCGTCGTCAGCGCACTCGT
This sequence comes from Isoptericola variabilis 225, assembly GCF_000215105.1. Classification (GTDB taxonomy): domain Bacteria; phylum Actinomycetota; class Actinomycetes; order Actinomycetales; family Cellulomonadaceae; genus Isoptericola; species Isoptericola variabilis_A. Next base: position 1,305,443 of record NC_015588.1, read on the forward strand.
GCTCTCGTGGCTGATCAAGTCGTTCCTCGTCCAGGCGTTCTTCATCCCGAGCGCGTCGATGGAGGACACGCTGATCGAGGGCGACCGCGTCATGGTCTCGCGGCTCGTGCCGACGGTGCTCGACGTCCACCGCGGCGACGTCGTCGTCTTCAAGGACCCGGGCGGGTGGCTCGACCCGGTCGAGCCGGTCGACCACGGCCCCGTCGGCAACGCGATCACCGACGTCATGACGTTCGTCGGCCTGCTGCCGCAGGACACGGGCGAGCACCTCATCAAGCGCGTGATCGGGGTCCCGGGCGACCAGGTGACCTGCTGCGACGCCGAGGGGCGCGTGAGCGTCAACGGTGTGCCGATCGACGAGGAGCGGTACGTCAAGCCGGGCTCGGAGCCGAGCGAGGTCGACTTCGCCGTGACCGTGCCGGACGGCATGCTGTTCGTCATGGGGGACAACCGCCAGAACTCGCGCGACTCGCGCTACAACACGGGCAACCCGGGCGGCGGGTTCGTGCCGATGTCCAACGTCGTGGGCACCGCGTTCGCGACGGTGTGGCCGTTCGACCGCGCCACCCTGCTGCGCAACCCGGGCGACGTCTTCGCGGGGGTCCCGGAGCCGTGACCGTCACGTCCGCCCGCCAGGGCCGCTCGACCCCGACGCGGCGCAGCCCGTCGCTGCGCCACGAGCGTGCGCTGCTGTCCGGCGGCGCGCGTCTCGTCGCGGGCATGGACGAGGTGGGGCGCGGCGCGCTGGCCGGGCCGGTCAGCGTGGGCGTCGTCGTCGTGGACGCCGCGACGCGCACGGCGCCCCAGGGCCTGACGGACTCCAAGCTCCTCACGGCGGGCGCGCGCGAGCTGCTCGTGCCGCAGGTCCAGCGCTGGGCCGTCGCGTGGGCCGTGGGCCACGCCGGCCCCGCCGAGATCGACGCGCACGGCATCGTCGCGGCCCTGCGGATCGCCGGCCGTCGCGCGCTCGCCCAGGTGCGGCGCACGTGCGGCCAGGACATCGACGTCGTGCTGCTCGACGGCTCGCACGACTGGCTCTCGCGGCCCCAGGCCGACCTGTTCGAGGCGGCGGCGCACGACCCGGACGCCGAGCCCGGCGCGGGCGACCCCGCGGTCCGCACGCTGGTCAAGGCCGACCTGCAGTGCTCGTCCGTCGCGGCCGCGAGCGTCCTGGCCAAGGTCGAGCGCGACGGTCTCCTCGCGCGGCTCGCGCGCCAGTACCCGGCGTACGCGTGGGACCAGAACAAGGGGTACTCGGCGCCGGCGCACCTCGACGCGCTGCGCCGGCTCGGCCCGACGCCGCAGCACCGCCGGTCGTGGAACCTGCGGGTGCTCGCCGAGGACGCCGCCGCGGCCGACGCGCGCGAGGACGCCGACGCGTCCTTCACGTCGCCACCGCTGGCCGACCTGGGTGGGATGATGACCGGGTGAGCGCCGAAGACCTCGAGAACTACGAGACCGAGATGGAGCTCGCGCTCTACCGCGAGTACCGCGACGTCGTGGGCCTGTTCTCGTACGTGGTGGAGACCGAGCGCCGCTTCTACCTCGCCAACCAGGTGGACCTGCAGGTCCGGTCGGCGGCGGGCGAGGTGTACTTCGAGCTGCGCCTGGCCGACGCCTGGGTCTGGGACGTGTACCGGTCCGCGCGCTTCGTGAAGTCGGTGCGCGTCGTGACGTTCAAGGACGTCAACGTCGAGGAGCTGGCCAAGGCCGAGCTCGCCCTCTGAGGCCGTCCCCAGGCGAGCGCCCCGCGTCGTCGTCCACAGACCGCACGACGCCGGCGGCGAGAGCACGCCCCGCGCCACCACCCTGGGCGCGGAGGTGGTCGCGAGTGCGAGCGAAGGACGCCGTCGGGCGGTACGGCGAGAGGGTGGCGGCCCGTCACCTGGAGGAGCGCGGCTGGCAGCTGCTGGACCGCAACTGGCGCGGGACGCGCGGCGAGCTGGACATCGTCGCGCGCGACGGCGACGCGCTCGTCGCGGTCGAGGTCAAGACGCGCACCGGCGACGGCTTCGGCCATCCCGCGGAGGCGGTCACGGCCGACAAGCTGCGGCGGCTGCGCCGGCTCACGGGGGAGTGGCTCGCGCGGCACGCCGACGCCGGCGGGCCCCGGTTCCGCGAGGTCCGGGTCGACGTCGTCGCCGTGGTGCTCCCGCGCGCGGGCGCGGCGCGGGTCGAGCACCTCGAGGGGGTGCTCTGATGGGGCTCGGCGTCACCGCGTCGGTCGCGCTGACCGGGCTCCGCGGCCACGTCGTGGAGGTCCAGGCGCAGCTCGCCGCCGCGCTGCCCGCGTTCACGCTCGTCGGCCTGCCCGACACCGCGCTGAGCGAGTCGCGGGACCGTGTGCGGGCCGCCGTGCTCTCGAGCGGGATGGCGTGGCCGAACCGCAGGGTCACGGTCAACCTGTCGCCGGCCTCCCTGCGCAAGTCGGGCTCCGCGTTCGACCTCGCGATCGCGGTCGCGGTGCTCGCGGGCGACGGCTGCCTGCCCGCGGACGGGCTCGACCGCGTCGTCCACCTGGGCGAGCTCGGGCTCGACGGCCGCGTGCAGCCGGTGCGCGGGGTGCTGCCCGCCGTCGCCGCGGCCGTCGAGGCGGGCTTCACGCGCGTGGTCGTCGCGGCGGGCGACGTCGCCGAGGCGCGGCTCGTGCCCGGCGCGCAGGTGCACGGCGTCGTCACGCTCGCCGAGGCCGTGCTGCTGCACGGCGGGCGCGTCGAGTCGCTGCCCGACGTCGAGCCCGTCCGCCAGGCGCGCACGCACGCGCCCGGGCGGCCGGCCGGCGACCTCGCCGACGTCGCGGGCCAGACCGGGGCCCGCACCGCGCTCGAGGTGGCCGCCGCCGGGGGGCACCACCTGCTGCTCACCGGCCCGCCCGGCGCGGGCAAGACGATGCTGGCCTCGCGGCTGCCCGGCGTGCTGCCCGACCTCACCGAGTCCGAGGCGCTCGAGGTCACGGCGGTGCACTCGGTCGCCGGCACGTTCGACCCGGGCGACGGGCTTCTCACGCGGCCGCCCTTCGAGGACCCGCACCACACCGCGACGCCCGCCGCGATCGTGGGCGGCGGGTCGGGCCTGCCCCGGCCGGGCGCGGTCTCGCGCGCGCACCGCGGGGTCCTCTTCCTCGACGAGGCGCCCGAGTTCCGGCCCTCGGTGCTCGAGACGCTGCGCCAGCCGCTCGAGCAGGGCGAGCTCGTGCTGCACCGCACCGGTGGTGCGGCCCGCTACCCGGCGCGGTTCCAGCTCGTGCTGGCCGCCAACCCGTGCCCGTGCGGCATGGCCACCGACAAGGGCCTCGAGTGCACCTGCACGCCGCAGGCCAGGCGCCGGTACTTCGGCCGGCTCTCGGGCCCGCTGCTCGACCGCGTGGACCTCCAGGTGCAGGTGCGCGCGGTGACGCGCGCCGAGCGCGTGCTGCTCGAGCGCGGCGAGCCGACCGCGACGGTCGCGGCACGGGTCGCGGCCGCGCGCGAGGCGAGCCGTGCCCGGCTCGCCGGGACGCCGTGGACGAACAACGCGGAGGTGCCCGGCCCGTGGCTGCGCGAGCGGCTGCGGCGCGAGCCGGACGTGCTGCGCCGGGTCGAGCGAGCGATCGACGAGGGCAGGCTGAGCCTGCGCGGGGCCGACCGCGTCCTGCGCGTCGCCTGGACGCTCGCCGACCTCGCCGGCCTGGACGTGCCGGGGCGGAGCCAGGTGGACGAGGCCATCACGATGCGCACGGGCGGTGCGGCGTGAGCGGGGCGCTGTTCGACCTGCCCGACGGCGCGGCCCCGGAGCCGGGGCGGCCCGCGGTGCGGCTCGGCTTCGACGCCGACGACCCGGTGCTCGCCGCGGCGGCGTGGTCACGGCTCGCGGAGCCCGCCGACGTCGTCGCGGGCGCGCTCGTCGCACACCTCGGCGCGGGGCCGGCGCTGGCGTGGCTCGTGGACGCGGCCGGCGACCCCGGCCGGGCGCTGCGCGAGGCGGCCGCCGCCGAGGTCCCCGTGCCCGACGCCTCGGGGGAGCCCGCGAGCCGCCGCGGCGCGACGCAGCGGCTCGCGGCCGCGGTCGCGCGGTGGGTGCCCCGGCTCGAGAACCTCGACCCGCGCCGCGAGCTGCGCGTGCTCGAGCGGTACGGGGGCGCGCTGCTCGTGCCCGGCGACCCGCGCTGGCCCGCGGCCCTCGGCGACCTCGGGCCCGCCGCCCCGTTCGCGCTCTGGGTCCGCGGCGAGCCCGACCTGGCGGCGCTCGCCGCGCGCTCCGTCGCCGTCGTCGGTGCCCGCGCGGCGACCTCGTACGGCGAGCACGTCGCGTCCCGGCTCGCGTCGGGCCTCGTCGACCGCGGGTTCACCGTCGTCTCGGGCGGCGCGTACGGCATCGACGCCGCGGCGCACCGCGGCGCGGTCGCGGCGGGCGGCCCGACGGTCGCGCTGCTCGCGTGCGGCGTCGACCGCTTCTACCCGCAGGGCAACCACGAGCTCCTGCGCCGGGTCGCGGAGGGACCGGGGTGCGTCGTGAGCGAGGTGCCGCCCGGGTCGGCCCCGTTCCGGCAGCGGTTCCTCGCGCGGAACCGGATCATCGCCGCGCTGGCGCGGGCCACGGTCGTCGTCGAGGCGGCATGGCGCTCGGGCGCGCTGTCGACCGCGCGGCGGGCCGCCGACCTGCTGCGGCCCGTCGGCGCGGTCCCCGGCCCCGTCACGTCGATGGCCTCGGGCGGGTGCCACGCGCTCCTGCGCGACGGCGTGGCGACGTGCGTGACGGACGCCGCCGAGGTCGCCGAGCTGGCGGGCGACCTCGGCGAGGACGCGGCGCCCGCGCCGCGCGGCGAGGCGCGGGTCGTCGACGCGCTCGACGAGACGGGGCGCCGGCTCTGGGACGCCCTGCCGCTGCGGTCGCCGGCGTCGCTCGAGTCCGTGGCGCGCACCGCGGGCCTGGCGCCCCGCGAGGCGCTCGCGGGCCTCGGCGGCCTCGCGCTCGACGGCCTCGCGGAGCAGCGCGACGGCGGGTGGTGCCGCGCCCGCTGAGGGCGCGTGCTCCGGGCACCCGTGGCCACGCCGGGCGGCCTCACCGCCGCGCGACCTCGGGTTCGGCACACTGACCTGGATGGACGCCGAGACGCGGACCCCGACGGACCCGGAGCTGCCGCCGCTGCCGGACGCCCTCGCGCGGGCGCTCGACGGCTTCCTCGCGCACCTGGACCACCAGCGGGGGCTCTCGGCGCACACGCGCCGGGCCTACCGGGCGGACGTCGCCGCCCTGCTGCGCTACGCGGCCCGCCACGGCGCCGACGAGCTGCAGCGGGTCGACCTCGGCGTGCTGCGCTCCTGGCTCGCCGCGCAGTCCGACCGCGGGCTCGCGCGCTCGACGCTCGCGCGGCGCGGCGCCGCGGCGCGCGCGTTCCTGCGCTGGGCGCACCGCACCGGCCTGCTGGCGACGGACCCGTCCGCGCGGCTCGCGAGCCCGAAGGTGCCGCGCACGCTGCCCACGGTCCTGACCCCCGAGGCGGCAGGCCGGCTGCTCGACGTCGCCCGCGACGACGCGGCGGCCGCCGACCCCGACGACCGGCCCGCGGCCCTGCGGGCGTGGGCCGCGGCCGAGCTGCTCTACGGGTCGGGCATCCGCGTGGGCGAGCTCGTCGCGGTGGACGTCGACGACGTCGACCCGTCCGAGCGCCTCGTGCGCGTGCTGGGCAAGGGCGGCAAGGAGCGCGTCGTGCCGTTCGGCGTGCCCGCGGCGCGCGCGGTGACCGCGTGGCTCGAGGAGGGGCGGCCCGCGGTGGCCCGCGCCGCGACCGGACCCGCGCTGCTCGTCGGCGACCGCGGCGGTCGGTGGGGGCAGCGGCAGGTGCGCGAGGCCGTGCACCGGCTCGCCGCGCGGGCGGGCGTCGACGACGTGGCGCCGCACGCGCTGCGGCACTCGGCCGCGACGCACCTGCTCGCGGGCGGGTCCGACCTGCGCTCGGTGCAGGAGGTGCTCGGTCACGCCGACCTGGCGACGACCCAGCGCTACACCCACGTGGACGCCGAGCGGCTCCGCCGCGTCTACGCGCAGGCGTTCCCGCGCGCCTGACGCTGTGAGCGGAGTCTCGGCCCGTCTCCCGAGGGGGGAACGGGCCAGAAGTCCGCTCGCAGCGCCTCAGGAGAGGGGCAGGAGCACGATCGGGTCGGCGAGGCCGAGCAGGAGCATCGGGTCGAGGTAGCGCTCGCCGCGGCGCACGCCCCAGTGCAGGCAGTCCCGCGGGGCGCAGTGGCTCGGGTTGTCCGCCGTGCCCGGCGCGGTCGCGAGCGTCCCGACGACCGACCCGGCGGCGACGACGGCGCCGCGCGGGACGACGGCCTCGACCGGCTCGAGCGTCGAGCGCAGCCCGCCGTGGTGCGTGACCACGACGACCGGCTTGCCGCCGACGACGCCGGCGAACGTCACGACGCCCCCTCCCGGCGCCGCGACCGGCTCGCCGCGCAGGGCCGCGAGGTCGACGCCGCGGTGGCCGGGGAGCCAGTCCTGCGCGGGAGGTGCGAACGGGTGCACGAGCTCGCCCGGCACGGGCCGGACCCAGCCCGCGCGGCGGGCGGCGGCCGCGTCCTCGGTGCCCGCTCGGGGGCTCGCGTCCGTCGCGGCCGGGGCGGCGGCCGCCGCGGGCCCGAGCAGGAGAAGGACCGAGAGCAGGGCGCCGAGCGCGCGCACGGTGGGCGTCGTCATGACCGCAGCGTCCTGGCCCGGCCGGGGTACCGTCGTCGGGCGCACCGCGCGCGGTGGACGACGTGCCCGCCGTGCCGCCTGGGGGCGGGCTCGCCCGGGCGCCGTCGCCTGCGGCGACGTGCCGCACACCACGCACGGGCCGCGCACGAGCCCGCGGCCGCCGTCGGGTAGACTGACCGCTGCGATCGGCGCGTGCGCCCGCTCCTCCCTCTCGCCGGACAGCTCGGCGTGCCGGGAACCGGGAGCGCCCGTCCGGTCGACATCGCGCGTCACGAACGCGCCGGCGGCCCAGGCCGCCGGGCGCGGCCGCGTCGGCAGCGGTCCGCAGGTCCTCCGGGGCAGGCGGTGCCGGCCCGGCGTGACGCCAGGGGTGCCGGGTCCGATGCCCGTCACCGACAACCGAGTACCGCGACCGGGTCCGCACGCGACCGGTCGCCCGACGCGCGTGCGCACCGGGAGGATCCCGGGCCACGCGGCGAAAGGAACCCGTCATGGCCGTCGTGACCATGCGCCAGCTCCTCGAGAGCGGTGTCCACTTCGGGCACCAGACCCGCCGTTGGAACCCGAAGATGAAGCGGTTCATCTTCACCGAGCGCAACGGCATCTACATCGTCGACCTCCAGCAGTCGCTGTCGTACATCGACCGCGCCTACGAGTTCGTCAGCCAGACCGTCGCCCACGGCGGCACGATCCTCTTCGTCGGCACCAAGAAGCAGGCGCAGGAGCCCGTCGCCGAGCAGGCGTCCCGCGTCGGCATGCCGTACGTGAACCACCGCTGGCTCGGTGGCATGCTCACCAACTTCTCCACCGTGCACAAGCGCCTCCAGCGCCTCAAGGAGCTCGAGGAGATCGACTTCGACGACGTCGCCGGCTCCGGCCTGACGAAGAAGGAGCTCCTCGTCCTGCGTCGCGAGAAGGACAAGCTCGCGCGCACGCTGGGCGGCATCCGTGACATGGCCAAGACGCCGTCGGCGATCTGGGTCGTGGACACCAACAAGGAGCACCTCGCCGTCGACGAGGCCCGCAAGCTGGGCATCCCCGTCGTGGCGATCCTCGACACCAACTGCGACCCCGACCTGGTCGACTACGCGATCCCGGGCAACGACGACGCGATCCGCTCCGTCACGCTGCTCACGCGCGTGATCGCCGACGCCGTCGCCGAGGGCCTGCTGCAGCGCCACTCGGGCCGCAAGGGCGACGCCGCCGAGGCCGAGGCCGAGCCGCTCGCCGAGTGGGAGCGCGAGCTCCTCGCCGGCGCCGAGGCGCAGGCCGGGGCCGTCCAGGAGGCCGTCGAGACCCAGGCCGAGGAGCAGGTCGAGGCCGCCGAGGCCGCGCCGGAGGCCGCCGCGACGCAGGGCGCCTCGGGCGCCGAGGACGCGGTCGCGCCGGGTGCGGACGCCGCGCCGGCCGTCGACGCCGCCGCCGAGGCCGCCGAGAAGTCCGAGTGAGGTCCCGCGGGCCGGCCGCGCGTCGGCCGGCCCGCGCCCTCGCGGCACCACATCCTCCCGCCCGCGCCACCCGCCCGGCGGGAACCGAACCAGCACGGAGGACATCCCCCCATGGCGAACTACACCGCCGCTGACATCAAGGCGCTCCGCGAGCGCACCGGTGCCGGCATGCTCGACGTCAAGAAGGCGCTCGACGAGGCCGGCGGCGACGCCGAGCAGGCCGTCGAGATCATCCGCAAGAAGGGCCTCGCCCGCGCCGCCAAGCGCGAGGGCAACGCCACCTCCGAGGGCCTGGTCGCCGTCAAGGTCACCGACGGCGAGTCGGGTCAGGTCGCCACGATGATCGAGGTCAACTCCGAGACCGACTTCGTCGCCAAGAACGAGAAGTTCATCGCGCTGGCCGAGCAGGTGCTCGAGGCCGTGCACGCCGCGGGCGCCGCCGACCTCGACGCCGCCCTGGCCGCGCCGGCCGCCGAGGGCACCGTCGCCGACCTGGTGGCCGCCCAGGGCGCCACCATGGGCGAGAAGATCGTCCTGCGCCGCGTCGCCCGGGTCGAGGGCCCGCGCATCACGACGTACCTGCACAAGACGGCCAAGGACCTGCCGCCGTCGATCGGCGTGCTCGTCGTCACCGACGAGGCGGCCGAGCCGGTCGCCAAGGACGTCGCGCAGCACGTCGCGGCCATGGCGCCGAAGTACCTCACCCGCGAGGACGTCCCCGCCGACGTCGTCGAGAAGGAGCGCGAGATCGCGCGCGAGGTCTCGATCTCCGAGGGCAAGCCGGAGGCCGCCCTGCCGAAGATCGTCGAGGGTCGCCTCAACGGCTTCTTCAAGGAGGCCGTCCTGGTCGACCAGCCGCTGGCCAAGGACCCGAAGACGACGGTCGCCAAGCACGTCGCCTCGACCGGCGGTCAGCTCACGGGCTTCGTCCGCTTCCGCGTCGGCAACTGACGCACCACCGCGGCCCGGCCGCACCCTCGCGGTGCGGCCGGGCCGCGGCGTGTCCGCCGCCGTCGCGCGGCGGGCGCGCGCATCCGGTGCCAGGATGCGCGGGGGACCCTCACCTTCGACCGGGCGGCGGCACCCGCCCGGGAACGCACAGAGACGGACGGTGGCGCACGTGACCCAGACCGACGAGACCCGGCCCGAGCCGACGACCACGGGATCGCCCCTGAAGGACCCCGGCACCCGGCGCGTCCTGCTCAAGCTGTCCGGCGAGACGTTCGGCGGCGGCAGCGTCGGCCTGGCGACCGACGTCGTGCGCCGCGTGGCCCACGAGATCGGCTCGGCCGTGCGCCAGGGCGTGCAGGTCGCGATCGTCGTCGGCGGCGGCAACTTCTTCCGCGGCGCCGAGCTGTCGCGCGCGGGGCTCGACCGGGCCCGCGCCGACTACATGGGCATGCTCGGCACGGTCATGAACTGCCTGGCGCTCCAGGACTTCCTCGAGCAGGACGGCGTGACGACGCGCGTGCAGACCGCGATCACCATGGGGCAGGTCGCCGAGCCGTACATCCCGCTGCGCGCGATCCGGCACCTGGAGAAGGGGCGCGTCGTGATCTTCGGCGCGGGCGCCGGCATGCCGTACTTCTCGACCGACACCGTCTCGGTCCAGCGCGCCCTGGAGACGCACTGCGACGAGGTCCTCATGGGCAAGAACGGCGTGGACGGCGTCTACAGCGCGGACCCGCGCACGAACCCCGAGGCCGAGAAGCTGGACCACCTGACGTACACGGACGCGCTCGTGCGCGGGCTCAACGTCATGGACGCCACCGCGCTGTCGCTGTGCCGCGACAACGGCGTGCGCATGCGCGTCTTCGGCCTCGAGGAGCCGGGTAACGTGACCCGTGCCCTCCTGGGCGAGAAGATTGGCACACTGGTCACGACGGACTGACGCGGCTCCGGCCTGCGCAGACGACGACCACCGACGACCTGACGAACGACAAGGAGCACCGGGTGATCGACGACACCCTCCTCGAGGCCGAGGAGAAGATGGACAGGGCGATCGAGGTCGCCAAGGAGGAGTTCGCGGGCATCCGCACGGGGCGCGCGAACTCGGGCATGTTCGCGAAGATCACCGTCGACTACTACGGCGCCCCGACGCCGCTGCAGCAGCTCGCGTCCTTCAACATCCCCGACGCGCGCACGGTGCTCATCTCGCCGTTCGACAAGAGCTCGATGGCGGCGATCGAGAAGGCGCTGCGGGACTCGGACCTGGGCGTCAACCCGTCGAACGACGGCAACGCGATCCGCGTGGTCATGCCCGCGCTGACCGAGGAGCGCCGCCGCGACTACGTGAAGATGGCCAAGACGAAGGCGGAGGAGGCGCGCGTCTCGGTGCGCAACGTCCGCCGCAAGGCCAAGGAGGAGCTCGACCGCATCGTCCGCGACGGCGAGGCCGGCGAGGACGAGGTGGCCCGGGCCGAGAAGGAGCTCGAGGCGCTCACCAAGAAGCACGTCGAGACCATCGACCACCTCCTCGCGGGCAAGGAGAGCGAGCTGCTCGAGGTCTGATGGCCGACCACCATCCCCTCGAGCCGGCCGGGACCGGCGGGCCCGTCGACACCCCCGCCGGCCGGTCGTCCCGGGCCGGGCGCAACCTGCCGGCGGCCGTCGCCGTCGGCGTCGGCCTCCTCGCGGTGCTCGCCGCCTCGCTCTGGTTCCGCCCCGAGCCGTTCGTCGCGCTCGTCGTCGTCGTGGTCGGCGCGGGCCTGTGGGAGCTGCGCCAGGCCTTCGCCCGGCGCGCGATCGACCTGCCGCTGCTGCCGCTGCTCGTCGGGGCGGCGGGCATGCAGGTGTCGGCGTGGGCGTCGGGCGCCGAGGCGCTGCTCGTCGCGTACTTCCTCACGGTCGGCGCGGTCGTCGTGTGGCGCGTCGTCGACGGCCAGGGGCCGCAGGCGCTGCGCGACGCCGCGGCCGCGGTCTTCGCGGCCACCTACGTCCCGCTCCTGGCGGGCTTCGTCGTGCTCCTGCTCGACCAGCCCGACGGCGAGCTGCGCGTCGTGCTGTTCGTGCTGCTCGCGGTGGCGAACGACACGGGCGGGTACGCCGCGGGCGTGCTGCTCGGGCGCCACCCGCTGGCCCCGACGGTCAGCCCCAAGAAGAGCTGGGAGGGCCTCGGCGGCTCGGTCGTGCTCGCGGTGCTCGTGGGCGTCGTCGGCGCGGTCTACCTGCTCGAGCTGAGCCCGCTCCTGGGCGTCGCGCTCGGCGTCCTGACCGCCGTGACGGCGACCGTGGGGGACCTGGCGGAGTCGCTCGTCAAGCGGGACCTAGAATTGAAGGACATGGGTTCGCTGCTCCCGGGTCACGGGGGCGTGCTGGACCGCATCGACTCGCTCCTCGTCACCGCCCCGTTCGTGTACCTCGTGCTGTCGGTGGCCGCCTAAGGAACTCACATGCCTGCTCGCCCCGCGCCGACCGTCCTCGGCGTCCCCGCCGTCCGCCCGTCGGACGAGACCGCGCCGATCCCGCTGCAGATGGCCCCGCGCCGGCGCGGCAAGCCGCCGCGGCACTTCGCCGACCTCACGCCCGACGAGCGCGTCGCGTCGGTCGTCGCGATGGGGGAGAAGCCTTTCCGGGCCAAGCAGCTCGCGACGCACTACTTCACGCACCACACGTCCGACCCCGAGCAGATGACGGACCTGCCGAAGGCGACGCGCGACGAGCTCGCGACCACGCTCTTCCCGCCGCTCATCCGCCCGACGCGGCGCCTCGAGGCCGACGGCGGCACCACGGTCAAGACCCTGTGGCACCTGTTCGACGACGCCAAGGTCGAGTCGGTGCTCATGCGCTACCCGCACCGGACCACGCTGTGCGTGTCGTCGCAGGCGGGGTGCGGCATGGCCTGCCCGTTCTGCGCCACGGGTCAGCTGGGGCTGACGCGCAACCTGTCGACCGCGGAGATCCTGGAGCAGGTGCGCGCCGCCTTCCGCTCGCTCGGCGACGGCGAGATCCCCGGCGGCCCGACGCGGCTCAACAACCTCGTGTTCATGGGCATGGGCGAGCCGCTGGCCAACTACAAGGCGGTCATCGAGACGGTCCGGGCGCTCGTCGCACCGGAGCCCGCGGGCTTCGGGATGTCGGCGCGCAACGTCACGGTCTCGACCGTCGGGCTCGTGCCCGCGATGCGCCGGCTCGCCGACGAGGGCATCCCCGTCACGCTCGCGCTGAGCCTGCACGCGCCCGACGACGACCTGCGCAGCGAGCTCGTGCCGATCAACACCCGCTGGAGCGTCGACGAGGCGCTCGACGCCGCGCGGCACTACTTCGAGGTCACCGGCCGCCGCGTCTCGATCGAGTACGCGCTGATCAAGGACATGAACGACCACGCGTGGCGCGCCGACCTCCTGGGGGAGAAGCTCAACGCCCGCGGCAAGGGCTGGGTGCACGTCAACCCCATCCCGCTCAACCCCACGCCGGGCTCCATCTGGACCGCGAGCGAGCGTTCCGTGGAGGAGGAGTTCGTGGCACGATTGCGCGGGCACGGCATCCCCACCACGATCCGTGACACCCGCGGGAGCGACATCGACGGCGCCTGCGGGCAGCTGGCCGCCGAGGAGGACGACGAGTGAGTTCCCTGTTCAGCAGCGTGTCGGCGCTGCGCACCGGGTACGACAAGGACGAGGTCGACGAGTTCTTCGACCACGCGCGGCAGGCCTACGAGGGCCGCACCCCCGAGCCGCTGACGAGCGCCGACATCCAGGCCTCGACGTTCGACCTGGTGCGCGGCGGCTACAACACGCACGAGGTCGACGCCGCGCTGGACCGGCTCGAGGCGGCGTTCATCGCGCGCCAGCGCGCCGAGTACGTGGCTGCGCACGGCCAGGAGGCGTGGATGCAGGCGCTCGCCGAGCGCGCCCGCACGCTGTACGGGCGGCTGGGCCGCCCCGACGGGCTGCGGTTCGCGCCGGCCGAGCGGGGGCAGCCGGCGTACGACAAGGACGACGTCGACGCGCTGTGCGACCGGCTCACCGCCTACTTCGACCGGCAGGAGCCGCTGACGGCGGCCGAGATCCGCTCCGCGACCTTCGGTCGGACCAAGGGCGCCGACGGGTACGCCGAGGGGCCGGTCGACGCCTTCTTCGCGCGCGCGATCGAGGTGCTGCTCGGCGTCGAGTGACGCCGCGCCCCCGGCGCGTCAGCCCTCCGGCAGGAGCGCGGCGTGCTCGGTGCGCGCGAGCACGTCGCGGATCGTGTCGCGGCTGCGCGTGAGGCACGCGATGCGGTCCTCGATCCCGCCGAGCTCGGCCGCGAGCAGCTCGGCGACCTGGCGCGGGCACGTCGGCCGCGCCTGCGCGCGGGCGTCCTCCATGTCGAGCAGCACCTTGACCAGGCGTGTCGGCAACCCCGACTGGACGAGGCCCGCGACGCGGCGCACGCGCTCGACGTGCTCCTCGCCGTACTCGCGGTAGCCGTTCGCCGCGCGCGGGGCCGCGAGCAGCCCCTGCTGCTCGTAGTAGCGCACGAGGCGCGGCGCCACGCCCGTGCGCTCCGCCAGCTCACCGATCTTCACGGCCGCCTCCCACGGTCCCGGCGCGGGGACCTTGACATTGACATCAATGTCAAACTTTACCGTCGTCGTCATGAGAACGACACTGCCCTGGCCCTCGCTCCTCGTCCTCGGCGCCGCGACGTTCGTCACGGTCACCGCCGAGATGCTGCCCACCGCCGTCCTGCCGCAGATGAGCGCGGGGCTCGGCGTCCCCGAGTCGCGCACCGGCCTGCTCGTCTCCGCCTGGGCGGCCGTCGTGGTCGTCGCGAGCTTCCCGCTCGTGCGGCTCGTGGCGGGCCGGGACCGGCGCGCGGTCATCGCCGCCGCCCTCGCGGTGCTGGCCGCGTCGTCCCTCGTCACGGCGCTCGCGCCGACCTACGAGTTCGCGCTCGCCGGCCGCACGGTCGGTGCGGCGGCCGTCGGCCTGCTGTGGGCCTCGGCCAACGCCCACACGGCCGACCTCGTGCCCGACGCCCAGCTCGGCCGCGCGGTCGCCGTCGTGCTCGGCGGTGCGACGCTCGGCATGGTCCTCGGCACGCCGCTCGCGAGCCTCGTCGCGCGCGCCGCCGACTGGCGCGTCGCGTTCGGGGCGCTCGCCGCGCTGGCGCTCGCCGCCGCCCTCGCGGTGCGTCTGGTCGTCGCGCCCTCGCCCCGGGTGCCCGACGGCGCCACGCGGCCCGACCGCGAAGGGCCGGCGTCCGCTCCCCGGACCGCCCCGGACGCCGGCCCGGGCCCGATGCTCGCGGTCACGGGGCTCGTCGCGGTGCTGCTCGTGGGCCACTACGGCGCGTACACGTTCGTGACGCGCCTCGTCGAGGCGCCGGCGCAGGCCCTGCCCGGCGGGGTGAGCGGCCTGCTCCTGCTGTTCGGCGTGGCCTCGGCCGTCGGCGTCGCGGCGGCCGGCCGCTTCGGCTCGCGCACGCGCGCCGCGCTCGTCGTCGCGACCGTCGCGACCGCGCTCGCCCTGGCGGCGCTGGCGGCCCTCGAGACCGCACCGGCGTTCGTCGGGGTCGCGGTGGTCGCGCTGTGGGGCGTCGCCTCGGGGGCCGTGCCGCCGCTGGCGCAGACGCTCGTGCTGCGCCTGGCCGGCCCCGCGCGGCGGGACACCGCGGGCGCGCTCATCCCGGTGCTGTTCAACGGCGGCATCGCCGTCGGCGCGGCGCTGGCCTCGGCCGCCGTCTCGGCCGCCGGCGTCGGCGTGCTGCCGCTGCCCGCGGCCGCGCTGGTCGCCGCGACGGCCGTCGGCCTCGCGTCCGGCGCGCGCGGCCGCGCTCAGCAGGCCGGCGCGACCGGGTCGCCCGTGCCGGTGCGCAGGTAGGCGTCCGAGACGTAGTGGCCGGGCCCGATGCGGTTCCAGAGGTTCGTCGTGCCCAGGTGCCCGCGGACCCACTGGCCCCGGACCGTGCACTCGACCACCACCTGCGTCCCCTCGCCGGCGAGACCGACGGGCGGGGACGCCGTCGTCGGCCCCGAGCGGACGGTGAGCGGGTCGCCGCCCGTGCGCACGACGCCCGTCGGGCCCGGCACCGTCCACAGGTAGGTGACGTCGACCCACGCGTTGGCGCGCAGGCCGAGGCCGTCCCAGAACGTGCCGTCCGCCAGGTCGATCCCGGCCGGGTTGGTCACCGTGCGCCCGAACTGGTCCTTGCCGCCGTGGTAGCCGTCCTGGTGGGCGGCCTCCGCCTGCGGCACGCCGCGCGGGAGCCCGGGCCAGCCCTGCCGGTCGGCGCTCCAGTAGTCGTCCCGAGTGTTCCACGGCCCGACGTCCCACACGGGCGCGTAGGCGCACCGACCGGTCGTCGGCGCGCACACCCGCACCGAGTAGGTGCCCGTGCCGTCGGCGGACAGCACGCTGCGCGACGGGAGCGCCACGAAGTGGTCCCGCTCGGTGATCGTGCGGCCGTTGGCCGTGGTCTTGCCGACGAGGCCCTCCCGGGTCGCGTAGACCCGGTCGGAGTCGCCCTCGTGGGCCAGGGCCGGCACCACGAGGGGCCCGGCGACGAGGGCTGCGGCGCTCGCGAGAGCGCCGAGCAGCCGGCGCGCGTCCTTGCGTCGTCTCTGCGTCTGCATGACGCGAACGTAATTCACCCGGGTGAGATTTTCTCGGGCAACCGTGGCGGCGGGCGCGCGGCCGCGGGCTGGGATGATGGGCGCCATGTCGTCGCAAGGACCCCGCACCGTCACGATCCTCGGCTCCACCGGCTCCATCGGCACCCAGGCGATCGACGTCGTCACCGCGCACCCGGGCCGGTTCGACGTCGAGGCGATCGCGGCCGGCGGGTCCGACGTCGCGCTGGTCGCCGAGCAGGCGGCGACGCTCGGGGTGCGGGCCGTCGCCGTCGCCGACCCTGCCCGCGTCGACGCGCTGCGCGACGCGCTCGTCGCCCGGCTCGGGCCGGCGGCGTCGCGCGTCGAGGTGCTCGCCGGCCCGGGGGCCGCCACCGAGCTCGCCGGCCGCGGCTCCGACGTCGTGCTCAACGGGATCACCGGCTCGGTGGGCCTGCGGCCCACGCTCGCGGCGCTCGCGGCGGGCTCGACGCTCGCGCTCGCGAACAAGGAGTCGCTCGTCGTCGGCGGTCCGCTTGTCACGGCCGCCGCCCGGCCCGGCCAGATCGTGCCCGTCGACTCGGAGCACTCGGCGATCGCGCAGGCGCTGCGCGGGGGAGCGCGCGGCGAGGTGCGCCGCATCGTGCTCACGGCGTCGGGCGGCCCCTTCCGCGGCCGCACGCGTGACGAGATCAAGACCGTCACGGCCGAGGAGGCGCTCGCGCACCCCACCTGGGCCATGGGCCCCGTCGTGACCGTCAACTCGGCGTCGCTCATGAACAAGGGGCTCGAGCTCATCGAGGCGCACCTGCTGTTCGACGTCCCGGTCGACGACATCACCGTCGTCGTGCACCCGCAGTCCGTCGTGCACTCGATGGTCGAGTTCTGCGACGGCTCGACCATCGCGCAGGCGTCCCCGCCCGACATGCGGCTGCCCATCGCGCTCGGCCTGTCGTGGCCCGACCGGCTCGACGTCGTGGCCCGGCCGTGCGACTGGTCGCAGGTGGCCACGTGGACGTTCGAGCCGCTCGACGAGGCGACCTTCCCCGCCGTCGGGCTCGCGCGCGCCGCGGCCGCGGCGTCGGGCACGCACCCTGCGGTGTACAACGCGGCCAACGAGCAGGGCGTGGCCGCCTTCCTGAAGGGGAAGGTCGGCTTCCTCGACATCGTGGGGACGGTCGAGCGCGTGCTCGCCGAGCACGACGGCGTCGCGCCCGACGCGGTGACGCTCGAGGCCGTCGAGGGTGCGGAGGCGTGGGCGCGAGCACGGGCCGACGAGCTGCTCGCGCGGCGCTGAGGCGTCGCGCACGGGCCTCCCAGGAATTTCGCCTACGCTCGGGCGCGTGGACGCACTCTCCGTCGTCGTCGGCATCGTCGTGGTCCTCGTCGGCATCCTCGCCTCGATCGCGCTGCACGAGGTCGGGCACATGGTGCCCGCCAAGCGCTTCGGCGTGCGCGTGAGCCAGTACATGGTGGGCTTCGGGCCGACCCTGTGGTCGCGGGTCCGGGGCGAGACCGAGTACGGCATCAAGGCGATCCCGCTCGGCGGGTACGTCCGGCTCGTCGGCATGATGCCGCCCGCGCCCGCCGGCGCCCGTCCGGCGACCGGCTTCTTCGGGCAGATCGTCGCCGACGCGCGCGAGGCCTCGGTGGCCGAGGTCCTGCCCGGCGAGGAGCACCGGGCGTTCTACAACCTCTCGACGCCCAAGAAGCTCGTCGTCATGCTCGGCGGGCCCGTGATGAACCTGCTCATCGCCGTCGTGCTCACCTTCGTCGTCCTCGTGGGCATCGGCGTGCAGACGGTCACGACGACGGTCGGCGCCGTGAGCGAGTGCGTGCCGACCGCGGTCGGCGCGGAGGGCGAGGCCGTCTGCGGCGACGACGCGGCGCCGTCGCCGGCGCTCGCGGCGGGGCTCGAGCCCGGCGACGAGATCGTCGCGTTCGCCGGCGAGCGCGTCACGTCCTGGGAGCAGCTCGTCGGCCTCATCGAGCCCGTCGCGGGCGAGCAGGTGCCCGTCGTGGTCGATCGCGGCGGGCAGGAGGTGGCGCTCACCGTGACGGTCGCCGAGCGCGACCGGCCCGTGGTCGACGACGCGGGCGAGGTCGTCCTCGACGCCGACGGCCGGCCGGTGACCGAGCGCACCGGCTTCCTCGGCGTCACGCCGACGGCCGAGTACGTCCCCCTGCCGATGTCGCGCGTGCCCGAGGCGGTGTGGCAGCAGGTGTCCGGCACGGCGTACGTCATCGCGACGCTGCCCGTGCGCATCGGGGAGGCGGCGGTCCAGGCGTTCACCGACGAGCCCCGCTCGCAGGACTCCGTCATGTCCGTCGTCGGCGTCGGGCGCATCGCGGTCGACGTCATCGCGGCCGACGCGCCCGTCGTCGCGACGCTGCAGCTCCTGCTCGGCCTCCTCGCGGCGCTCAACGTCGCGCTGTTCGTGTTCAACCTGCTGCCGCTGCTGCCGCTCGACGGCGGGCACGTCGTCAACGCGCTCTACGAGGGCGCCAAGCGGACGGTCGCGCGCGTGCGCGGCGCGCCCGTTCCCGGGCCCGCCGACGTCGCGCGCATGATGCCCGTGGCGTACGTCGTCTTCGTGCTCCTGCTGGGCACCGGCGTCCTGCTCATCCTCGCGGACATCCTCGACCCGGTGCGGATCGTCTGAGCCCGCCGGAGCCCTGCGCGCGCACCCGGGGCCGTGCGAGGACGTGAAGGCCTCGTGACCGCGGCGGCGGAGATTGTGACGTCACGCGCCCGGCGTGCGTGTCACCCCGCGAGACGCGGGATACTGGCACCGTGACTGCTGTGAACCTCGGCATGCCCGCCGCGCCCGCGCCCACGCTTGCCCCCAGACGCCAGTCCCGCAAGATCAAGGTCGGCAAGGTCGAGGTCGGCGGCGACGCGCCCATCAGCGTCCAGTCGATGACCACGACGCCGACCACCGACATCAACGCGACGCTCCAGCAGATCGCGGAGCTCACCGCGGCCGGCTGCGACATCGTGCGCGTCGCCGTGCCCAGCGCCGACGACGCCGAGGCGCTGCCCGCGATCGCGAAGAAGTCGCAGATCCCCGTCATCGCGGACATCCACTTCCAGCCGAAGTACGTCTTCGCGGCGATCGACGCGGGGTGCGCCGCGGTGCGCGTCAACCCGGGCAACATCCGCAAGTTCGACGACCAGGTGAAGGAGATCGCCCAGGCGGCCTCCGACGCCGGCGTCTCGCTGCGCATCGGCGTCAACGCCGGCTCGCTCGACCCGCGCCTGCTCGCCAAGTACGGCAAGCCCACGGCCGAGGCGCTCGTCGAGTCGGCCGTGTGGGAGGCGAGCCTCTTCGAGGAGCACGACTTCCACGACTTCAAGATCTCGGTCAAGCACAACGACCCCGTCGTCATGGTGCGCGCCTACGAGCTGCTCGCCGAGCGCGGGGACTGGCCGCTGCACCTCGGCGTGACCGAGGCCGGCCCGGCCTTCCAGGGCACGATCAAGTCGGCGACCGCGTTCGGCGCGCTGCTGAGCAAGGGCATCGGCGACACGATCCGTGTCTCGCTCTCCGCGCCGCCGGTCGAGGAGGTCAAGGTCGGCACCCAGATCCTTCAGGCGCTCAACCTGCGGCCCCGCAAGCTCGAGATCGTCTCGTGCCCGTCGTGCGGCCGCGCCCAGGTCGACGTCTACACGCTCGCCGAGAAGGTCACCGCGGGCCTGGAGGGCATGACGGTCCCGCTGCGCGTCGCCGTCATGGGCTGCGTCGTCAACGGCCCGGGCGAGGCCCGCGAGGCCGACCTCGGCGTCGCGTCCGGCAACGGCAAGGGCCAGATCTTCGTCAAGGGCGAGGTCATCAAGACCGTCCCCGAGTCGATGATCGTCGAGACCCTCATCGAGGAGGCCATGCGGATCGCCGAGTCCATGCCGGCGCCGGAGAACGACGCCCAGGCGGGCGCCCCGGTCGTCACGGTCGGCGGCTGAGGCGGAGCCGGGGGCCCTCGTGAGCTGGCGCCGGTCGGCGGTCCGCGCACCGCAGGCGCGCGCCCTCGGCGCGGGCGACGTCGCCGAGGCGCTCGCGGTGTGCGCCGTCGACCCGGTCGCCTCCGTCCTCGCCGCCGCGCGCCTGGAGGTCGCCGCACGCTCGGGCATGCTGGCCGCCGGTGGGGAGGCCTGGGGGTACCCGGCGAGCGGTCCGCTCGAGGCGGTGTGCTGGTCGGGCGCGAACCTCGTGCCCGTCGTCCCGCCGGGGGTGCCCGACGGCGAGGCCGAGGACGCCATCGCGGCGTTCGCGGGCATGGCACGCCGCCAGGGCCGCCGCTCGTCGTCGATCGTGGGCGAGCGCAGCGCGGCGCTGCGCCTGTGGGAGCACCTCGAGCCGGTGTGGCCGCCCGCGCGCGAGGTGCGCGCCGACCAGCCGTCGCTCGCGATCGACCGCGCCCCGGAGGTCGAGCCCGAGGCGCGCGTGCGGCGCGCGACGCTCGACGACCTCGACCTCGTGCTGCCGGCGTGCGTGCGCATGTTCACCGAGGAGGTCGGGTACTCCCCGATGGCCGGTGCGGGCAGCGCCTACGCGATGCGCGTGCGCTCGCTGGTCGCCGAGGGACGCTCGTTCGTCCTCATGGGCCACGACGACGGCCCCCGCGTGCTCTTCAAGGCCGAGCTCGGCGCCGTCGCCGGGCGGGTGGCGCAGGTGCAGGGCGTGTGGGTCGACCCCGAGCACCGGGGCCGGGGCCTCGCGGCCCCCGGGATGGCGGCCGTCGTGCAGGCGACGCGGCGCGACGTCGCCCCCGTCGTCTCGCTCTACGTCAACTCGTACAACGCGCCCGCGATCGCGACGTACCGGCGCGTGGGCTTCGAGCGGGTCGGCACGTTCGCCACGATCCTCTTCTAGTGTCAGAAACCTGGTGGGGCAGGGCCCACCACCTTTCTGACACGGTTACTTGAGCAGGCGGGACAGGCGCCGGTCGGCGAGGACCTGCCCGCCCGTCTGGCACGTCGGGCAGTACTGCAGCGACCGGTCGGCGAAGCTCACCTCGCGCACCGTGTCGCCGCACACCGGGCACGCCTCGCCCGTGCGCCCGTGCACGCGCATGCCGCGGCGCTTGGCGTCCTTGAGCTCGGCCGCGGGCCGGCCCGCCGACGCCGCGACGGCGTCGCGCAGCGTCGTCACCGTGGCCTCGTGCAGCGTGGCGACCTCCTCGGGCGTGAACGAGCGGGTGAGCTTGAAGGGGCTGAACCGGGCGACGTGCAGGATCTCGTCGGAGTAGGCGTTGCCGATGCCCGCGATCGCGGACTGGTCGCGCAGCAGGCCCTTGACCTGCTGGTTCTTGCGGGTGAGCAGCGCGGCCAGCGCGTCGGCCGTGAAGTCCTCCGAGAGCGGCTCGATGCCGAGCGTGCGCACCTGCTCGACCTCCTGCGGGTCGCGCACCACGTGCACGGCGAGGCGCTTGCGCGTGCCGGCCTCCGTGAGGTCGAAGCCCGAGCCGTCGTCGAACCGGACGCGCAGCGCGAGCGCCGCACCGCGCGAGGACCCGCCGAGGCGCGGCGCGACCGGCGTCGTCGGCGCCTGGTCGCGCCAGCGCAGCCACCCGCCCCGCGCGAGGTGGAAGACCAGGTGCAGCGCGTCGCCGCCGGACCCGGCAGCGGGCGTCACGGCGACGTCGAGCCACTTGCCGTGCCGGCCGGCGCCGGCGACGCGGCCGCCGACGAGCGCGGTCGCGGGCGGGTCGAACGTCTTGAGCGCGGCGATCGCCGCGACGTCGACGGCGACGACCGTGCGACCGGCCGTGCGCCCGTCGAGGAAGCGGGCCAGCGACTCGACCTCGGGCAGCTCGGGCATGGCCCTCATCGTGCCGCGAAAACGCGGTCCGGGCACCCCCTGCGGCGCCGATAGGCTGTGCCGCATGTCGATCGCGTCATCCCGGTCCGGCGACCTGCTGCGCCTGTCCACCCTGTTCGTCCGCACGCTGCGCGAGGACCCGGCCGAGGCCGAGGTCGCGAGCCACAAGCTGCTCGTGCGCGCGGGCTACATCCGCCGGGCGGCCCCGGGCGTGTACACGTGGCTGCCGCTCGGGCTGCGGGTGCTGGCCAAGGTCGAGGCCGTGGTGCGCGAGGAGATGGCCGCGATCGGCGCGCAGGAGGTCCACTTCCCGGCCCTGCTGCCGCGCGAGCCCTACGAGGCCACCGGCCGCTGGACCGAGTACGGCCCGAACCTGTTCCGGCTCAAGGACCGCAAGGACGCCGACTACCTGCTCGCGCCCACGCACGAGGAGATGTTCACGCTCCTGGTCAAGGACCTGTACTCGTCGTACAAGGACCTGCCGCTCACGCTCTTCCAGATCCAGACCAAGTACCGCGACGAGGCGCGCCCGCGCGCCGGCCTCATCCGCGGGCGCGAGTTCATCATGAAGGACGCGTACTCGTTCGACGTGACGGACGAGGGCCTCGCGGCGTCGTACGAGAAGCAGCGTGGCGCGTACCAGCGCATCTTCGACCGGCTCGGGCTCGACTACGTGATCGTCTCGGCGACGTCGGGCGCCATGGGCGGCTCACGCTCCGAGGAGTTCCTCTCGCCGTCGCCGATCGGCGAGGACACGTTCGTGCGCTCGCCCGGCGGCTACGCGGCGAACGTCGAGGCCGTCGTCACGCCCGTGCCCGACCCGGTGCCGTACGACGACGCGCCCGCCGCGCACGTCGAGGACACCCCCGACACCCCGACGATCGACACGCTCGTCGCGTGCGCCAACGAGCGGTTCCCGCGGCCCGACCGCGCGTGGACCGCGGCGGACACGCTCAAGAACGTGGTGCTCGCCGTCACGCACCCGGACGGGCGCCGCGAGGTGCTCGTCGTCGGCGTGCCCGGCGACCGCGACGTCGACGTCAAGCGGCTCGAGGCTGCCCTCGCCCCGGCCGAGGCCGAGCCGGCCACCGAGGCCGACTTCGCCGCGCACCCCGAGCTCGTCAAGGGCTACATCGGCCCGGCCGTCCTCGGCCCGCAGGGCGAGCAGGTCGAGACGCCCGAGGGCGACAAGGTCTCGAGGATCCGCTACCTGCTCGACCCGCGCGTCGTGCCCGGCACGCGGTGGATCACGGGCGCGAACGAGCCCGGCAAGCACGTGTTCGACCTCGTCGCCGGCCGCGACTTCACCGCCGACGGCACGATCGAGGCGGCCGAGGTGCGCGCGGGCGACCCGGCGCCCGACGGCTCCGGCCCGCTCGAGCTCGCGCGCGGCATCGAGATCGGCCACATCTTCCAGCTCGGCCGCAAGTACGCCGACGCGCTGGGCCTCACCGTGCTCGACGAGAACGGCAAGCAGGCCGTCGTCACGATGGGCTCCTACGGCATCGGCGTCACGCGCATCGTCGCGGCGCTCGCCGAGGCGAACCACGACGACAAGGGCCTGGCCTGGCCCGCGCACGTCGCGCCCGCCCACGTCCACGTCGTCGCGACGGGCAAGGGCACCGACGTGTTCGACGCCGCCGAGCGGCTCTCGAGCAGGCTCGTCGCCGAGGGCGTCGAGGTCGTCTACGACGACCGGCCCAAGGTCTCGCCGGGCGTGAAGTTCGCCGACGCCGAGCTGCTCGGGGCCCCGCTGCTCGTCGTGGTCGGCCGCGGGCTCGCCGACGGCGTCGTCGAGGTGCGCCCGCGGGCCGGCGAGAGCCGGCAGGTGCCGGTCGACGAGGCGGTCGCCGCGGTCGTCGCCGACGTCGAGGCGCTCCTGGGCGCCTGACGCGCGGTCGGCCTGCGCCCCGTCAGTCCTCGGCCTGCTCCGGCAGGCCGGGGAACGCGCTCGGGGGACCGCCCCACGCGTCGACGGCGAGCGCCGCGTCGACGAGCAGGTCGACGAGGACGCCCCGGGTCCCGGGGGCCGACGTCGCGACGAGCGACGCGTAGTCGACGGCCAGGTCCTCCTCGAGCGTGCGCGCGAGGGCGGTGTCGTCCAGCTCCTCGCGGTCCGGCACGACGTAGGCGACGCGGCGCGGGTCCTGGTCGGTGCCGTGGGTGCCCGCGAAGCGCGCCCACGCCTCGCCCCGCGCGGTGTGCACCTCGGCGCGCGCGAGCAGCTGCCCGCGCGCCTCGCCCTCGGCCATGGCCGCGCGCTGGCGCAGCGCGAAGCCCGCGGCGTCCTCGCCGGCCACGAGCGCGGCCAGGTCGTCGGCGGTCAGCCCCTCGGGCGTGCCGTCCGGGCTCGGGGACGGCTCGGGCCCGGGGGAGGCGTCCGCCGGATCGGGCGACGCGCCGGCGGTGTCGCTCGCGCCGGCGCCGTCGTCCGAGCCGTCGGCCTCGTCGGTCCCCGGCTCCGGGGGGACGGGGATCTCGGGCGCGACGTGCGCCGGCGGCTCGGCGTCGGTCATGCCGGCGAGGCGCGTCGCGGAGACGGTCTGGCTCGCCCCGACCGAGGCGAGCAGGCGCGCGAGCGGGCCGTCCGTCGTCGTCGACGCCGCGCTGCGGCTGCGGGCCGCGGCGTCGGACAGCGTGCGCACCAGGTCCGCGGGCGTCACGGGCTCGGTGGTCTCCGACACCTGCGGGCTCGCGCTCGGCGTCGGGTCGTCGAGCCCCGAGTCGTACACGCCGCCCAGCTCGGCCGCCTGCAGGCGCGCGGCCGCGCCCACGCGCTCCAGCTCGGCCAGGAGCGCCTCGTCGCCGGCCCCGGCGGCGAGCTGCTCGGCCTGCTCGGCGACGACGAGCGCGTCGGCGACCGCGGTGCGCCGGACGACCTCGAGCGCGTCCGGCACCGGCTCGGACGGCGGCGGCGTCTCGAGGCGGACCCCGCACCCCCCGGCGAGGACGGCGGCCACGACGGCGGCGACGACGGCGACGGCACGCCGGCGGTGGCGTTCGCCCGTCCGGGCGGGAGCGGGGTGCGGTTCCATCGCCGCCGATGATGCCACGGGTGCCCGGTGTGACGTTCCCCCTCGTCACCGGAGGGTCGCTCGCGCGCGGACGCCCGTCCCGGTTCGTTACGCTTGACGTCGCACAACGACACACCGGTCGTGCCGATCCCGGCGCGGGAGCACACGGCGTGGGACCGAACGGGAGGCAGGACGATGGCAGCACAGCAGAGCCGGGGACCGACGGCCGACGCCGTGCGCGCGGTCGTGGCGCCCGTCGTCGACGACGCGGGCCTCCACCTCGAGGACGTGGCCGTCTCCGGTGCCGGTGCCCGGTCGGTGGTGCGCATCACGGTCGACCTTCCCGAGGACGCCGTCGGCAGCGTCGACTCGGACACGCTCGGCGACGTCTCGCGCGCGGTCTCCGCGGCGCTCGACGCCGACGACGTCGTGCCGGGCGCGTACACGCTCGAGGTCTCGACGCCGGGCACCTCGCGCCCCCTGACGGAACCGCGCCACTTCCGGCGCGCGCGCACGCGCCTCGTGACGCTGCGCCTGCACGACGGCGGGACGGTGCACGGGCGGCTCGTCGACGTCGAGGGCGCGGACGGCGAGGCGGTGCTCGTGCTCGACGACGGCACCCGCGTGCCGCTCGCCGACGTGCGCAAGGGCAAGGTCGAGGTCGAGCTCAAGCGGCTCGACGACGCGGGCGAGGACGCCGCGGGGACGCACGAGGACGCGGGCGGGTCCCGCACCGACGAGGAGGGCTGACGATGGACATCGACATGGCTGCGCTGCGGCTGCTGGAGCGCGAGAAGGACATCAGCCTCGACGTGCTGGTCGCCGCCATCGAGCAGGCGCTCCTCTCGGCCTACCACCGCACGCCCGACGCCTACGCCCGGGCCCGCGTCGAGCTCGACCGCAAGACGGGGCACGTCACGGTCTGGGCGCGCGAGGAGATCCGCACGCCCGACCCGGAGGACCCGGAGCGCACGGTCGTCGAGCTCGGCCCCGAGTTCGACCACACGCCGCAGGACTTCGGCCGCATCGCGACCGCGACCGCGCGCCAGGTCATCGTCCAGCGCCTGCGCGACGCCGAGGACGACCAGGTGCTGGGCATGTTCCGCGGCAAGGAGGGCGAGGTCATCGCGGGCGTGATCCAGCAGGGCCGAGACCCGCGACTCGTGCTCGTCGACGTCGGCGGGACGGAGGCCGTCCTGCCGCCCCACGAGCAGGTCCCGACCGAGGAGTACGTGCACGGCGAGCGCCTGCGCGCCTACGTCGTCGAGGTCTCGCGCGGCCTCAAGGGCGCCCAGGTCACGCTGAGCCGCACGCACCCGGGCCTGGTGCGCAAGCTCTTCGAGCTCGAGGTGCCCGAGGTCGCCGACGGCTCGGTCGAGATCACGGCCGTGGCGCGCGAGGCCGGCCACCGGACCAAGGTCGCCGTGCGCTCGAAGGTCCCGGGCCTGAACGCGAAGGGCGCCTGCATCGGTCCCATGGGCGCGCGCGTGCGCGCCGTGATGGCCGAGCTGCACGGGGAGAAGATCGACATCGTCGACCACAGCGACGACCCGGCCCGCTTCGTGGCCAACGCGCTGTCCCCCGCGCGTGTGAGCTCCGTCACGGTCGTCGACCGCGAGACGAAGGCCGCGCGGGCCGTCGTGCCGGACTACCAGCTCTCGCTCGCGATCGGCAAGGAGGGCCAGAATGCCCGACTTGCCGCGAAGCTCACCGGCTGGCGGATCGACATCCGGTCCGACGAGGGTGCGGCCGCGCCGGCGGGTGACAGGCCCGGGTCGCGGTAACGGGACGTGGGTCGTCGCGCTAGACTGTCGGGGACCGGGCCGCGCGCCCAGGATCCGACCCGTTCCCGCACCCCCGCTCCGGCGACCGCCGGTCCGGTGCGCACGTGCGTCGGGTGCCGGGAGCGTGACCTGCGGTCAGCACTCCTGCGGCTGGTGCTCGAGCCGTCGGACGGTCGGGGCGAGTCCCGTGCCGTCGCCGACGTGCGAGGATGCCTGCCGGGGCGCGGCGCCTGGATCCATCCGTCGCCCGCCTGCCTGGGGCTCGCCGAGCGTCGGCGGGCCGTGCCGCGCGCGCTGCGCGTCGCCGGCCCCGTCGACCTGACGCCGGTCCGGGCATATCTGGAGCAGCGGGACCGTTGAACCCTCCGGTCGGCGCCGTCACCCGACGGCCGCCGGCCGTGTCGTGACCGGGCGCACCACGCGCCCGGCCGCACCACGCGTACTTCGACAAGGAAGCGGGTCAGAAGCCGATGGGCACCCGATGAGTCCCCAGCGATGAGTACTCGGTACTAACGACGGTCCTCCCTGTCTCGACGGAGGGCCGAGACAGGAGAGATGTGGCGAAGATCCGCGTTCACGAGCTGGCGAAGCAGCTCGGGGTGGAGAGCAAGACCCTGCTGGCCGAGCTGAAGGCCGCAGGCGAGTTCGTCCGGTCGGCGTCCTCGACGCTCGAGGCACCGGTCGAGCGCATGATGCGCGACAAGTTCACGTCCGCGGGCGGCGGCTCCGCGGCGCAGGGCACGACGGCGGCGCCGTCGCGGCCCGCGAAGGCGACGCCGGCTGCCGGCGCGCCCAAGCCCGCCCCCAAGCCGGCGGCCCAGAAGCCGGCCCCCACGACCCCTGAGGCGCCGGCCGCCCCTCAGGCCCCGGCCGCGCCGGCCGAGGAGCCGGCGCCCGCGCCGGCGTCCCGTCCTGCCGCCGCCCCGACGTCCGGCACCGCGCCGCGGAAGCCGGGCGCCCCGACGCCGGGCCCGCGGCCTGCCGCGCCCAAGCCCGCCCCCGCGGCGCGCGAGGAGCGCGGGACCCGCGGCGAGCGTGGCGACCGAGGTGGCCGCGGCGGCGCGCCGCGTCCCGGCAACAACCCGTTCGCCTCGAGCCAGGGCATGCCGCGTCCTGGCGGCCCCCGCCCGGGCAACAACCCGTTCGCGCCGAGCCAGGGCATGCCGCGTCCGGGGCAGCGCCCCGAGCGCGCCGACGCCCGCCCGGCCGCCGAGCGGACCGGCGGTCCGCGTCCGGGCGGTCCCCGTCCGGGCGGTCCGCGCCCGGCGGCCGCGCCGCGTCCCGGCGGCCCGCGCCCCAACCCCGGCATGATGCCGGGCCGCACGTCCATGCCGCGTCCGGGCGAGCGCCCGGCGCCGGCGGGCGGCGGCCGTGGTGGTGGCCGCGGTGGCGGCCCCGGCGGCGGCGGTCCGGGCGGTGCCGGCGGCGGCTTCCGTCCCGGCGGCGGCTTCGGCGGCCGTCCGGGCGGTCGCGGCGGTGCCGGTCGCGGCTCCACGCAGGGCGCGTTCGGCCGCGCGGGCGGCCGTCCGGTCCGCGGGCGCAAGTCGAAGCGCGCGAAGCGCCAGGAGTTCGAGCAGATGCAGGCGCCGTCGCTGGGCGGCGTGCAGGTTCCCCGCGGCAGCGGTGACACCGTCATCCGCCTGCGTCACGGCTCGTCGCTCAACGACTTCGCCGACAAGATCGACGCGAACCCCGCGTCGCTCGTCACCGTCCTGTTCCACCTGGGCGAGATGGCCACGGCCACGCAGTCGCTCGACGAGGACACGTTCGCGACGCTGGGCGCCGAGCTCGGCTACGTGATCGAGATGGTCTCCGCCGAGGAGGAGGACCGCGAGCTGCTCGAGTCCTTCGACATCGACCTCGCGGCCGAGGAGGCCGACGAGGACGAGGAGGACCTGTTCCCGCGTCCGCCGGTCGTCACCGTCATGGGTCACGTCGACCACGGCAAGACCAAGCTCCTCGACGCGATCCGCTCGACGGACGTCGTCGCGGGCGAGGCCGGCGGCATCACGCAGCACATCGGTGCGTACCAGGTGCACACCGAGCACGAGGGCGCCGACCGCGCCATCACCTTCATCGACACCCCGGGTCACGAGGCGTTCACCGCCATGCGTGCCCGTGGCGCGAAGGTGACGGACATCGCGATCCTCGTGGTCGCCGCGGACGACGGCGTCATGCCGCAGACGATCGAGGCGCTCAACCACGCCCAGGCGGCGGACGTCCCGATCGTGGTCGCGGTGAACAAGGTGGACAAGGAGGGGGCCAACCCCGCCAAGATCCGCCAGCAGCTCACCGAGTACAACCTGGTGGCCGAGGAGTACGGCGGCGACACGATGTTCGTCGACGTCTCCGCGCTGCAGCGCAAGGGCATCGGCGACCTGCTCGAGGCCGTGCTGCTCACCGCGGACGCGGCCCTCGACCTGCGCGCCAACCCGAAGAAGGACGCCCGCGGCGTCGCGATCGAGGCCAACCTCGACAAGGGCCGCGGTGCCGTCGCGACGGTCCTGGTCCAGTCGGGCACGCTGCGCGTCGGCGACGCGATCGTCGCGGGCACGGCCCACGGCCGCGTCCGTGCGATGTTCGACGAGCACGGCGAGTCCGTGACCGAGGCCGGCCCGGCCCGCCCGGTGCAGGTGCTCGGCCTGGCGTCGGTCCCGAGCGCGGGCGACACCTTCCTGGTGGCGCCCGACGAGCGGACCGCGCGCCAGATCGCCGAGAAGCGCCAGGCCGCCGAGCGTGCCGCCCTCCTGGCCAAGCGCCGCAAGCGCATCAGCCTCGAGGACTTCACCAAGGCGCTCGAGCAGGGCAAGGTCGAGACGCTCAACCTCGTCCTCAAGGGCGACGTCTCGGGTGCCGTCGAGGCGCTCGAGGACGCGCTGCTCAAGATCGACGTCGGCGACGAGGTCCAGCTGCGGGTCATCCACCGCGGCGTGGGTGCCATCACGCAGAACGACGTCAACCTGGCCACCGTCGACAACGCCGTGATCATCGGCTTCAACGTGAAGTTCGGCGAGCGCGTCGAGGAGCTGGCGGAGCGCGAGGGCGTCGAGGTCAAGTTCTACTCGGTCATCTACCAGGCGATCGAGGACGTCGAGGCGGCCCTCAAGGGCATGCTCAAGCCGGAGTACGAGGAGGCCCAGCTGGGCACCGCGGAGATCCGCCAGGTCTTCCGCTCCTCGAAGTTCGGCAACATCGCCGGTTCGATCGTCCGCTCCGGCACGATCCGCCGGAACACCAAGGCCCGCGTGCTGCGCAACGGCACGGTGGTGGGGGACAACCTCACGATCGAGTCGCTGCGTCGCGAGAAGGACGACGTCACCGAGGTCCGCGAGGGCTTCGAGTGCGGTATCGGTCTCGGGTCGTACAACGACATCACCGAGGGCGACATCATCGAGACCTTCGAGATGCGCGAGAAGCCGCGCGCCTGACGGTCCCGCAGCCGACGGCGTCCCGTCGCTCCCGCCGCGCGGCGGGGACGGCGGGACGCCGTCGGCGTCCCGTCCCGTACCCACAGGGGGAGAGCACCCATGGTCGACAACCCGCGGGCCCGCAAGCTCGCCGACCGCATCAAGGAGATCGTCGCGCGCCTGCTCGACACGCGGATCAAGGACCCGCGCCTCGGCTTCGTCACGATCACGGACGTGCGCGTGACCGGTGACCTGCAGAACGCCGCGATCTTCTACACCGTCTACGGCACCGACGAGGAGCGGGCCGGCACGGCGGCGGCGCTCGAGAGCGCCAAGGGGCTCGTCCGCTCGGAGGTCGGCAAGCAGACCGGCATCCGCCTCACGCCCACGATCGAGTTCCACCTCGACTCCGTCCCCGAGACGGCGGCGCACCTCGACGCCGCGCTGCTCGAGGCGCAGCGGCGCGACGCCGAGCTCGCCGCGCTGCGCGAGGGCAAGGGGTACGCGGGGGAGGCGGACCCGTACCGCAAGCCCCGCGAGGGCGACGAGCCCGACGACGACGAGCTCTGAGCCCGTGCGCAGCGACGAGCGGCCGCCGCGCCGTGCGACCGCGCCCGACGGCCTCCTCGTCGTCGACAAGCCCGCGGGCTGGACGAGCCACGACGTCGTCGGGCGCTGCCGGCGGCTCGCGGGGACGCGCAAGGTGGGCCACGCGGGCACGCTCGACCCCATGGCGACGGGCGTGCTCGTCGTCGGGGTCGGGCGGGCCACGCGCCTGCTCACCTACGTCGTGGGCGCCGACAAGGCGTACGACGCGACGATCCGGCTCGGCGTGAGCACCACGACGGACGACGCGGAGGGCGAGGTCGTCGCCGCCAGCGGCACGGGCGACGGCGTCGACGACGCGGACCTCGCCCGCGCGGTCGCCGCGCTCACCGGGGAGATCCGGCAGGTGCCCACCACGGTCAGCGCGATCAAGGTCGACGGCCGGCGCGCGTACGCGCGCGCCCGCGCGGGCGAGGAGGTCGAGCTCGCCGCGCGGCCCGTCACGGTGCACCGCTTCGACGTGCTGGAGGCGCGGGCCGCGGCGACCGACGACGGTGTACCGGTGCTCGACGTCGACGTGAGCGTCGTCGTCTCGTCCGGCACGTACGTGCGCGCGCTCGCGCGCGACCTCGGTGCCGTGCTCGGCACCGGCGGGCACCTCACCGCGCTGCGGCGCACGCGCGTCGGGGGCTACGGCCTCGACCAGGCACGGACGCTCGCCGAGCTCGAGGCGCAGGCCGACGCCGACGGCGTCCTGGCGACCCTGCCGCTCGCCGACGCGGCCCGGGCGCTCTTCCCCGTGCGCGACCTCACCGAGGCCGAGGCGCGCGCCCTCGGGTACGGGCAGTGGCTCGCGCCGTCGGGCACCGCGGGCACGGTCGCGGCCGTCGGCCCGGACGGCACGCTCGTCGCCCTGCTCGAGGACGCGCGCCGCAGGGGCGAGGACCTCGCCCGGCCGGTGCTCGTGCTCGCCCCGGCGGGCTGACGCGGCCCGCGGCGCCGCGACCGGTCGCCGTGTGGCACGCTTGACGGTCGGCACCCCGGTGCCGCCACCCAGCAGACAGACGAGGAGCGCAGGCGCGTGCAGGTGTTCACGGACCTGAGCCAGGTCCCCGAGGGCTTCGGCCCGTCGGTCGTGACGATCGGCAACTTCGACGGCGTCCACCGGGGCCACCAGGCCGTGCTCGGCCGCATCGTCGAGCTCGCCCGCGCCGGCGGCCGGGCGGCCGTCGCCGTCACGTTCGACCCGCACCCCGCCGTCGTGCACCGGCCCGACAGCGCCCCCGAGCTCCTCACGGGCCTGGACGACCGGCTCGAGCTGCTCGCGGCCACCGGCCTCGACGCCGTGCTCGTCGTCGAGTACACGCTCGACTTCGCGGCGCAGACGCCCGAGGAGTTCGTCACCCGGTGGCTCGTCGAGGGGCTCGCGGCCCGCACGGTCGTCGTGGGCCACGACGTGCGCTTCGGCAAGGACAACTCGGGCACCCTCGCGACCATGGTCGAGCTCGGGGGAGCGCACGGCTTCGAGGTCGTCGCGGTCGACGACGTCGGCGAGTGCGTCCCGCCGTCGGGCACCGGGCGGCAGCGCTGGTCCTCCTCGGCGGTGCGCGCGCTGCTCGCCGAGGGCGACGTCGCGCAGGCCGCGGACGTGCTCGGCCGGCCCCACCGCGTGCGCGGCACGGTCGTGCACGGCGACGCGCGCGGGCGCGAGCTGGGCTTCCCGACCGCCAACCTCGGCGGCATCACGGGCATGGTCCCCGCCGACGGCGTCTACGCGGGCCGCCTGCTGCGCCCGGCGCTCGCGGCGGCCGAGCCGGACCACCCCGACACGCGGCTCCCGGCCGCGATCTCGATCGGCACGAACCCCACGTTCGACGGCGTCGAGCGCCGCGTCGAGGCGTACGTGCTCGACCGCGACGACCTCGAGCTGTACGACGAGGAGGTCGTGCTGGAGCTCGTCGAGCGCCTGCGCCCCACGCTGCGCTTCGACGGCATCGAGCCGCTCGTCGCGCAGATGCACGACGACGTCGCGCGGGCCCGCACGATCCTCGGCTGAGGCGGTCGGCCGCGAGGGCGCCGCGACCGGGTGAAGTGGCGGCGGACCGTGTCACGGCGGGGTCCTCGCACGCTCTCTTCCCCCGAGGGCCGCTGTGCCCTCGGGGGCGACCTCGCCCCGGCGGCCCCGGCCCGTCCGTGCGCCAGCCCCCAGCGCGGCGGGTCGGGTGCCGCGCGCTGCCGGGCCCGCACGACGCGGCTGGTAGGATAGGCGGGCCGTCCGAACGGCCGCGGATCGAGAGCGCCCGGTGGAGAAGCCCCGGAGCACCGCGCAACGACACCCAGGAGAGCCCATGCCGCTCGACGCTGCCACCAAGCAGTCCATCATGTCCGAGTACGCGACGCACGAGGGCGACACCGGCTCGCCCGAGGTGCAGATCGCGCTCCTCACGCAGCGCATCAAGGACCTGACCGAGCACCTCAAGGAGCACAAGCACGACCACCACAGCCGTCGTGGCCTGCTCCTGCTCGTCGGTCAGCGCCGTCGTCTCCTCGGCTACCTGCAGAAGATCGACATCGAGCGCTACCGCCGCCTCATCGAGCGCCTCGGTCTGCGTCGCTGATCACACCCTGGCCAGCCCGGTCCCTCTCGCAGGGGCCGGGCTGGTCTGGTGTGATGTCCTAGTACCACACACCCGCCGCGCCGCCCGGGCATCGTCCGGTCCTCGGTAGTGGCCCCCCGACCCCGCGCCCGCGGCACGACCGCGCGGCGACCGGCTCCGTGGGCCTCGATCGAAGACCGCCGATCGCCGGTGGCGCCTTCGAGAATCAGGAGGGCACCCGTGGAGGGTCCCGAGATCCAGTTCGCCGAGGCCGTGATCGACAACGGTCGCTTCGGCACCCGCACCGTCCGCTTCGAGACGGGCCGCCTGGCCCGCCAGGCCGCCGGCTCCGTCGCGGCCTACCTCGACGGCGAGACCATGCTCCTGTCGGCGACGACCGCCGGCAAGCACCCCAAGGAGCAGTTCGACTTCTTCCCGCTCACGGTCGACGTCGAGGAGCGCATGTACGCCGCGGGCCGCATCCCCGGCTCGTTCTTCCGCCGCGAGGGCCGCCCGTCGACCGAGGCGATCCTGGCGTGCCGCCTCATCGACCGCCCGCTGCGCCCGCTGTTCGTCAAGGGCCTGCGCAACGAGGTCCAGGTCGTCGTGACGGTCATGTCGATCCACCCGGACGACGCCTACGACGTCCTCGCGATCAACGCCGCGTCGCTGTCCACGCAGATCTCCGGCCTGCCGTTCTCCGGCCCGGTCGCGGGCGTGCGCGTCGCGCTGATCGACGGCCAGTGGGTCGCGTTCCCCAAGCACTCGGACCTCGAGCGCGCGGTCTTCAACATGGTCGTGGCCGGCCGCGTCGTCGGCGACGACGTGGCGATCGCCATGATCGAGGCCGAGGCGACCGACGACGCGTGGAAGCTCATCAAGTCCGAGGGCGCACAGGCCCCCACGGAGGAGGTCGTCGCCGAGGGCATCGAGGCGGCCAAGCCGTTCCTGCGTGCGCTGTGCGACGCGCAGGCGTCGCTCGCGGCCCAGGCCTCCAAGGAGGTCCAGGAGTTCCCGCTGTTCCCGGACTACGCCGACGACGCGTTCGCCGCCGTGGAGTCCGCGGTCTCCGAGCCGCTGCGCGAGGCCCTCGCCATCGCCGACAAGCAGACGCGCGAGAACCGCCTCGACGAGATCAAGGCGCAGATGCTCGGCGAGCTCCAGGACGGCTTCGACGGCCGCGAGAAGGAGCTGTCGGCCGCGTACCGCGCGCTGCAGAAGAAGCTCGTGCGCCGACGCGTCCTGACCGACGGCGTGCGCATCGACGGCCGCGGGCTCGCGGACATCCGCACCCTGTCGGCCGAGGTCGAGGTCATCCCGCGCGTGCACGGCTCGGCGCTGTTCGAGCGCGGCGAGACCCAGATCCTGGGCGTCACGACGCTCAACATGCTGCGCATGGAGCAGCAGATCGACTCGCTCGGGCCGGTCACGCGCAAGCGCTACATGCACAACTACAACTTCCCGCCGTTCTCCACGGGCGAGACGGGCCGCGTCGGCAGCCCGAAGCGCCGCGAGATCGGCCACGGCGCCCTGGCCGAGCGCGCGCTCGTGCCGGTGCTGCCGAGCCGCGAGGAGTTCCCGTACGCGATCCGCCAGGTGTCCGAGGCCCTCGGCTCCAACGGCTCGACGTCGATGGGCTCGGTCTGCGCCTCGACGCTGTCGCTGCTCAACGCGGGCGTGCCGCTCAAGGCGCCCGTCGCGGGCATCGCGATGGGCCTCATCTCCGACACGGTGGACGGCGAGACCCGCTACGCGGCGCTCACCGACATCCTCGGTGCGGAGGACGCGTTCGGCGACATGGACTTCAAGGTCGCCGGCACGCGCGAGTTCGTCACGGCCATCCAGCTCGACACCAAGCTCGACGGCATCCCCGCGTCGGTGCTCGCGTCCGCGCTCCAGCAGGCGCGCGACGCCCGCCTGACCATCCTCGACGTCATCGCCGAGGCGATCGACACGCCGGACGAGATGTCGCCGAACGCCCCGCGCGTCATCACGGTCAAGGTGCCGGTCGACAAGATCGGCGAGGTCATCGGCCCGAAGGGCAAGATGATCAACCAGATCCAGGAGGAGACGGGCGCCGAGATCTCGATCGAGGACGACGGCACCGTCTACATCGGCGCCACCGACGGCCCGTCGGCCGAGGCCGCGCGCGCGGCGATCAACGCGATCGCCAACCCGCACGTGCCCGAGGTCGGCGAGCGCTTCGTCGGCACCGTCGTCAAGACGACGTCGTTCGGCGCGTTCGTCTCGCTCTCGCCGGGCAAGGACGGTCTGCTGCACATCAGCCAGATCCGCAAGCTCGTCGGCGGCAAGCGGGTCGAGAACGTCGAGGACGTGCTCTCGATCGGCCAGAAGGTCCAGGTCGAGATCGGCGAGATCGACCCGCGCGGCAAGCTGTCGCTCGTGGCCGTGACCGAGGACGACGAGGCGAAGGCCGACGAGCCGGCCGGCGAGCCGGGCGACGCTGCCGCCTCGGACCGCGTGGAGGCCTGATCCTCCGATGACCTGGCACCTCCCGCTCGTCCCCGCGGGCGAGCCCGGTGCCGAGCTGACCGCCGGGCAGGACGGCGCGACGATCCGTCGCACCGTCCTGCCCGGCGGCGTCCGCGTGCTCACCGAGCACATGCCGGGCCTGCGCTCGGCGACCGTGGGCGCCTGGGTCGGCGTCGGCTCCCGGGACGAGACCGACGGGCACCACGGCTCGACCCACTTCCTCGAGCACCTGCTCTTCAAGGGCACGCGGCGCCGCTCGGCCATGGACATCGCCGAGGCGTTCGACGCCGTCGGCGGCGAGGCCAACGCCGCGACCGGCAAGGAGCACACGTGCTACTACGCGCGCGTGCTCGACGCCGACCTGCCCATGGCCGTCGACGTCATCGCGGACATGGTCACCTCGGCGCGGCTCGACCCCGACGAGCTCGAGGTCGAGCGCGGCGTGATCCTCGAGGAGCTCGCCATGACGGACGACGACCCGTCCGACGTGGTGCACGAGGAGTTCGCCGCGGCGGTGCTCGGCACCCACCCGCTCGGGCGGCCCATCGGCGGCACGCCCGACACCATCCGGGCCGTGCCGCGCGACGCCGTCTGGGAGCACTACCGCTGGCACTACCGGCCCGAGACGCTCGTGGTCGCGGCCGCGGGCGGCGTCGACCACGACGCGATCGTCGAGCAGGTCGCGGGCGCGCTCGCCGCGGGCGGCTGGGAGCTCGACGCCGGCGCGTCCCCGCGCCCGCGCCGCGACGACCTGTCCGGCACCGACGGCGTGCCGACCGAGGGCGTCGAGCTCACGGTCCGCCGCCAGGTCGAGCAGGCCAACGTCGTCGTGGGCTCGACGGGCCTGTCGGCGACGGACGACCGCCGCTTCACGCTCTCGGTGCTCAACGCGGCGCTGGGCGGCGGCATGTCGTCGCGGCTGTTCCAGGAGATCCGCGAGAAGCGGGGCCTGGCGTACACGACGTACTCGTTCGCGTCGGGCCACGGCGGCCTCGGCACGTTCGGCCTGTACGCGGGCTGCGCGCCCGCCAAGGTCGACCAGGTGACCGGGCTCCTGGTGGCCGAGCTCGAGCGGCTCGCCGAGGACGGCATCACCGACGCCGAGCTCGAGCGCTCGGTCGGGCAGCTGTCGGGCGGGCTCGTCCTCGGGCTCGAGGACACGGGCTCGCGCATGAGCCGCCTGGGCAAGGCCGAGCTCGTCTACGGCGAGCTCCTCACGCTCGAGGAGTCGCTCGAGCGCATCCGTGCCGTGACCGCCGACGACGTGCGCGAGCTCGCCGCCGACCTCGCGTCGCGGCCGCGCTCGGTCGTGCGCGTGGGTCCCTTCGGAGAGTGAGGCAGCGTGACTGACATCAGGGTGGCCGTCCTCGGGGCGGCCGGACGCATGGGCACCCAGACGTGCGCGGCCGTCGAGGCGGCCGACGGGCTCGAGCTCGTCGCGCGCGTCGAGGCGGGCGACGACGTCGCGCAGGCGCTGCGCGACGCGCGCGCCGACGTCGCGGTCGACTTCACCGTGCCCGCGGTGACCGAGGCGAACGTCCACGCGGCGCTCGACGCCGGCGCGCACGTCGTCGTCGGGACGACCGGCTGGGACGACGCGTCGCGCGGAAGGGTCGCCGAGCACCTCGAGCGGCTCGACGCCGACCAGGGTGCGCGCCTCGGGGTGCTCATCGCGCCCAACTTCGGGCTCTCCGCGGTGCTCGCGATGACGTTCGCGGCGAAGGCCGCGCGGTACTTCGAGTCGGCCGAGGTCGTCGAGCTGCACCACCCCGACAAGGTGGACGCGCCGTCGGGCACCGCCCGGCACACCGCGGCGGCGATCGCGCGCGCCCGCGCCGACGCCGGGCTGGGCCCGATGCCCGACGCGACGGACAGCGGCTGGGAGGCGCGCGGCGCGGACGTCGACGGCGTGCGCGTGCACGCGGTGCGCCTGCGCGGGCTCGTGGCGCACGAGGAGATCCTCTTCGGCAACGCGGGCGAGCAGCTCGTCATCCGGCAGGACTCGTTCGACCGCGCGTCGTTCATGCCCGGCGTGATCCTCGCGGTGCGCGAGGTCGTGCGCCGTCCCGGGCTCACGGTCGGCCTCGAGAACGTCCTGGACCTGTCGTGAGCGCGGGCGCGCC
This sequence comes from Isoptericola variabilis 225, assembly GCF_000215105.1. GTDB lineage: Bacteria > Actinomycetota > Actinomycetes > Actinomycetales > Cellulomonadaceae > Isoptericola > Isoptericola variabilis_A. The sequence continues at coordinate 1,342,883 of NC_015588.1, forward strand.
CGAGCCGCGGCGCGCGGGGCGCCGGTGGCCGCGCGGGCTGGCGGGCGCGCTCGCCGTCACGGCGCTGCTCGCGCTCTACGTGTGGCAGATCGCGGGCCGCGGCGTCGCCATGGTGCGCACCGGCGAGCCGGCCCTGGTCGGGATCGGCGTCGCCGTGCTCGTCATCCCGCTGCTCGTGATCGTGCTGATCGCGCGCGAGTACCGGCTGGCGGCCCGCGTGCAGCGCATGGCCGACACGCTCGCGGCGGCGGGCGAGCTGCCGGTCGACGACCTGCCGCGCTCGCCCGGCGGCCGGATCGACCGCGCCGCGGCCGACGCGGCGTTCGAGGAGCGCCGCGCCGCGGTCGAGCGGGCGCCCGAGGACTGGAAGGCGTGGTACCACCTGGCGTTCGCGTACGACGCGGCGGGGGACCGGCGTCGTGCCCGCGAGGCGCTGCGCCGCGCCTCGGGGCTGTTCGGCCGCTGACGCGCGCAGGACGCGCGGGCGCGTAACCCGCCCGTCACCGCGCCGTAGCACGGCGCTGGCAGGCTCGGTCCATGGCGGTGGGCACCGGGCTCGTGACGGACTACTTCGCAGCGCCCACGGACGCGCTGGCGGCCGCCGTGCTGCGCGAGCACGCGGGACCGTCGACGCCGGCCCGCGGGTCGGGCGAGCCCCTGTTCGACACGGTCAGCCTGCCCGCCGTCGAGCCGTTCGTCATGCTCGGCATGCTCGCGCACCTGCTCTCCGGGCGTCCGTACCGCGAGGTCACCGCCCACCCGCGCCACGCCTCGCTCGTGGCGGTCGGGGGAGACGAGGGCCCGTGGGTCGTGACCGTCTCGGACCGGCTCGTCGCCGACCTCGCCGCGTGCCCGCCGACCGCGCTCACCGACGTCGCGGTCCGGTGGTCGGGCACGCCGGAGCTCGCGGCCGTCCCGCCCGACGCGGTGCTCCCGGCGGTCCACGCCCTCGCCGGCCTCGCCGCGCGTGCCATCGAGGCGCGCCACGGGCTGTACTGCTGGACGCGGCTCGACCCGGCGTAGGGCGTCAGAGCAGCGCCGACCAGCGCCGTTCGACGACGTCCCGCACGCCGGTCGCGAGCGTGCGCTCGGTGCCGTCGGGGCCGAGCCCTGCCGAGGACAGGAAGCGCTCGCGCGCGGCGTCGTCGTCGAGCACCCACGTGACGACCTCGTCGGCGCCGCCCTGGCGCAGCCGGTCGACCGCGGCGGAGAGCAGGCGCGAGCCGTGGCCCGCCCGCTGGTGGTCGGGATCCACCTCGAGCGCGAGCACCTGCCCGGGCGCGACGGCGGCGAAGCCGACGATCCGCGGCCCGTCGAGCGCGACCAGCACCGCGAAGCCGGGGCCGGGCGGCGAGGCGATCGCGTCGGCCCACCGGTCGCGCATCGCGGCCGTGTCGAGCGCGTCGACGACGCCGTCGCCGAGCGCGGCCTCGTGCACGGCGCGCCACGCGCTCACCTGGATGCGGGTGACGGCGTCCTCGTCACCGGGGACGGCGGGGCGCACCGACACGTCGGCGGGCTCGCGGAACAGTGCCATCGCTCCAGCCTACGGGTCCGGCCGCCGCCTCAGCCCCAGCCGAGGGCACGCAGGCCCGCCGCGGAGGCCGCGGCGAGCACGACCACGACGACGAACGGGGCGCGCAGCGCGAGCGCGGCGGCCGCGACCCCGATCGCGGGCACGCGCGCGTCGAGCACGACGGCCTGACCGTCCCCGACGGTCTGCACGACGACGAGCGAGGCGAGCAGCGCGACCGTGACGAGGCCGGACGTGCGCTGGACGCGCTCGTCGGCGAGCAGGTGCTCCGGGACGAGGTGCCCCGCGAGCTTGAGGGCGAAGCACGCGAGCGACGCGAGCAGCACCGTGGTCCACAGCACGCCGGCGGTCATCGGGCGGCCTCCTCGTCGGTCGGGGCGTCGGTCGGGGCGTCGGTCCCGGGGGCGGTGTCGGGCCCGGGCGCGGCGGGGCGACGGCCCGCGGCCGCGAGCCGCTCGGGCGTCGTCGGCCCGCCGACGAGGCCGACGACGACGGCGACCGCTGCCGCGGCGAGCACCGGGATGCCCGCGGGGACGACGGGGACGAGCACGAGGGAGGTCACGACCGCGAGCGCCGCGACGAGCTGCGCGCGCCGGGGTGCGAGCCGCGGCCAGACGAGCGCCAGGAACGCGGCGGCCGCGGCGGCGTCGAGGCCCCACGCCCGCGGGTCGCCGAGCGCGTCTCCCGCCAGGGCGCCGAGCAGGGTGAACGCGTTCCACAGGACGAAGACGCCCACGCCCGTGGTCCAGAAGCCGGCTCGCGCGGCGGCCGGGTCGCCCTGCGCGACGGCGACCGCGGTCGACTCGTCGATCGTCACCTGCGCCGCCGCGAGACGCCGCCAGCCGCGCACGCGCAGGATCGGCGCCACCACGGCCCCGTACAGCGTGTTGCGCACGCCCAGCAGGGACGCCGTCGCGACGGCGGCCACGGGCGAGCCGCCCGCGGCGACGACCCCGATGAGGGCGAACTGCGACCCGCCGGAGAACAGCAGGAGGCTCAGCGCCATGGTCTGCAGGACGTCGAGCCCGGCGACCACGGCCAGCGCGCCGAACGAGACGCCGTACAGGCCCGTGGCCACGGCCACCGACACGCCTTGGCGGACCGCCGCGGCGACCTCGGGGGAGCGCGCACCCGGGCGCGCGCGGCGGACACCACTCACGGGCCACAGGAAACCACGCCGCCGCGCCCGGCGGCGAATCGCTACCTCGACGCGGGACGCGCGACCTCGGCCCGCTGCGCGCTACGTCGGCGGCGGACGCGCTACCTCGGCGGATCGTGCGCCGTGTCGCAGGTCAGAGCGCGACGTAGACGGTCTCGAGGTACTCCTCGAGGCCGGCCTCGCCGCCCTCGCGCCCGAGGCCCGACTGCTTGACGCCGCCGAACGGCGCGCTGGCGTCCGAGACCATGCCGCGGTTGATGCCGATCATGCCCGCCTCGAGCTCGTCCGAGAGCCGCATCGCCCGGTCGAGCGACGTCGTGTACGCGTAGGCGGCGAGCCCGTACTCGGTCGCGTTGGCGAGCTCGATCGCCTCGTCGTCGTCCGAGAACGCGACGACCGGTGCGACCGGCCCGAAGATCTCCTCGGTGACCGCGCGGGCGTCGGGGTCGACGCCCGCGAGCACGGTCGGCTCGTAGAAGTACCCGCGCCCCTCGGGGCGGCGGCCGCCCGCGAGCACCTGGGCGCCGCGGTCCGCGGCGTCGGCGACGAGCTCGTCGACCTTGTCGACCGCCTTGGGCTCGATGAGCGGGCCGACGTCGGTGCCGTCGGCGGCGCCGGGACCCACGCGCAGCGCCGCGAACCGGTCGGCGAGCCGGCGCGCGAACTCGCGGGCGAGGGAGTCGTGCACGAGGAAGCGGTTGGCGGCGACGCACGACTGCCCGCCGTTGCGCAGCTTGGCGACCATGGCGCCCTCGATCGCGGCGTCGAGGTCGGCGTCCGCGAGCACGAGGAACGGGGCGTTGCCGCCGAGCTCCATCGAGCAGTTGAGCACCTGGCCGGCGGCGCCCTCGAGCAGCGTGCGACCGACGGCGGTCGAGCCGGTGAAGGACAGCTTGCGCAGCCGCGGGTCGGCCAGGAGCGGGGCGGTCACGTCGGACGCGGACGACGTCGGCACGACGTTCACGACGCCGGTCGGCAGCCCGCGCTCGGCGAGCTCGGAGCGGATCACCTCGGCGACGAGCATCGTCGTCAGGGGCGTCAGGCGCGCGGGCTTGACCACGACGGTGCAGCCGGCCGCGAGCGCGGGGCCGATCTTGCGCGTCGCCATGGCGATGGGGAAGTTCCACGGGGTGATGAGCAGCGCCGGCCCGACCGGCCGGCGCTGGACGAGCTGGCGGTTGGTCCCGCCGGGCGCCCGGCGCACGAGCCCGTCGGTGCGCACGGCCTGCTCGGCGTACCAGCGCAGGAAGTCGGCGCCGTAGAGCACCTCGGCGCGCGCCTCGGCGAGGGTCTTGCCGCACTCGGCCGTGATGAGCGCGGCCACGTCGTCGGCCCGCGCGACGATCCGCTCGTGCACCGCGCGCAGCAGCTCCGAGCGCTCGCGCGGCGCGACGGCGCGCCACGCGGGGGCCGCGTCGGCGGCCGCGGCGAGGCCGCGGCGGCCGTCCTCGGGCGTCGCGTCGGCGACGTCGAAGAGGACCTGCTCGGTCGCCGGGTCGACCACCTCGAACGTCCGGCCGCCCGTCGCGGGACCCCAGTGGCCGTCGACGAGCGTGCCCGTGGGCAGGTGCGCGACGAGCGCGGGGGAGAGCGTCGGTGCCGTCATACCGGTCAGTATGGGTCAGCGCGTCCCGGCCCGCAGCGGCCTGGCGGTGGGCCCGGCCGGTGGCCGGTACGGTGTTCCCATGACGCTTCCCGCCACGCCCGCGCGCCCGTTCGGCGCGGTCCTCACCGCGATGGTGACGCCCATGTCCCGCGACGGAGAGGTGGACCTGGAGGCGGCGGCCCGCCTCGCGACCCGTCTGGTCGACGAGGGCAACGACGGCGTGGTCCTGTCCGGCACGACGGGCGAGGCGCCCACGACGCACGCTCCCGAGAAGGCCGAGCTCGTGCGCGCCGTCGTCGAGGCCGTCGGCGACCGCGCCGTGGTCGTGGCCGGGGCGGGCTCCAACGACACCGTGCACGCCGTGCGCATGGCCGAGCAGGCCGCCGAGGCAGGCGCGGACGGGCTGCTCGTCGTGTCGCCGTACTACTCGCGCCCCACGCAGGAGGGCCTCTACCGGCACTTCGCGACGATCGCCGACGCGACCGACCTGCCCGTCATGCTCTACGACATCCCCGGCCGCGCCGGCGTGCGCATCGCGCCCGCGACGTACGAGCGCATCGCCGCCCACCCGCGCGTCGTCGCGACCAAGGACGCCACGGGCGACGTCGCGGCCGTGCCAGGCCTGCGCGCCCGCACCGGCCTCGCCTGGTACTCGGGCGACGACGGCCTGCTCCTGCCCTTCCTCGCGCACGGCGCCGTCGGCATCGTCTCGGTGTCCGCGCACCTCGTCGGCCGCCAGTTCGCCGAGGCCGTCCGGCGCTTCGACGCCGGCGACCACGCCGGGGCGCTCGAGGTCTTCGCGTCCACGCTGCCCGTCGTCGAGGCGATGAACGGCGCCGGCGCGCAGGCCGTCATGGTCAAGGCCGCGCTCGAGGTCCTCGGCGTCCACGACAACCGCGAGCTGCGCCTGCCGAACGTCGCCGCGACCGACGACGACGTCGCCCAGGTCCGGGACGCCCTCGCGGCGTCCGGCCTGCTGACCGTCAGCGGCGCGTCCGCCGCCACCACGCTTCCGTAACGTCCCACAGGCCAGGAGGCCCCGTGAGCCACCCGCACCCCGAACTTCCCCTGCCCCCCGCCCTTCCCGCCGGAGGGCTGCGCGTCGTCGCCCTCGGCGGGCTCGGCGAGGTCGGGCGCAACATGGCCGTCCTCGAGTACGACGGACGCCTGCTCGTCGTCGACTGCGGGGTCCTGTTCCCCGAGGACCACCAGCCCGGAGTCGACCTCATCCTCCCGGACTTCGAGTACATCAAGGACCGGCTCGACGACATCGAGGCCGTCGTCCTCACGCACGGGCACGAGGACCACATCGGCGCCGTGCCCTACCTGCTGCGCCTGCGCCGCGACATCCCGCTCGTCGGCTCGCGGCTGACGCTCGCGTTCGTCGACGCCAAGCTCAAGGAGCACCGCATCCGTCCCGTGATGCGGCCCGTCGCGGAGGGCGACACGCTGCAGCTCGGCGTGTTCTCGACCGAGTTCGTCGCGGTCAACCACTCGATCCCCGACGCGCTCGCCGTCGCCATCACGACCGGCGCGGGCACCGTGCTCCACACGGGCGACTTCAAGATGGACCAGCTGCCGCTCGACGGCCGGGTCACCGACCTGCGCGCCTTCGCGCGGCTGGGGGAGCGCGGCGTCGACCTGTTCATGGTCGACTCCACGAACGCCGAGGTGCCGGGCTTCGTCACCAACGAGGTCGAGATCGGCCCCGTGCTCGACAACATCTTCGCGCAGGCCGAGCGCCGCATCATCGTGGCGTCGTTCGCCTCGCACGTGCACCGCGTGCAGCAGGTGCTCAACGCGGCGTACGCGCACGGCCGCAAGGTCGCGCTCGTCGGGCGCTCGATGGTGCGCAACATGGGCATCGCCGCCGAGCTCGGGTACCTCGACGTGCCGCCCGGTGTGCTCATCGATCTCAAGCAGGCGGCCGACCTTCCCGACGACCGCGTCGTCTACATGTCGACCGGCTCCCAGGGCGAGCCGATGGCAGCCCTGAGCCGCATGGCCAACGGGGACCACAAGGTCGCGGTGGGCCGCGGCGACACCGTGATCCTCGCCTCGTCGCTCATCCCCGGCAACGAGAACTCGGTGTTCCGGGTCATCAACGGCCTCACGCGCCTCGGCGCGCGCGTCGTCCACTCGGGCAACGCCAAGGTGCACGTCTCCGGCCACGCGAGCGCGGGCGAGCTGCTCTACTGCTACAACATCCTGCGCCCGCGCAACGTCATGCCCGTGCACGGCGAGGTGCGCCACCTCGTCGCGAACGCGGCGCTCGCGGTCCGGACGGGTGTGCCCGCCGACCGCGTGGTCCTCGCCGAGGACGGCGTGGTCGTCGACCTCGTCGACGGCAAGGCGTCCGTCGTCGGCGCGGTGCCGTGCGGGTACGTGTACGTCGACGGCTCGTCCGTCGGCGAGGTGACCGAGGCCGAGCTCAAGGACCGCCGCATCCTCGGCGAGGAGGGCTTCATCTCGGTGTTCGCGGTCGTCGACTCGGCGACGGGCAAGGTCCTGGCCGGCCCGCAGATCCTCGCGCGCGGCATGGCCGAGGACGACGCGGTGTTCGAGGAGATCCAGCCCGACGTCGTCCGGGCGCTCGAGGACGCGATCGCCGGCGGCGCGACGGACACCTACCAGATGCAGCAGGTCATGCGGCGCGTGGTCGGGCAGTGGGTCAACCGGCGCCTGCGCCGGCGCCCGATGATCGTCCCGGTGGTCGTGGAGGCCTGACGCGCGGTCGGCTCGCAGAGCGTCGCCGCGGCGACGTCCGTCGGCGGTCGTCAGCCGGCGAGCAGCGCGGGGCCGACCGCGGCGAGCGCGGCGGCGTAGCGCGCCGCGCGCTCGTCGTCGTCGCCGGGGAGCAGGTCCGCGAGCTCGAGCGACACGAGCCCGTGCACGAGCCCCCACAGCGCGACCGCGGCCGCCTCGACGCGGTCGTCGGGTGCGCCCGCGAGCAGCCGCGCGACGGCGTCGCGCAGGACCCGGAACGTGGGCCGCTCGACGGCGGGCGGTGCGTCGGCCGCGGGCGGCACCGCGCGCTCGAACATGACCCGGTAGAAGTGCGGGTCGGCGAGCGCGCTCGTCCGGTAGGCCAGGCCCAGCTCGCGCAGGTCGGCGAGCGGGTCCTCGGTGCGCGGCACGGCGGCGAGGTGCCCGGCGAACCGGCGGAAGCCCTCGGCGCTCACGGCCGCGACGAGCTCGTCGCGCGAGCCGAAGAGCGCGTACACGGCGGACGCGCTCGTGCCGGCGGCGGCGGCGACGGAGCGCACGGTCACGGCGCCCTCGCCGCCCGCGGCCACCGCGTGCGAGGCGACCTCGAGCAGCCGGGTGCGCAGCGCGGCGTCGTGCAACCGGGGACGGGCCATGCCGGGAGCGTAGACCTCTTGACCCGAGAACGCGAACAGTGTTTCATAACAGTGTTCGTAAACCTCGACCCGTGGAGGCCGCCGTGCTCGAGCTCACCGACGCCGCCCGCATCACCGCGGGAGCCGTGCTGCTCACCGTCGTCGCGATCGAGTCCGGCGGGGCGTTCCTCGTCCGGGTCGTCACCGGCCGCGTGGGCGCGACGGACTTCCAGACGTCGTTCTTCCGCGCCGGCCACGCGCACGCGGGGGTGCTCGTCATCCTCGGGCTGCTCTGCGTGCTGCTGACCGAGGCCACGCACCTCGGCGGGTTCGCGCGCTGGCTCGCCGCGACCGGCGTGCTCGTCGCGGCGATCCTCATGCCCGCGGGCTTCTTCTTCTCCGCGATGGGCGAGGGCCGGACGCGGCCCAACCGCGCCGTGGTCCTGCTGCCGCTCGGCGCCGTCGCGATCGCCGCGGGCGTCGTGACGCTGGGCGTGGGGCTCCTCACGGCCTGAGCGTGGGACACGCCACCGCCCACCTGCGGCGTCGCGTCGCACCCCGCGGGTACGGTGAGAGCATCATGGCGACCCGGACACCGGCCCGGAGGATCACCGGGACTCCTCGGGCACCGCAGCGGGGCGCGACGAGCTCGGCACGCACGCGTTCCGTGGCGGCGCCGACCCGTCGCGCGCCGAGCCGCGCCCGCACGGGCGCGAACGGGACGGGCAAGGGCCGCACGTCGTCCGCACGGCGGCCGTCGCGCGGACGCCCGCCGTGGCCCGTGCGCGCGGCCCGCGGCGCCTACCTCGGCGTGGCCCACGGCCTGGGCGCCGTCGTCCGCAGCATCACCAAGGGAGCGAGAGACCTGGAACCCGAGCACCGCCGCGACGGCGTCGCCTTCTTCCTCATCGCGCTCGCGCTGGTCGTGGCCGCGCGCGAGTGGTGGGGCATCCCCGGGCCCTTCGGGGAGGCCGTGCACGCCGTCGTGGCCGGCACCGTCGGCCTGGCCGGCGTCGCGGTGCCCGTGCTGCTCCTGTGGCTCGGCGTGCGCGTGATGCGCCACCCGGAGCGCGGTCAGGCGAACTCGCGCGTCGCGATCGGGCTGTCCTTCCTCGTCGTCGCCGTGTGCTCGCTCGTCGCGATCGCCGAGGACCTGCCGTCGCCCCGCGACGGGTTCGGCGGCGTGCAGGACGCCGGCGGCATCGTCGGCTACCTCGCGGCCACGCCCGTCGTCGCGGGCGTGACCGAGTGGGTCGCCGTGCCGCTGTTCCTGCTCCTCGGCTTCTTCGGGCTGCTCGTGGTCACCGCGACGCCGGTCCACCGCATCCCCGAGCGCCTCCGCGCCCTGTACGACCGGCTGACGGGCAACCACCACGCGGCCGACGAGGACGGCCTCGAGCTGGCCGAGGGCGTGTCGCGGCACGACGGGTCGCAGGAGCGGCCGCGCAAGCGGCGCACCCGCAAGACCAAGGCGATGCGCGAGGCCGAGGCCGCCGAGCGCGCCGCCCGGTACGCCGGCGACGAGGCGTTCGAGAAGGCCGCCACGCTCGACAAGGCCGACGAGGAGACGGCACCCGCCGACCTGCGCACCGCGGCGACCCAGCTCGTCCCGACGGGTCCGCCCGCGGCCGACCCCGAGCCGCCGTCGCCCGCGCTCGTGCCCGACGCGTCGGCCGACAGCGCCTCGGCCCCGAGCCTGCCGGCGCCCATGGGCCGCGCCGAGCAGCCCATGCTCGAGGGCGACACCGTCTACCTCCTGCCCGACGAGCAGGTGCTCGTCAAGGGCGCCCCGCACAAGACGCGGTCGGCGGCCAACGACCGGGTCGTGGAGGCGCTGACCAAGGTCTTCGCCGACTTCGACGTCGACGCGAAGGTCACCGGCTTCACGCGCGGTCCCACGGTCACGCGCTACGAGGTCGAGGTCGGCCCCAAGGTCAAGGTCGAGCGCATCACCTCGCTGTCGAACAACATCGCGTACGCGGTCGCGAGCGCCGACGTGCGCATCCTCTCGCCCATCCCGGGCAAGTCGGCGATCGGCATCGAGATCCCGAACTCCGACCGCGAGACCGTCGTGCTCGGCGACGTGCTGCGCTCGTCCGCGGCCCGCCGCACCGAGCACCCGATGGTCATGGGCGTGGGCAAGGACGTCGAGGGCGGCTACGTCGTCGCGAACCTCGCGAAGATGCCGCACATCCTCGTGGCGGGCGCGACGGGCGCCGGAAAGTCGAGCTTCATCAACTCGATGATCACGTCGATCCTCATGCGCGCCACGCCCGAGCAGGTCCGCATGATCCTCGTCGACCCCAAGCGCGTCGAGCTGACGATCTACGAGGGCATCCCGCACCTCATCACGCCGATCATCACGAGCCCGAAGAAGGCCGCCGAGGCGCTCGACTGGGTCGTGCGCGAGATGGACGCGCGCTACGACGACCTCGCGATGTTCGGCTACAAGCACATCGACGACTTCAACGCGGCCGTGCGCTCGGGCAAGGTCAAGCCGCTGCCCGGCTCGGAGCGCAAGATCGCGCCCTACCCGTACCTGCTCGTGGTCGTCGACGAGCTCGCGGACCTCATGATGGTCGCGCCGCGCGACGTCGAGGCGTCGATCCAGCGCATCACGCAGCTCGCGCGCGCCGCCGGCATCCACCTCGTGCTCGCCACGCAGCGCCCGTCGGTCGACGTCGTCACGGGCCTCATCAAGGCCAACGTGCCGTCCCGCCTGGCGTTCGCGACGTCGTCGGTCACGGACTCGCGCGTCGTCCTCGACCAGCCCGGCGCCGAGAAGCTCATCGGCCAGGGTGACGCGCTGTTCCTGCCCATGGGTGCGGCCAAGCCGATGCGCGTCCAGGGCGCGTGGGTCACCGAGTCCGAGGTGCACGCCGTCGTCGAGCACGTCAAGGCGCAGCTCAAGCCCGTCTACCGCGAGGACGTCACGGCCCCGGCGGCCGCCAAGAAGCAGGTCGACGACGACATCGGCGACGACCTCGACCTGCTGCTGCAGGCGGCCGAGCTCGTCGTGACGACCCAGTTCGGCTCGACGTCGATGCTCCAGCGCAAGCTCCGGGTCGGCTTCGCCAAGGCCGGCCGGCTCATGGACCTGCTGGAGTCGCGCGAGATCGTCGGCCCGTCCGAGGGCTCCAAGGCGCGCGAGGTGCTCGTGCAGCCCGACGACCTGCCCGCCGCGCTCGCGCTGATCCGCGGCGACAGCACGCCGGTCTTCGACCAGGACGAGGCGTCCGCCGCGACCGCCTCCGAGGAGTAGCTCAGCCCTCGGCGCGCGGCACCACGGCAGGGGGCTCGCCGGTCGGCCGCGGCGGCTCGGTCCGCTCCGTGGCCTGCGTGCCGACGGCGTCCCGCACCCGCTGCTCTCGGCGCATCAGCTCGTCGCGGTCGAGCGTGCCGGCCGTCGGGTCGGCGAGCGCGTCGGGCAGGGCGCGCAGCCGGTGGCCCGCGGCCCGGTCGACCGTGGTGGCGGTCCAGGTGACGTCGACGACGCGGGCCGGAGCCGCCGGCCGGGGCCGCTCGACCGTGGCCGTGAGCAGCACGCCGTTGCTGGTGCGGGCGTCGCAGCACTCGGCGGACTGGTTGGAGAGCATGTTGCCGAGCCCGAACGCGACCCACATGCCGGCGCCGTCGGGTCCGCCGTCGAGCCGCTCGACGCGCTGCGGCACGTGGGCGTGGTGGCCGATGACGAGGTCGACGACGCCGGACGCCGCGAGCTCGGCGGTCACGTCCGCCTGCTGGTCGGTGAGGTCCTCGGTGTACTCCACGCCCGCGTGGAGCGAGACGAGCACGAGGTCGGCGCCCGCGTCGCGCGCCGCCGTCGCGTCGCGCACCAGCTCCGCGGCGTCGATGAGATCGACCGCCCACGGCGCGTCCGCGGGGACCGGCAGGCCGTTGGTGCCGTAGGTCGCGGACAGGTGCGCCACCGTCACCGGGCGCGTGCCCCGCGCGAGCTCGTAGAGCTGCGGCCGGGCCTGCTCCTCGGCGCTGCGGGCCGTGCCCACGTGCCCGAGGCCGGCCGCGTCGAGGGCGTCGAGGGTCGCCACCACGCCCGCCAGGCCGCGGTCGAGCGAGTGGTTCGACGCGGTCGAGCAGCCCTCCCAGCCCTGCTCGGCGAGGTCGCGCACGAGCGTGTCTGGGGCGCCGAACGTCGGGTAGCCGCTCGGTCTGGTCCCGGGCGGGGCGACCGGCACCTCGAGGTGGCACAGCGCGAGGTCCGCGCCGGTGACCCATGCTTCCAGCCCCGCCAGAAGCGGGCTGAAGTCCGTGCCGCCGCCGGCCGTGCCCGCCGACTGCAGCACAGGCGTGTGCGGTAGGACGTCACCCGCGGCGAGCACCGTGAACGTCGCGGGCGGCGCGGGCGCCGGCGGGGCCGCCTTCGCGACCGTCACGACGGGCGTCGTCGTCACGGTCGGGGCGACGACGGGCGCGCCCGAGCACGCCGTCGTGCCGGCGGTCGCGGCGAGCAGCGCGGCGGCCACGGCTCTGCGCCGAGCGGGAGAGGTCACGTCAGCAGCGTAGTGGCCGGGCCGTCACGGACGGGACACGCGGGGTCGGGACGTCGCCCGGACGGCCAGTAGGGTGGAGGCGTGCCCGAGAACCAGCCGTCACCCTGGAACGTCGCCAACCTGGTGACGATGGCGCGCATCGCGCTCGTCCCGGTCTTCGCGTGGACGCTCCTCGTCGACGGCGGCGAGTCGGTCGGCTGGCGGCTCGCCGCGACCGGCGTGTTCGCCGTCGCGGCGCTCAGCGACCGGCTCGACGGCCACCTCGCCCGCACGCGCGGGCTCGTGACGGACCTCGGCAAGCTGCTCGACCCGATCGCCGACAAGGCGCTCGTCGGGGCCGCGCTCGTCCTGCTGTGGTGGCCGCTCGGCGAGCTGCCCTGGTGGGTGCCGGCCGTGATCCTCGTGCGCGAGCTCGCCATCACCGCGATGCGGATGGCGGTGCTGCGCTACGCCGTCATGCCCGCCTCGCGCGGCGGCAAGATCAAGACCGTGCTGCAGACGGTCGCCATCACGCTCTTCGTCCTGCCGCTCGACCACCTGCCGGGTGCCGTGCGCGTGACCGCGTGGGTCGTCATGGTCGCGGCGATCGTCGTCACGGTCGTCACCGGGCTCGACTACGCGCTGCAGGGGTGGCGCCTGCGCCGGGCGGCGCGCGCGGGCGAGACCAGCGCGTCGACGGCGTGAGCACGCGCGACCTGCTCGCCGCCCTCGCCGAGCGAGGGTGGACCCTCGGCGTGGCGGAGTCGCTCACGGGCGGGCTCGTCGTGGCCGAGATCGTCGCCGTGCCGGGGGCGTCCGCGGTGCTGCGCGGCGGCGTCGTCGCCTACGCCACCGACCTCAAGCGCGACCTGCTCGAGGTGCCGGGCGGGCTGCTGGCCGAGCGCGGTGCGGTCGACCCCGACGTCGCGCTGCACATGGCGCGCGGAGTGCGGCGCCGCACCCGTGCCGACGTCGGGCTCGCGACGACCGGCGTGGCGGGCCCCGACCCGCAGGACGGCAAGGAGCCCGGGCTCGTCTTCGTCGCGGTGAGCACGCCCGACCGCGACGAGGTCCGCCGGCTCGACCTGCCGGGCGACCGCGCCGCCGTGCGCGCCGGCGCCGCGGCGGGCGTCCTCGCGCTCGCCGCCGACGTGCTCGCCGGGTGAAGATCCTGCGCGGGTCCGTCCCCGCGCGGACCCGCGGGAACACCGGCCGCCGCGCGGGCGTTCCTCCTGGTGTGATCGCCACGAGGCCAAGGCCACAGACCCGTATCGATGTGCGTCCCGGTCGGCGTGATGTCGTCCGGTCACGGTACGGTGGATCCACCCCTACCCCAGGGGGACGAACGAGGCCGGAAGGACCGGGCACGGGAAGGGGGCGCGAGATGGTCGTTCTGCGACGAGAGATCGGTGACGTGCTGCGCGACGCGCGGCAGCGTCAGGGGCGCACCCTGCGTGAGGTGTCTTCGGCAGCCCGTGTCTCGCTCGGATACCTCAGCGAGGTCGAGCGAGGCCAGAAGGAGGCGTCGTCCGAGCTGCTCGCCTCGATCTGCGAGGCGCTCGACGTGCCGATGTCGCTGGTGCTGCGCGAGGTGAGCGACCGGATCGCGGTCGCCGAGGGTCTGCACATCCCCGACACGATCCCGGCGGACGTCTACGCCGGGCTGCTCAGCCGCGGGGACGACGCGCGGCGCGGAGGCGCGCTGCGCGAGGACCTGGCGCCGGTCGGCTGACCGGCACGAGCCGAGCTTCTCCGAGGGGCGTCCCACCTGCGGGTGGGGCGCCCTTCGGCGTCCGGCCCGGTCCGCCGCCGCCGCCGGCCTAGGGTCGCGCCTGGCACGACGGGCACCAGAAGACCGGGCGTTCGTAGGGCGGCTCGTTGGCCTGCCCGACGGCGATCGGCGTGCGGCAGCGCGGGCACGGCCTGCGGGCCCGTCCGTGCACCGCGGTCTCGACCGCGCCCAGCCCGCGCGAGCGCCCGACGGCGACGCTGCGACCCATGAGCCGCCGGCCCGTGAGGAGCACGGCGGCGCGCGCGTCGTCGTCGAGCCCGGACGCCGGCGTCCACGGCCACAGCCGCAGCGCGAAGAGCGTCTCGGCCATCCAGATCGTGCCCAGCCCCGCGACGACCCGCTGGTCGAGCAGTGCCTCGCACACCGGGCGAGGGCCCTGGGCCGCGAGCCGCCGGACCCCCTCGGCGAGGCCGGCGTCGGGGAAGTCGTCGGCGAGCACGTCGGGGCCGAGGTGGCCGAGCACGCGCGGTTCGTCGCGCGTGCGGAGCAGGTCGAGCATGCCGAGGTGCCAGCCCAGGCACGTCCACGCGGCGGTGCCGAGCACGGCGCGCACCGCGGGGTTGCGTGCGGCCGCCTCGCGCGAGCCGGTCCGGTGCACGCGCCAGTAGCCCTCCATGCGCAGGTGCGTGTGCAGCGTGCGGCCGTCGTCGAACCGCGTGAGCAGGTGCTTGCCGTACGCGACGCAGCCGGTGGCCGTGGCGCCCTCCAGGCGGGCGCCGGCCGCGCTCGGCCAGCGCAGCTCGGCGCGCACGAGCGGCATGCCGCGCAGCGCCGCGTCGAGGCGCTCCGCCGTGAGCCGCAGGACGTCGCCCTCGGGCACCTCAGCCCCTCGCCAGCCGCAGCCCGCGCGGCGTGACGCCGAACCCGGCGTCGAGCAGCGCCGCCGCGACCGGCGTCCGGTCCCGCGCGGCCGCGAGGGCCGGCACCCCGTCGACCCGCTGGACGAGGAGCCGGCCGAGCCGTCCGGCGCCCGCCGCCCCGGCGAGCTCGGCCGCGGCGGCCGCGAGCCGGCCGCCGCCGTGCCCGAAGGACAGGAGCGTCCGGCCGCCGCGCTCCACGTAGAGCACGAGGTCGCCGTCGACGAGGACGACGACGGCGCCGGCCTTGCGGCCCGGTCGGTGCGTGCCGCCGTCGCCGTCCGCCGCACCGGTGGCCGGCGCGGAAGGGGGCCACGCGAGCGCGGCGCCGTACGGGTTGGCCGGGTCGGTCGCGGCGAGCAGCACCACGTGGTGCCGGGTCGCCGCGCCGGCCGCGGGGCCGCGGTCGTCCTCGGCGCGCTCGGCCTCGAGCACGCGCGCACGGTCGCCCGCGTCCACGCGCAGCTGGTCCACCGCGCCGGGGAGCGCGAACTGCGACCCGCCCAGGTGCTCGACGAAGTAGCCGCGCCGCACCGCGCCGCGCTCCTCGAGCTCGGTGAGCACGCGGTACACGCCGCGGAACTGCGCCGTGACGCCCTCGGCCGGGGCCACGGCCCGGGTCAGGACGCCGTGCCGGTCGAGCAGCACCTGCGTCAGGGCGTGCGTGCGCAGCGTCGGGTCGGTCTCGCGCGCGGGCAGGGCGGACCAGCGGCCCCCGCCGCCGCGCGGCGTCGCGGCTCCCGTGGCGGTCGCCGCGGCGCCCGGCGCCGCCGCCGGACGGGCGAGCGCGAAGCGCGAGCGGCGCACCGGCCGCGCGCGGCCCGGCTGCCGCGGCGCGCGGTGCGCGCCGCCGGCGCCCCCGAGGTGCTCGCGCAGGACGCCGAGCCCGTCGTTCGTGACCCAGCCCGCCCAGACCAGGTCCCACAGCACGTCGAGCACGGCCGACGCCGACGCGCTCGCGCGCTCGGCGATCCGGGGCAGGAAGAACCCGCCCGACCCGGTGAGCAGGTCGAGCACCGCGCGGTGCAGGTCGGTGTCGAGCGGACCACCCTCCTCGAGGGGGGTCACCGGTGGCAGCGTGAGCGCGGCCCCGTCGGCGAGGTGCAGGCTCACGAGCCCGTCCCCGCCCCCGGAGCCGGGAAGCCGCGCGTGCCCGCACCAGAGCACCTCGCCCGTCGTCGTGAGCTCGTCGAGCATCGCGGGGGAGTAGTCGGCCACGCGCGCCGGGAGCACGAGCGTCTCGAGGGCCGACGCCGGGACGGCCGCACCCGAGAGCTGCTCGACGACGCGCAGCACGCCGTCGAGGCCCCGCAGCGTGCCGCCGCCGGACGTGCCGGCGCCCGCGACGCCCTGCCAGCGCGGGAGGAACACCCCGAGCGCCTCGGGCTCGACGGGCTCCACCTCGGCGCGCAGCGCGGCGAGCGACCGGCGGCGCAGCGTGCGCAGGACCTCCGGGTCGCACCACTCGTCCCCGGTCCCGCCGAGCGCCTCGGGGCGGAGCCGACCGCGCACGAGCACGCCCGCCGCCTCCAGCCGCGCGAGCGCCTGCCCCGCGACCGCGACGCCGAGCCCGAACCGGCGCGCGACGTCGGCGACCCCGAACGGGCCGTGGGTCCGCGCATGCCGGCGCAGCAGGTCCCCGAGCGGGTCCGCGACGGGCTCGGTGAACGCCTCCGGGACCCCCACGGGGAGCGCGACGCCGAGTGCGTCCCGCAGGCGGCCGGCGTCCTCCGCGACGGCCCACTGCTCCGCGTCACCGTCGGCGTGCGCGAGCCCGCCGACGCGCACGCGGATGACGCGGCGCGCGCGCTCGAGGTCGGCGAGCCAGCCGGCGACCTCGTCGCGCACCTCCTCGCGCGTGCGGGCCCGCAGCGCGGCGAGCGGGTGCGGCCCCGTGCGGCGCAGGACGTCCCACAGGTCCTCGGCGTGCCGGGCCTGGCGTTCCGGCGCGAGCGCCTGGAGCTCGGCCTCCGTGCGCTCGATCGCGGCCGGGTCGAGCAGGTCGGCGAGCTGCGTCGCGCCCTGGTCGCCCAGCAGCTCGGCCAGCAGCGTCGGGTCGAGCGACAGCGCGGCCGCGCGCCGCTCGGCGAGGGGCGCGTCGCCGTCGTACAGGAACTGGGCGGTGTACCCGAACAGGAGGGACTGCGCGAAGGGCGACGGCGACGGCGTCGTGACCTCGACGAGCCGCACGCGCCCCGCGGCGAGGTCGGCCATGAGGTCGCGCAGCGCGGCGACGTCGAAGTCGTCCTGCAGGCACTCGCGCGCCGCCTCGAGCACGATCGGGAAGTCCGGGAACTGCGAGGCCACCGCCAGCAGCTGCGCCGCACGCTGACGCTGCTGCCACAGCGGCTGCCGGCGGTCCGGGCGGCGCCGGGGGAGCAGCAGCGCGCGGGCCGCCGCCTCGCGGAAGCGCGCGGCGAACATGACCGACGAGCCCAGCTCGTCGCGGACCGCGTCGAGCACCTCGTCCGGGTCGACGAGCAGGTCCTCCGCCGTGATGCCCGGCTCGCCCGGCCCGCCGCCGTCCGGCGTGGTGCCGGTCCCGCCCAGGTCCCACCCGGTGCCGGTCCCACCCAGGTCCCACCCGGTGCCGGTCCCACCCAGGTCCCACCCCGCGTCCCCGGCGTCGGGCAGCCGCAGCACGATCCCGTCGTCGGCGTGCATCGCGGCCACGTCCATGCCATACCGCTCGCGCAGTCGCGCCCCGACCACCAGGGCCCACGGCGCGTGCACGCGCGCGCCGAGCGGGGAGTGGATCACGACGCGCCAGTCCCCGAGCTCGTCGCGGAAGCGTTCCACGACGACGGTGCGGTCGTCGGGCAGCCGGCCCGTGGCCTCGCGCTGCTCGGTGAGGTACGCGGCGAGGTTGTCCGCGGCCCACGCGTCGAGACCCTCCTCCCGCAGGCGCGCGCGGCCGAGCTCCGGGTCGGCGGCGAGCGCGGCGTCGGTCTCGCGCACGAACGCCCCCACCGCGCGGCCCAGCTCGGCCGGCCGGCCGGGGGAGTCGCCCTTCCAGAACGGCAGCCTCCCTGGCAGCCCTGGTGCGGGGGTGACGAGCACCCGGTCGGGCGTGATCTCCTCGATGCGCCACGTCGAGGAGCCGAGCGTGAACGTGTCACCGACGCGCGACTCGTAGACCATCTCCTCGTCGAGCTCGCCCACGCGCTTGCCGCCGCGCGGGCCGCGCTCGTCCGCGTCCGACGCCAGGTACACGCCGTACAGGCCGCGGTCGGGGATCGTGCCGCCGCTCGTCGCGGCCAGGCGCAGCGCGCCGGGGCGCCCGGACAGCCGGCCCGACGCGCGGTCCCACACGATCCGGGCCCGCAGCTCCGCGAAGTCCTCGCTGGGGTACCGGCCCGCGAGCATGTCGAGCACCGCGTGCCACGTGGCGTCGCCGAGCGTCGCGAACGGGGCCGCGCGCCGGACCAGGGCCAGCAGCTCGTCGGCCTGCCAGTCGTCGACGGCGAGCGCGGCGACGACCTGCTGCGCGAGCACGTCGAGCGGGTTGGCCGGCACGTGCAGCGGCTCGATCTCGCCCGCGCGCATGCGCCGCGTCACGACCGTCGCCGGCACGAGGTCGCCCCGGAACGTCGGGAACACGACGCCGCGCGAGACGGCCCCGACCTGGTGCCCGGCCCGGCCGATGCGCTGCAGACCGCTCGCGACCGACGGCGGGGACCCGACCTGGACCACGAGGTCGACCGCCCCCATGTCGATGCCCAGCTCGAGGGACGACGTCGCCACGACCGCGGGCAGCCGGCCCTCCTTGAGCTCGGACTCGGTCCGGGTGCGCTCCGTGCGGCTCATCGAGCCGTGGTGGGCACGGGCCAGCACGGGAGCGGCCGACCCGTCCGGCAGCGCCGGCACGCCCGCGGCGGTGCCGGACTGCGCCGGCGTCTGCGCGGCCTGCTGCGTGCCCGGGTCCGGCACGTCCAGCCCGAGCCGCTCGGCCCACAGCTCGTTCATGCGGGCGGTGAGCCGCTCGGCGCCGCGCCGGGAGTTCGTGAACACGAGCGTCGAGCGGTGGTCGGCCACGAGGTCGACCACGCGCTCCTCGACGTGCGGCCACACCGAGGCACGCCGCAGCGGCGCCGTCGCCGCGCCGGCGAGGTCGAGCTCCTCGTCGCCGGCCGCGGGTCCGGGCCGCCGCGCACGCGGGGCCGCGGCGCCGTCGTCGGGCCCCGACGGGCCGGGCATCGCCGAGTCGAGGTCGGCGAGGTCCGGCACGGGGACGACGACGTCGATGTCCCACTCCTTGGCGGCGGGCGGCTGCACGACGACGACCTCGCGCCCGCCCTCGTGGAGCGGGCGGTGCCCGCCGAGGAACGTCGCGACGTCCTCGACCGGACGGACCGTCGCCGACAGCCCGACGCGCTGCGCCGGGCGCTCGAGCAGCGCGTCGAGGCGTTCGAGGCTCAGCGCCAGGTGGGCGCCGCGCTTGGTGCCCGCGACGGCGTGGATCTCGTCGACGATGACCGTCTCGACGCCCGCGAGGCCCGCGCGCGCCTGCGACGTCAGGACGAGGAAGAGGGACTCGGGCGTCGTGATGAGGACGTCCGGGGGGCGGGTCGCGAACGACCGGCGCTCTGAGGCGGGCGTGTCGCCCGTGCGCATCCCGACCTCGACGTCGGTCACCGCGAGCCCCTCGCGCGCGGCGGCCTGGCGGATGCCGGCGAGCGGGGAGCGGAGGTTGCGCTGGACGTCCGCCGCGAGCGCCTTGAGCGGCGAGACGTAGACCACGCGGCAGCGCCGCGAGCGCTCCGCGGGCGGCGGCTCGGTCGTGAGCCGGTCGATCGCCCACAGGAACGCCGCGAGCGTCTTGCCGGACCCGGTCGGCGCGACGACGAGCGCGTGCCGGCCGGCGCCGATCGCCTCCCACGCGCTCGTCTGCGCCGCCGTCGGCTCCGCGAACGCGCCCGCGAACCACGCGCGCGTGGCGGGGCCGAAGCGCTCGAGCGGTGACGTCACCCGGCCATTGTGCTCGTGGCCACCGACACCCCGCAGGGCCGGGCGACCGGCGGGGCGGGCGCACGCCACGGCATGGCACGCTGGGACTGTGCGCCACAGCGACTTCTCCCAGCTCGTCGACGAGGTCTTCGGACCGGCGTACGGGCGCGCGCTCGTACGCGAGCAGGTGCTCCCGCGCCTCGGCGACCGCACGCCCGCCGCCGCGCTGGCCGACGGCGTCGAGCCGCGCGTCGTGTGGCACGCGCTGTGCGACGCGCTCGACGTGCCCGAGCCGCAGCGCTGGGGCCGCGACGACCGTCGCCAGGCGCCGCCCCCGCGCTGAGGGGAGCGTGGGGCCGTGAGCGTGGTGGTGACGTGGCTGGGTCACTCGACGGCCGTCCTCGACCTGGCGACGCCCGGCGGGATGGTGCGGCTCGTCACCGACCCGCTGCTGCACCGGCACGCCGGGCTGCTGCGCCGGCGCGGCGAGCGGCCGGCCACCGAGGCGTGGCAGGGCGCTGACGCCGTCCTGCTCAGCCACCTGCACCACGACCACGCCGAGCTGCGCTCGCTGCGCCTGCTCGGCGACGTGCCGGTCCTCACGGCGCCGGCCAACGCGCGGTGGCTGCGCGCGAAAGGGCTGCGGGGCGTGGGCCTCGACGACGGATGGCACGACGTCGCGCCGTGGGTCGACGTCCGCCTGGCGCCCGCCGTGCACGGGCACCGCCCGATGCCGCACCGGCCCAACGCGGCGACCGGTCACGTGGTGCGGGCGCGCGTCGACGGGCGGCCGGTGACCGTCTGGGCCGTGGGGGACACCGAGCGGTTCGGCGGCATCGGCCACGTGCGCGAGCTCGCGGGCGGGCACGTCGACGTCGCGCTCGTGCCCGTGCACGGCTGGGGTCCGCGGCTCTCGGGCGGTCATCTCGGGCCGGTCCAGGCGGCCCAGGTGTGCGCCGAGGTCGGGGTGCGGGTCGCCGTGCCGGTGCACTGGGGGACGCTGCACGCCCCGGGGACGCGGCACCTGCCGCCGGGCTGGATGGACCACGCGGGCGCGGCGTTCGCCGCGGCGGCGCACCGACGCGCGCCGTCGACGCGCGTCGTGCTGCTCGAGCCGGGCGGCTCGGCGGAGGTCGTCGACGCGGCGGCGTGAGCGCCGACACGCCGCGCGTCGGATGCTCGTATCGAACAGATGTTCGTCTAGAGTGGTCCACAGGAAGGCTCCCGACCGGATTGGTCCCCACCTCGGCGGGGAGCCGTCGGCGTTGTCGGTGGCGGCGCGTACGGTCGTCACCGAGATGAGCACACGAACGTCGGCGCGCAGCAGCCGCGCCCAGAACGCAAAGGTGACCGACATGCCTGCACCGGCAGACCGCGAGAAGGCCCTCGAGGCCGCGCTCGCCCAGATCGACCGCAGCTTCGGCAAGGGCTCGGTCATGCGGCTCGGCGAGGAGGGGCGCGCCCCGGTGGACGTCATCCCCACCGGCTCGATCGCTCTCGACGTCGCGCTCGGCATCGGCGGCCTGCCCCGGGGCCGCGTCATCGAGGTCTACGGACCCGAGTCCTCCGGCAAGACGACGGTCGCGCTGCACGCGGTCGCGAACGCCCAGAAGGCCGGCGGCATCGCGGCCTTCATCGACGCCGAGCACGCGCTCGACCCGGAGTACGCCAAGAAGCTCGGCGTCGACACCGACGCGCTGCTCGTCTCCCAGCCCGACACCGGTGAGCAGGCGCTCGAGATCGCCGACATGCTCATCCGCTCGGGTGCGCTCGACATCATCGTCATCGACTCCGTCGCGGCCCTCGTGCCCAAGGCCGAGATCGAGGGCGAGATGGGCGACAGCCACGTCGGTCTGCAGGCGCGCCTCATGTCGCAGGCGCTGCGCAAGATCACGGGCGCGCTCAGCGCCTCGGGCACCACCGCGATCTTCATCAACCAGCTGCGCGAGAAGATCGGCGTGTTCTTCGGTTGTTTCAATTATTCGACCCGCGTGGTTCTCGCCGACGGCACCACGGAGAAGATCGGCAAGATCGTCAATCAGAAGCTGCCGGTCGAGGTCATGTCCTACGACCCGGAGTCCGGCCAGGTCGTCCCGCGCAAGGTCGTCAACTGGTTCGACAACGGACCGGCCGAGCGCTTCCTGCAGTTCACGGTCGAGAAGTCCGGAAAGAACGGCAGCGCCCAGTTCGCGGCGACCGAGAACCACCTCATCCGCACGCCGGGCGGCTGGCGCGAGGCCGGCGAGATCATCGCGGGCGACCGGGTCATGGTCGCCGAGGAGGTACGTCTCTCGGACCAGCAGTGGCAGATGGTGCTCGGCGGCCTGCTGGGCGACGCGAACCTGTCGCCCAACCCGCGCGGTCGGCGCGGCGTACGGTTCCGCATGGGACACGGCCCGAAGCAGGTCGCCTACCTCGACTGGAAGGCGTCGATGTTCGGCAACATCGGCCAGACGCGCTCCGAGCGCTCGAGCGGCTCGGTGCACCTCGACCTCACTCCGCTGCCGGAGCTCGCGGAGCTCCACCAGGTCGTGTACTTCGGTGACGGCAAGAAGCACATCACCGAGGACTACCTCAAGGCGCTCACACCGCTGGCGCTCGCGGTCTGGTACATGGACGACTTCTCGTTCCAGGTCCGTTCGAAGGGCTTGCAGACCCGCACCGCCGGCGGCAGCGGGCGCGCCGAGGCCTGCGTCGACGCGATGAGCCCCGGCTCGCGGGAGCGTCTGGTCGAGTACCTGCGCGACACGCACGGCATCGACTGTTCCCTTCGCCAGCGCGGTGCCAGGCAGCAGTGGGTCCTCCAGCTCACCACGGCCGGTACGGCCCGGTTCCAGGAGATCATCGCGCCGTACGTGCACCCGTCGATGCAGTACAAGCTGCTCCCGCAGCACCGCGGGAAGTTCGCCGTGGCGCCAGAGTTCGTCGAGCCCCGGACGGTCCCCGTCCCGGCGCGCGTGCTCGACGTGCACGTCAAGCCGAAGACCCGGTCGATGCACCGCTTCGACATCGAGGTGGAGGGCAACCACAACTACTTCGTCGACGGCGTCATGGTGCACAACAGCCCCGAGACGACGACGGGTGGGAAGGCGCTGAAGTTCTACGCCTCGGTGCGCATGGACATCCGCCGGATCGAGACCCTCAAGGAGGGTACCGAGCCGGTCGGCAACCGCACGCGCGTCAAGGTCGTGAAGAACAAGATGGCGCCGCCGTTCAAGCAGGCGGAGTTCGACATCCTGTACGGCGTCGGCATCTCGCGCGAGGGCGGCCTCATCGACATGGGCGTGGAGCACGGCTTCGTGCGCAAGTCGGGCTCGTGGTTCACGTACGAGGGGGACCAGCTCGGGCAGGGTAAGGAGAATGCGCGCGCCTTCCTGCGCGACAACCCCGACCTCGCGAACGAGATTGAGAAGCGCATCAAGGAGAAGCTCGGCGTCGGCGCGAAGCTCGACGCGCCCGCCGAGGACGCGGCTGCGGGTGCGGGCGCCGGTGCGGCCGCACCGGTGGCGGCGGACGCGACCGCTGCCGCGGCGGCTCCGGCCGGCGGGGCCAAGGCAGGTGCCAAGGGGAAGAAGGCCCCGTTCTGATGGGGCACGCCTGATGCAGGCAGAGACGGGCGGTCGCGGCGTGGGGAAGCGTCGCGGCCGCCCGGCCGCGTCCGGGAGCGCCCGGTCGGCTGAGCGGCGCCGCCGGCCCACCGTGGCCGAGCGGTTCGAGGCGGGGGAGCTCAGCGTCGAGGAGGCGTCGGAGAAGGCGCGCGAGACCCTCCTGCGCATCCTCACCGCCGCTCCGAAGAGCCGCAGGGAGCTCGCACGCTCGCTCGCGCGCAAGGGGTATCCGGAGCAGGTCGTGACGCCGCTGCTCGACCGGTTCGACGAGGTCGGCCTCGTCGATGACGCCGCCTACGCCGAGCTCATCGCGAGGACGCGGCACGGCGAGCGCGGCCTCGCGCGCCGCGCGATCGCCGCCGAGCTGCGCCGGCGCGGAATCGAGGACGACGTCGCCGCGGACGCGCTCGAGCAGATCGAGCCCGAGGACGAGCGTGCCGCCGCGGCCGAGCTGGCTCGCAAGCACGTCGCCCGCACGCGCGGGCAGGACCGCGAGAAGCGCGTGCGTCGTGCTGTGGCTGCGCTCGCACGCAAGGGACACAGCCCGTCCGTGGCGTTCGGCGCGGTCCGTGAGGCGCTCGCCGCCGAGGGAGACACCGGCGACCCCGCGGACGACGACCTGCCGCCGTTCGACGACGCCTGACGGCGGAGGACGCGCTACTTCGGCGCGTGCTGCGCTACTTCGGCGCGTGCTGCGCTACTTCGCGTGGCACGGAGAGGTGCACGCGAACGCGCGGGACGCTGTAACGCGGAACGCTACGACCAGCGCGCCGGAGGTTCGGGACTCTCCGGCGGGGGACCGGGGCGAGCACCCGTACGGGTGTCCGGCCCGGCCGGTGCACCCTCGACGGCGGTCGCGCCGACGCCGACGCCGGTCTCGAGCCCCGCGGCCCCGATGCCGGTCCGGCCCGACGTGCGGCGGAGCGTCCGGCTCAGGCGCTCGGCGAGCCGTGAGAGTGCCCAGTTGATGACGATGAACAGCACGGCCGCCACCGCCAGCGATTGGAGGATGTTCCCGTGCCCCGAGCCGAGCCGGCGGGCGTGCTGCAGCAGCTCGCTGTAGGCGATGATCGCGCCGAGCGCGGAGTCCTTGAGGACCACGACGAGCTGCGAGACGAGCGCGGGGAGCATGGCCACGAGGGCCTGCGGCAGCTCGACGGAGCGCAGCGACTGCCCGCGCGTGAGCCCGACGGAGAGCGCGGCCTCGCGCTGCCCCGAGGGCAGCCCGTAGACGCCCGAGCGCACGAGCTCGGCCACGACCGAGCCGTTGTAGAGGATCAGGGCGATCACCACGCCCCAGAACGACGGGACGGGCGTCAGGTCGTTGATCCCCAGCAGCAGCCAGAAGAAGATCATCATGAGCAGCACGGGGACCGCGCGGAAGAACTCGACCACGAGCCCCGCGGCGAGCCGGACGACGGCGTTCTGGGCGAGCCGCCCGAGCCCGAACAGCAGCCCGAAGACCAGGGCGCCGACGATCGCCACGGCGGCGGCGCGCAGCGTGTAGCCGAGGCCGGGCAGGTAGTAGTTCTGCCAGGCGTTCGCGTCCACCGCGCGCAGCCAGAGCTCGGGCGCCAGCTGGCCCTTCTCCCCGAGCTGGACGAGGAGGAACGCGACGACGGCCAGCACGAGGAGCGCGCCGACGATGCTGCCGACGAGGGTGATCCGCCGGGCGCGCGGTCCCGAGGCGTCGAAGAGGACGGTCTGCTGGGGCTTCATCGACGCACCGCCAGTCGCTGCGAGAAGTACGTGGAGGCCAGGCCCACGGGGGTCACGAGGATCACGTAGCCGATCGCGAAGGTGAGGAAGATGGCGTAGATGTAGCTGGAGTTGAACTCGATCATGGTCTTCATGACCGAGGACGTCTCCGTGGCGACGCTCGCCGCGGCGGCGACGGTCGTGTTCTTGATGAGCGCGATCATCACGTTGCCCAGCGGGGCGATCGAGCCGCGGAAGGCCTGCGGAAGGATGATCAGGCGCGCCGAGGCCAGGAACGGCAGCCCGATGGCGCGCGCGGCCTCCGCCTGCCCGATCGGCACCGTGTTGACGCCCGAGCGGATCGCCTCGCAGACGAACGCCGCGTGGTACACCGCCAGGCCGACGACGGCCAGCCGGAAGAAGTTGCTGTTGAAGTCGGTCGAGAGCGAGACGCTGAGCTGGCCCCAGGCGCCCAGGACCATGAAGACCATGATGATGGTCAGCGGGGTGTTCCGGAACACCGTCACGTAGGCGCCCCCGGCCCAGCGCAGCGTCGGGATGGGCGAGATCCGGAAGAGCGCGAGCACCGACCCGAGGGCCAGCGCGAGGATCGCCGCCCAGAAGGCGAGCTGGATGTTCACCCAGAACGCGCCGAGCACGTCGTAGCTCCGGACGAGGTTGAGGTAGTCCCCCACGGGATCGGCTTCTCCTCTCGAGGTGTGCGGCCCGGGGCCGCTCGGGCCCCGGCACGCCGGGGCCCGCCGTCGTCGTGGCGGGCCCCGGTGTGCTCAGGCGGTGTCAGCCCTCACGAGCAGGGCTGGAACTCCGGCGGGTTGAGCGACTCGTTCGGGGTGTAGCCCGTGCCCTCGGTGTTCGCCCTGACGAACTCCTCCCAGGAGCCGTCGTCGATCATCTCCTGCAGGGCGGTGTTGATCTCCTCGCAGAGCTCGACCTCGCCCTTCGGGATGCCGACGCCGTAGTTCTCCTCGGAGAACGGGTTGCCGACGACCTTGACCTTGCCCTGGTTGGCCGGCTGCGCGCCGAGGCCGGCGAGGATGATGTCGTCCGTCGTGACCGCGTCGACCTGGCCCGCGACGAGCGCGGTCACGCACTCGGCGTAGCCCGGCTGCTCGAGCAGGTTGACGCCCGCGGCGTGCTCGTCCTTGATGCGCTGCGCCGAGGTCGAGCCCGTGACCGAGCACAGGTTCTTGCCCTCGAGCGCCTCCGGGCCGGTGATGTCGGTGTTGTCGGCGGCGACCAGCAGGTCCTGGCCGGCCACGAAGTACGGTCCCGCGAACGAGACGGTCTCGCGGCGCTCGTCGGTGATCGAGTAGGTCGCGAAGATCATGTCGACCTGACCCGTGGACAGCAGCGTCTCGCGCTGGGCCGAGGGCGCCTCGACCCACTCGATCTGGTCCTCGGAGTACCCCAGCTTCTCGGCGACGTACTTGGCGACGTCGACGTCGAAGCCGGACGGCTCCTCGCCCTCCATGAAGCCGAGGCCGGGCTGGTCGAACTTGATGCCGATCGTCAGCGAGCCGCCCTCGCCCTCGCCGCCGTCGCCGCCGCCCGTGGCGCCGGTGCCGCCCGGCTCGTCGCCCCCGCCGCAGGCGGCGAGGGTGAGGGCGGCAGCCGCCGCGAGGGCGATCGCCCCTGTGGTGCGCGTGCGCATGTGCTTTCCCTTCGTCGGTGGTTCTGTGGAACCGGTCAGTGCGTCAGGATCTTGGACAGGAAGTCCTTGGCCCGGTCGCTCCTCGGGTTGGTGAAGAACTCCTCGGGCGTGGCCTGCTCGACGATCTGGCCGTCGGACATGAAGACGACACGGTCGGCGGCCTTGCGCGCGAACCCCATCTCGTGCGTGACGACGACCATGGTCATGCCCTCGCGGGCGAGGGCGACCATGGCGTCGAGCACCTCGTTGATCATCTCGGGGTCGAGCGCCGAGGTCGGCTCGTCGAAGAGCATCACCTTCGGGTGCATCGCGAGCGAGCGTGCGATCGCGACGCGCTGCTGCTGGCCGCCCGAGAGCTGCGCGGGCACCTTGTGGGCCTGGTTCTTCACGCCCACGCGGTCCAGGAGCGCGAGCGCCTCCTTCTCGGCCTCGGCCTTGCCCACGCGGCGAACCTTGCGCGGCCCGAGCGTGACGTTGTCCAGCACCGTCTTGTGCGCGAACAGGTTGAAGGACTGGAACACCATCCCCACGTCCGCGCGCAGGCGGGCCAGCTCGCGGCCCTCCTCGGGCAGCGGCTGACCGTCGATCCGGATCGTCCCGGAGTCGATCGGCTCGAGCCGGTTGATCGCGCGGCACAGCGTGGACTTGCCGGACCCCGACGGCCCGATGACGACGAGCACCTCGCCCTTGCGCACCGTGAGGTTGATGTCGCGCAGGACGTGGAGGTCGCCGAAGTGCTTGTTGACGTCCACCAGCTCCACGAGCGGGGGCCCGAGGTGCGACGCCGTCGCCGCCTGCTCGGTCGTGGTGGTCGCTTCGCCGTGATCCATCCCTCGAACCTAACCAGTCGTTGTTACGTCTACCAGCGTCTACGGTCTTGCGTCGGCAACGAATCCGTAACGACGCGAACCGGAACGTACCCTAGAGGCGATGTCCACCACCATGTCTACCGCCATGCCTGCCGGCGTGCCCGCGCCCGCGCCCGTCGACGGACCGCACGCGTCCGCCGAGATGCCGCGCACCTACGTCGTGCGCACGCTCGGCTGCCAGATGAACGTCCACGACTCCGAGCACATGGCCGGCATGCTCGAGCAGGCCGGCTACACGCGCGCGTCCGCGCAGGACGAGGCGGCGAACGCGGCGGACGTCGTCGTCATCAACACGTGCGCCGTGCGCGAGAACGCCGCCACGCGGCTGTACGGCAACCTGGGGCAGCTCGCGAGCGTCAAGGCGGCGCGGCCCGGCATGCAGATCGCGGTGGGCGGCTGCCTCGCGCAGAAGGACCGCGGCGAGATCGTGGCGAAGGCGCCGTGGGTCGACGTCGTGTTCGGGACGCACAACCTCGACGCGCTGCCGGTGCTGCTCGAGCGTGCGCGCCACAACGCCGAGGCCCAGGTCGAGATCGCCGAGTCGCTGCAGGTCTTCCCGTCGACGCTGCCCACGCGGCGCGAGAGCGTGTACGCGGGCTGGGTGTCGATCTCGGTCGGGTGCAACAACACGTGCACGTTCTGCATCGTGCCCCACCTGCGCGGCAAGGAGCGCGACCGCCGGCCGGGCGAGATCCTCGCCGAGGTCCAGGCCCTGGTCGACGCCGGCGCGATCGAGGTGACGCTGCTCGGCCAGAACGTCAACAGCTACGGGGTCGAGTTCGGCGACCGCGGCGCGTTCGCCAAGCTGCTGCGCGCGTGCGGGACGATCGAGGGCCTCGAGCGCGTCCGGTTCACCTCGCCGCACCCGGCCGCCTTCACCGACGACGTGATCGCGGCCATGGCCGAGACCCCGAACGTCATGCCGCAGCTGCACATGCCGCTGCAGTCGGGCTCCGACCGCGTCCTGCGCGCGATGCGGCGGTCCTACCGGTCCGAGCGCTTCCTCGGGATCCTCGACCGCGTGCGCGCCGCCCTGCCCGACGCCGCGATCACCACGGACGTCATCGTCGGCTTCCCCGGCGAGACCGAGGAGGACTTCGCCGAGACGCTGCGCGTCGTCGAGGCCTCGCGGTTCAGCTCGGCGTTCATGTTCCAGTACTCGCCGCGACCCGGCACGCCGGCCGCGACGATGGAGGGCCAGCTGCCCAAGGAGGTCGTCCAGGAGCGGTTCGAGCGCCTCGTCGCGCTCCAGGAGCGCATCAGCGCCGAGGAGTCCGCGGCGCAGGTCGGCCGGACGCTCGAGGTCCTCGTCGCCGAGGGCTCGGGCAAGAAGGACGGCGCCACGCACCGCCTGTCGGGCCGCGCGCCCGACAACCGGCTGGTGCACCTCGCGCTGCCCGACGGCGTCGCGGTCGCGGGCGACCAGCCCACGTCGCTCGCCGACCCCCGCCTTGCCGACGCCGCCGACCTGGACCCGCGCCTGCCGCGCCCGGGCGACGTCGTCACGGTCGAGGTCACGCGCGCCGCACCGCACCACCTCATCGCCGACTCGGCGCTCGCGGGCGGGACGTTCGCCGTGCGGCGCACCCGCTCGGGCGACGCCTGGGCGCGGCGCGAGACCGCGCGCCTGGGCGGCGGGGACGACCACCACGGCCACGGCGCGCCGGCGCCCGCCGGCCCCGTCGTCCTCGGCATGCCGAGTCTTCGCCGCGCGAGATAGCGATCCGTCGTCGAGATAGCGACGTGCGACGCCCACGGGGGCGTCGGGCGTCGACGGACCGCTATCTCGGCGAGGGTCAGTCGCCGGGCGTCAGCGCGCCGACGGTCGCGAAGAACTGCGTCGCGGTCACGAGCCCGCACGACACCGTCGCGGCGAGCTGCTCGTCCGTCGCGCCGTGCTCGAAGTCGACCGACACCTCGGCGTAGAGCGCCAGGCCCTCGGCCTCCTCGCGCACGTAGACCTTCGGCCACACGCGCTCGCGGTTCCAGTCGTTGACGGCCTGCAGCACCGACAGCCGTGCCTGCGGCGAGATGCTGCCCGACCAGCGCCCGCGGACCTGCAGGATCTCGTCGCGCGAGCCGAGCAGCAGGAACCAGAAGCGGTTGCCGTCCCACGTGCCCGTCACGTCCCCGTCGCCGTCGACCCGGAAGCGGTACCCGCGGCGCTCGAGGTCCTCGGCGACCCGCTCGCGGCTCAGCGGGAGCGGCACCACGGGCGGCACGACGGCGGACGCGCGCCCCGGAACGACCCGTCGCGGCCCGCGTCCCAGCCGTGCCCGGACGCCGCGCACCGCCCGCCCCGCGACGGCCAGGGCGCGGTGCCAGGCGGGCGTCACGGCGCCTCCTGCACGGGGTCGGGGTAGCGCTCGTCGAGGTGCTCGAAGAACATCGACCCGGTCGTCAGCCCGCACTGGAACAGCTGGTCGAGCTGGTCGTCCGTCGCGCCGTGCTCGACGTCGACCGTCACGTCGGCGCAGACGACCACCGCGCCGTCGTCGCGCACGCGGACGTACGTCTTGGGCCAGATGCGCTCGGCGTTCCACTCGTTGCAGAGCTCGAGGACCTCCTCGAGCCGCTCGATCGTGAGCACGCGGTGCCACTGGCCGCGCACCTGGAGCACCTCGCCGTGGTCGCCGAGGACCAGGAAGTAGAACAGCCAGCCGTGCCACAGGCCGCCGACGTCGCCGTCGGAGTCGACGAAGTACGAGAAGCCGGAGTCCTCCAGCCAGGCGGTGATGCGCTCGCGCGTCAGCGGGGCGGGCGCCGTGGGCCCGTCGGGGCCCATCGTGCTCGCGAGGATGCTCTCGACGCGGGCCCGCAGCTCGTCGTCGCGCAGCTCCTCGGAGGACCTGCTGGTCCGGCGTGACCCGAAGAACTTCACCGCACCCACGCTACACGCCTCGCCCGGTAGGTTGGTCGGCGTGCCCGTGCGTGCCGTCGTCCTGCCCGCGACACCGCTGCTCGTCCCCGGTGCCGCCGGGTCCGCGGACCCGGCGGCCGGCGTCCGCGCGGTCGTGCGGGCGGCCGTGCACGAGCTGCTCGACGACGCGCTCGACGACGCCGTCCCGGCGGGCCGGACGGGCAGGCGGCTCGCCGTCCTCGCCCACCGGACGGGCGCCGCGGGCTCCCCGGCGGCTGGCCGGCCGATGCGCCCCTCGCTCGCGGGAGCGGGCATCCCGGCGCGATGGGCGCCGGTCGTCGGCGCCGACGACGAGCCGCCCGAGACGACGCAGGTGCCCACGTCCGTCACGCTCGCGTGCCTGGGAGAGGCGCTCGCGGCCCGCGGGAGCACCGAGCGGCTGCGCGACGTCGTCGTGCACGAGGTCCCGGCCGGGCTCGCGGGCTCGCCCGACGACGTCGCGCGGGTCGCGGACGCCGTGCGCGCCACGGCGGGCGTCGTGGTCGCGGGCGGGGGACCGCCGGGCGGGCTCGACGCCGCCCCGGACGCGCTCGCCCCGGGCGTCGCGGCGGTGCTGTCGTCGCTCCGGGCGCCGGCGGGCACCTGGGTGCCCGAGGTGCGCGTGGTCCGCACGGAGCACGAGCACCTGCCCGGCGAGTACCACGTGACGCTGCTGCGCGAGGCCTGAGACCGCGCGCCGGGCCGGCCGGGGTCAGCCGCCGGCGAGGGACCCCACGCCCGCGAGGATCGCCCAGAACCGCACGGTGCGGCCCACGGCGACCGTCGGCACGAACACCCCCAGCGGGACCCGCACGCTGCCCGCGACGACCGAGAGGAGCATCAGGGGCGGCATCCCGACGACCGACGACAGCGCGAGCACCCCGGCGGTGAGCCACGGGCGGCCCACGACACGCGCGTGCCAGACGTCGACGCGGTGGCGGCGCGTACCGACGTCGAGCTTGTGCTGGACCCAGCGCGACTCCATCGACCGCGCGGCGAGCACGTACCAGCAGAGCTTCCCCAGCGTCTGGCCGGCCCCGGCCGTCGCGGCGAGCGCGAGCAGGCGGACGTGATCGGTCGCGCCGAGCTGCGTCGCGACCACGCCGAGGTACACCTCGATGTTGACCAGCGGCACCATCGCCGAGACCGCGGCCACGGCGAACGCGCCCACCAGCAGCATCGTCGGACAGTACCGTACGGTGGGCCGCGTGATCGTCGTCGCCGTCGTGGGACCCACCGCCACGGGAAAGTCGGACCTCGCGCTGGACCTCGCCGAGGCGCTCTCCACGCCCGGGCCGCCGGCCGAGATCGTCAACGCCGACGCCTACCAGCTCTACCGCGGCATGGACGTCGGCACGGCCAAGGTGCCGCCGCACGAGCGGCGCGGGATCGTCCACCACCAGCTCGACGTCCTCGACCCCCTGGAGGAGGCCTCGGTCGCCCGCTACCAGGCGTCGGCGCGGGCGGACCTCGACGCGATCGAGGCCCGCGGCGCGCGCGCCGTCGTCGTCGGCGGCTCGGGCCTGTACGTCCGGGCGCTGCTCGACCGCATGGACTTCCCGGGCACCGACCCGCAGGTCCGCGCCGAGCTGGAGGAGCGCGCCGAGCGCGAGGGCCGGCGCGCGCTGCACGCGGAGCTCGAGCGCCAGGACCCGGAGGCCGCGGCGCGCATCGGCCCCACCAACACCCGCCGCATCGTCCGGGCGCTCGAGGTCATCGCCATCACGGGCCTGCCGTACTCGGCCACCCTGCCGCGCGAGGAGTACGTGCGCCCGACCGTGCAGCTCGGGCTCGACTGCGACCGCGCGGTGCTCGACGCGCGGGTCGCGGCGCGCGTGGAGCGCATGCGTCGCGACGGTCTCGTCGACGAGGTCCTGCGCCTGGCCCGGATCGACGACGCGGGGGTCGTCCGCGGGATGGGCCGCACGGCGTCGCGCGCGGTGGGCTACGCGGAGATCCTCGACCTCGTCGGCGCGGCCGCCGGCCCCGTCCTCCACGAGGGCGACGAGGACGCCGCGTTCGAGGCGATCACCGCCAACACGCGCCGCCTGGCCCGCAAGCAGATGGGCTGGTTCGGGCGCGACCCGCGCGTGCACTGGCTCGACGCCGGGTCCCCGACGCTGCTCGACGACGCGCTCGCGATCGTGCGCGCGGCCGACGCCGGGACCCTCCCCGGGCCGGGCGAGGGCCCGGTGCGCCGTAGTCTGGGCTCATGACCTTGCGCTTCACCAAGGGCCACGGCACGCACAACGACTTCGTGCTCGTCGCCGACACGCGCGGCGACCTCGACCTCACGCCCGAGCAGGTGCGGCGCCTCGCCGACCGGCGCGGCGGGATCGGGGGCGACGGCGTCATCAGGCTCGCGCCGACCGCGGCGCTGGCCCGGGCGGGCGAGACGGTCGCCGACGAGGTGCTCGCGGCCGAGCCCGGCGCGATCTGGTTCATGGACTACCGCAACGCGGACGGGTCCGTGGCCGAGATGTGCGGCAACGGGGTGCGCGTGTTCACCGCGTTCGCGGAGGAGCTCGGCCTCGTCGACCTCGCGGGCGGCGGCGAGCTCGCGCTCGGCACGCGTGCCGGGGTGCGGCGCGTGCGGCGCGAGGAGAGCGGCTGGTACGCGGTCGACATGGGCCCGTGGTTCCTGCCCGGCGGCGAGGAGGCCGCGGCCGCGGGCGCCGACGCGAAGGTCATGGTGCACGGCTGGCCGGCGCCGCGGCCCGCCCTCAGCGTCGACGTCGGCAACCCGCACACCGTCGTGGCGCTCCCGCAGGCCGCCGAGCTCGGTGCGGCCGACCTCACCCGGCAGCCGGCCGTGGAGCCCGTCCCGCCGCACGGGACGAACGTCGAGCTCGTCGTCCCGCTCGGCGAGGAGACCGGGCCCGACGGCGAGCCCGCCGGCCGGGTGCGCATGCGCGTGCACGAGCGCGGCGTGGGGGAGACGCAGTCGTGCGGCACGGGCGCGTGCGCCGCGGCGCTCGCGGTCCGGACCTGGGCCTCCGGCGGCACGGGCGCGGGCGCGCCCGACACGTGGTTCGTCGAGGTGCCCGGCGGCGAGGTGCGGGTGCGGCTGCTGCCCGGCGGGCACGTCGAGCTCGCCGGGCCTGCCGAGCTCGTCTACTCGGGCGAGATCGAGCTGTAGCCCCGCGAGATACCGAGTTCCCCGGCGACGTACCGGGTCCAGGGCGGTACTTCGCCGGGAACCCGGTACGTCGCGGCTCGTGCGGTCAGCGCGTCACGCGCAGGATGCGGAAGCCCTTGGACGACGCCTCGCGCGCCGTCGGCAGACCGAGCTCGGACTCGATCCACCGCGCGAGCGAGTCGGAGCCGAGGTTCTTCTGCACCACGAGCCACGCCGCGGCGTCGGACCCGAGGCGCGGGAGCCACCGGCCGAGCAGCTCGTGCAGCGCCTGCTTGCCGACCCGGATCGGCGGGTTGGACCAGATCGCGGCGAAAGCGACGTCGTCGGGCACGTCGTCGGGCGTCACGGCGCGCACGCCCGCGAGTCCCAGCCGCTCGGCGTTGCGCCGCACGAGGTCGAGCGCGCGCGTGTTGACGTCGACCGCCCACACGGTCGCGTGCGGCTGCTCGAGCGCCATGGTCAGGGCGAGCGGCCCCCAGCCGCAGCCGAGGTCCAGCAGGTCGCCCGACGGCGGGGGCGGCACCTCGCGCAGCAGCACCTGAGTGCCCTTGTCCACGCCGCCGGGGGAGAAGACGCCCGGGGCGACCTCGACCTCGACGTCGCGGCCGGCGAGCCGGACGGCGACGAGCCGGCGCTCGTCGTCGGACGCGGGCTCGGCCGTGAAGTAGTGCTCGGGCTCCTCGGTCACGCCGCGATCCTATGCGCGGCACGAAATCCTCGTGTGCGGGACGATCTCGCGTGGGATCCTTGTTGTCACCAGTGCTACCGCACCGCGCCGAAGGAGACCCTTGACCCACACCCCGACGAACCCCGACACCCCGTTCACAGGGTCGACACCCTCAGACGCCGACCGCGACGCGCAGGCGATCGCGAACGACGTCGTCGCGCGGGTCCTCGCTCGGGCCGGGACGGCGCGCGCCGAGGGCGGCACCGTCCACACCGACCACGACGGCGACCAGCTCGACCTCGAGGAGCGTTCCGCGCTACGTCGGGTCGTCGGTCTGTCGACCGAGCTCGAGGACGTCACCGAGGTCGAGTACCGGCAGCTGCGCCTCGAGAAGGTCGTGCTCGTCGGCCTCTACTCGGGGGGCGAGGCCGCCGCGGCCGAGGCCGAGGTCTCGCTGCGCGAGCTCGCCGCCCTGGCCGAGACCGCCGGCTCGCAGGTCCTCGACGGCCTGCTCCAGCGCCGCCAGAAGCCCGACCCCGGCACCTACCTCGGCTCGGGCAAGGCCGCCGAGCTGGCCGACGTCGTCGCCGCCGTGGGCGCCGACACCGTCATCGCCGACACCGAGCTGGCCCCGTCGCAGCGGCGTGCCCTCGAGGACATCGTCAAGGTCAAGGTGGTCGACCGGACCGCGCTCATCCTCGACATCTTCGCCCAGCACGCCAAGTCGCGGGAGGGCAAGGCGCAGGTCGAGCTCGCGCAGCTCGAGTACCTGCTGCCGCGCCTGCGCGGCTGGGGCGAGTCGATGTCCCGCCAGGCCGGCGGCCAGGTCGGCTCGGCCGGCGCCGGCATGGGCTCGCGCGGCCCCGGTGAGACGAAGATCGAGCTCGACCGGCGCCGGATCCGCAACCGCATGGCCAAGCTGCGCCGCGAGATCGCGGCCATGGCACCGGCCCGCGTGACCAAGCGCCTCGAGCGCAAGCGGCACTCGATCCCGAACGTCGCCATCGCGGGCTACACCAACGCGGGCAAGTCGTCGCTGCTCAACGCGCTGACCGACGCGGGCGTGCTCGTCGAGAACGCGCTGTTCGCCACGCTCGACCCGACCGTGCGGCGCGCCCGGACCGACGACGGCCGCGTGTACACGCTCGCCGACACGGTCGGCTTCGTGCGCCACCTGCCGCACCAGCTCGTCGAGGCGTTCCGCTCGACGCTCGAGGAGGTCGCCGACGCCGCGCTGCTGCTGCACGTGGTCGACGCGTCCCACCCCGACCCGGAGGGGCAGATCGCGGCCGTCCGCGAGGTGCTCTCCGAGATCCCGGGCGTCGAGGACGTCCCCGAGGTCGTCGTGCTCAACAAGGCCGACGTCGCGGACCCCGCCGTGGTCGGGCGCATCCAGCGCCGCGAGCGGCGAACCGTGGTCGTCTCCGCGCACACGGGCGAGGGCATCGCCGAGCTCAAGGCGCTCATCGCCGACGAGCTGCCGCGCCCCGACGTCGAGATCGACGTCGTGGTCCCGTACTCGCGCGGCGACCTGGTGCACCGGGTGCACGAGGCGGGCGAGATCGACGCCGAGGAGCACCTCGCCGACGGCACGCGCCTGCGCGGGCGCGTCGACCCCTCGCTCGCGGCCGAGCTCGAGCGCGCCGCGGTCTGACGCCTGTGGACGGTCCCGGACGCGTCGGCGCCGGGACCTAGGATCGACGGGTGAACCTCCCCGACGCCGCCACCGACCGGTCCGCCGCCGCACCCGACCACCGGGCCGGCGACGGATGGGCCGACGCGGGAACCGACGGCGTGCCCGGCGTCGAGGAACTGCTCGACCTCACGGTCGGGGCGCTCGGCGGCGGCCGGCGTGAGGGCCAGCACCGCATGGCGCTCGCGGTCGCCGACGCCGTCGCGTCGGGCGAGCACCTGCTCGTCCAGGCGGGCACGGGCACCGGAAAGTCCCTGGCCTACCTCGTGCCGGCGGTGCGCCACGCGGTGGTGGACGGCGGCCGCGTCGTCGTGTCGACCGCGACGCTCGCGCTCCAGCGCCAGGTCATCACGCGCGACCTGCCGCTCGTGGCCGAGGCCGTCGCCCCCCGGCTGCCGCGCGAGCCGCGCGTCGCGCTGCTCAAGGGATGGCACAACTACCTGTGCCTGCACAAGACGGGCGGCGGCTACCCCGTCGACGAGGCGACCCTGTTCGACCTGCCTGGTGCCACCGAGGGTGCGGCGGCCGAGCAGCACCCGCCGCCCGCCGACGGAGGGCCCGGTCGCCGCGGTCGCCGCGGCGACGACGGGCCGAGCCTGGCCGACCACGTGCGACGGCTGCACGCGTGGGCGCAGGAGACCGACACGGGCGACCGCGACGACCTCGTGCCGGGCGTGCCCGACCGCGCCTGGCGCCAGGTCTCGGTCACGGCGCTCGAGTGCCTCGGCAACCGCTGCCCGATGCTCGACGAGTGCTTCCCCGAGCGGGCGCGCGCGAGCGCGCGCGAGGCCGACGTCGTCGTGACGAACCACGCGATGCTCGGCATCGCGGCGTCGGGCAGCCCCGGCGTGCTGCCCGAGCACGACGTCGTGATCGTCGACGAGGCGCACGAGCTCGCCGACCGGATCACGTCGGCCGCGACGGTCGACCTGTCGCTGACGTCGGTCGAGCACGCGGCCCGCCTCGCCCGGCGGCACGGCGGCACCGAGACGTCGGCGCTCGACGACGCCGCGCAGCGGCTCGGCTCGCTGCTCGCGACCGTCCCGGCCGAGCGCTTCCCGCAGGGCCTGCCGGACGACCTGCGCGCCGCCGTCGCGACCGTGCGCGACGCCGCGCGCGAGCTGCTCACGCGGCTCAAGCCCGAGGGCGGCGGGCAGGGGCCGGCGCAGCCCGACCCGGGCGTGAAGATGGCGCAGTCGGCGGTGCTCCAGCTCTTCGAGGTCGCCGAGCGCATGGCGGCCGAGGACACGAGCGCCGACGTGCTGTGGTGCTCGCGCCCGCCCGACGACGCGCCCTGGGCCGGGGACGGGATCACGCGACTGCACGCCGCCCCGCTCGCGGTCGCGGGCCTCATCCGCACCCAGCTGCTCGGCGAGGCGACGGGCGTGTTCACGTCCGCGACGCTCGCCCTCGGCGGCTCGTTCGACCCGGTCGCGCGCTCGCTCGGCCTCGGCGCCCCGTCGGAGGACGGCAGCGCCCGGTGGCGCGGGCTCGACGTCGGCAGCCCTTTCGACTACCCGCGCCAGGGCATCCTCTACGTCGCGCGGCACCTGCCCGCGCCTGGCCGTGAGCCCACGACCGACGCCCAGCTCGACGAGATCGCGGGGCTCATCGAGGCCGCCGGAGGGCGGACGCTCGGTCTCTTCTCGTCGCGCCGGGCGGCGAACGCCGCGGCCGAGGCGCTGCGCGAGCGGCTCGACGTGCCGGTCCTGTGCCAGGGCGACGACCAGCTCCCGAGCCTCGTGCGCGCGTTCGCCGAGGACCCGGCCACGTGCCTCTTCGGCACACTGTCCCTGTGGCAGGGCGTCGACGTCCCGGGCCCGTCGTGCCAGCTCGTCATCGTCGACCGCATCCCGTTCCCGCGGCCCGACGACCCGATCAAGGCGGCGCGTGCCCGCGCGGTCGAGCAGGCCGGCGGCAACGGGTTCATGCAGGTCGCGGCGACGCACGCGGCGCTGCTGCTCGCCCAGGGCGCTGGCAGGCTCATCCGGTCGACCGACGACCGCGGGGTCGTCGCGGTGCTCGACCCGCGCCTGGCCACGGCCCGCTACGGCACGTTCCTCACGCGGTCGATGCCGGACTTCTGGCCGACGACGGACGCGCGGCTCGTCCGGGCTGCCCTGCGTCGCCTCGACACGTAGCCTGAGGTCCGTGAACGCTCCCCGTCCCCGTTCCCGGCTGGCCATCGTCGGCGCCGGCGCCGTCGGCTCGACCCTCGCGTACGCCGCGCTCGCGCGCGGGTCCGCGCGGACCGTCGCCCTCATGGACGTCAACCGCCGCAAGGTCGACGCCGAGGTGCTCGACCTGCGCCACGGGGCGATGTTCGTGCCGCAGGCCGAGATCGTCGGGTCCGACGACGTCGAGGTGTGCCGGGACGCCGACGTCGTCGTGGTGACGGCCGGCGCCAAGCAGCAGCCCGGGCAGTCCCGCCTCGACCTCGCCGAGGCCACGGTGGGTCTGGTCCGGAAGATCATGCCGGGCCTGGTCGAGGTGGCGCCCGACGCCGTCTTCATCATGGTGACCAACCCGGTCGACGTCGTCACGTACGCCGCGCAGCAGGTCTCGGGCCTGCCGCCCGAGCGGGTGTTCGGCAGCGGCACGGTGCTCGACTCGTCGCGGCTGCGCTCGGCGCTCGCCGAGCACTGCGGCGTCGCCGTCGGCAACGTGCACGCGTACGTCGCGGGCGAGCACGGCGACTCCGAGATCGCGCTGTGGAGCTCGGCGACCATCGGCGGCGTGCCGCTCCTGCGGTGGACGGCGCTCCCCGGCCGGCCGCCGCTCGACGCCGCGGCGCGCGAGCGGATCGCGACCGACGTGGTCGAGTCGGCGTACCGCGTGATCGAGGGCAAGGGTGCGACGAACTACGCGGTCGGCCTGGCCGCCACGCGCATCATCGAGGCCGTGCTCAAGGACGAGCACCGCATCATGCCCGTGTCGTCGAGGCTCGACGACTACCACGGCATCTCGGACGTGTGCCTGTCGGTGCCGTCGCTCGTCGACCGCCGCGGCGTCACCGCGACCGTCGACGTGCCGCTCTCGGACGAGGAGGTGGCGGGGCTGCGCGCCTCGGCCGACGCGATGCGGGAGGTCCAGCGCCGCCTCGGCCTGTGACGGGCGGGTGACCTACAGGCTGCGCAGCACCGCGACGACGCGGCCCAGGACCTGCGCCTCGTCGCCCGGGATCGGGCTGTAGGCCTGGTTCTGCGGCAGCAGCCAGACGTGCCCGTCCGCCTGCTTGAACGTCTTGACCGTCGCCTCGCCGTCGATCATCGCGGCGACGACCTCCCCGTTCTCCGCGACCGGCTGGCGCCGCACGACGACCCAGTCGCCGTCGCAGATCGCGGCGTCGACCATCGAGTCGCCCGCGACCTTGAGCAGGAAGAGCTCGCCGTCGCCCACGACCTGGCGGGGGAGCGGGAAGACGTCCTCGACGAGCTGCTCGGCCAGGATCGGCCCGCCGGCCGCGATCCGCCCCACGAGCGGGACGTACGACGGCGCGGGCACCGACTCCTCCTCCGCGGCCGCGACCGCCGTCGCGGCGCCGAGCGCCGACTCGACGCGGTCCCGGTGCGCGGCGGCCTCGGGCGCGTCCGGGTCGACGACCTCGATCGCGCGCGGCCGGTTGGGGTCGCGCCGGAGGTAGCCCTTGCGCTCGAGCGTCGTGAGCTGGTGCTTGACCGACGACGGGCTCGCGAGGCCGACGGCCTCGCCGATCTCGCGCATCGTGGGCGGGTACCCGCGGCGCTCGACCGAGTCGCGGATGGTCTCGAGGACGCGCCGCTGGCGCGGCGTCAGGCGGTCCGCCCCGGCCCCCGACAGGTCGCTGACCGTCGCCAGCGCGGCGTCGTCGCCCGTGGCCCGGTCCGGTCCGGTCGTCATCGCGTCACTCCCGTCCTCGAGGCCCGCCCTGCGGATCGGGCCGTGAAATCCGACAAACCTTCCATCGCGCTAGGGCCACTGTAGGTCAGAGCGGCCCGCGACTCAAACATCTGTTCGAGGATGTCTCGACTTTGTCGGACCGGGGTGGTACCAATGGTACAGACGTTCGACGTACACCTGTTCGACGGACACCTGTTCGACGACAGTGCTCGAGACACGGAAGGACGGAACCATGGCCGCCACGATCCCGAGCCCCGGCACGACGTCCGAGGCGTACGGCTTCCTGGGGCTCGGCGGGCTCCGGCTGACCCCGCGCGGCCGCGCGGTGGTGCTGGCGCTCGCCGCGCTCGTCTCAGCGGCCTTCGGCCTGGCCGGCACGCAGGCCGTCGCGAGCGCGCCGCCGGTGCCGGTCGAGGTCCGCGCCCACACGGTCGCCCCGGGCGAGACGCTCTGGCACCTCGCGCGCGGCACGGCCGCCGCGGGGGAGGACCTCCGCGACGTCGTCGCCGAGCTCAAGGCGCTCAACGGGATGCGCACGTCCGAGGTCGAGGCCGGCCAGGTCGTCCTGGTGCCGGCCGAGTGACGGCGCTCGCGTGAACGCGGCCGGCGGTGTTGCGCCGGCCGCGGGCGGCCGCATACGTTCGTCGGGCCGCCGGGCACCCGCCCGGCCCCGATCGCAGGAGACACGGATGCACTGCCCGTTCTGCCGGCACGCCGACTCGCGCGTGATCGACTCCCGGACGTCCGACGACGGTGCCGCCATCCGGCGCCGGCGCCAGTGCCCGGCGTGCAACCGACGGTTCACGACGATCGAGACGGCGAGCCTGTCGGTCGTCAAGCGCTCGGGCGCCACGGAGCCCTTCAGCCGCGACAAGATCGTCTCGGGCGTGCGCAAGGCGTGCCAGGGCCGGCCCGTCAGCGCCGACGACCTCGCGCTGCTCGCGCAGCGGGTCGAGGAGACGCTGCGCAGCTCGGGGAGCCCCGAGATCGACGCGTACGAGATCGGGCTCGCGATCCTCGGGCCGCTCCGCGAGCTCGACGAGGTCGCGTACCTACGGTTCGCGAGCGTGTACCAGGCGTTCGACTCCCTCGAGGACTTCGAGAGCGCGATCACGTCCCTGCGCGCGGAGCGCGCGGAGCGCGCCGCGCGGGAGGAGGCGGCCGGTGCGGGCGCCGAGGCGTCCCCCGCGCCGGCGGAGCAGGGGGTCTGACGCGGCGGCGTCGGGCCGGCGAAATGCGCTGGCGCCCGGGCACCGGGTGCAGCATGCTGGACCGGACCGGCGGCGGGGCGCTCGTCCGGCGCCGCGCCCGCACCCCGACCAAGGACGAGGTGGTCGCATGACGGACAAGCAACGCACGACGGCTCCGGGAGCGGACGCGAAGGCGCGCTTCAAGGAAGCTCTCGACAGGAAGAACGCCACGCACCACCGGACCGCCGACGGCGAGACCAA
Source organism: Isoptericola variabilis 225 (assembly GCF_000215105.1). Lineage (GTDB taxonomy): Bacteria > Actinomycetota > Actinomycetes > Actinomycetales > Cellulomonadaceae > Isoptericola > Isoptericola variabilis_A. The sequence continues at coordinate 1,384,184 of NC_015588.1, forward strand.
CACGGGCGCCGTGCACGGCCCCGAGACGGCCGGGCCGGTCCAGAAGATGTTCCGGCGCAAGTCCGGCTGACGCCGGCCGCGCCGGCGCGACGGGCGGTCCCGGGATCTCTCCGGGGCCGCCCGTCGCCGTCTCAGGCTCCGGCGGCCGGGCCGGGCGGGAACTCGGGCCGCTCGAACGCGTCGCGGATGCGCAGCCGGATCGTCGTGTCCATGGCCTGGAGCTTGGCCGACGCGCCGCGCTGCGTGACGTCGGAGATGTCGGTCACCACGTAGCCGATCTCGCCGCGCGTGGCGAGCATCTGTGCCTCGATGTTGGCACCGTGGTCGGCGAAGACCTGGTTGACCGCCGCGAGCACGCCGGGGACGTTGCGGTGCAGCAGCATGATGCGGCCCACGCCGGTGTGCTCGAGCTGCAGGTTCGGCAGGTTGACCGAGAGCGTCGTCGAGCCCGTCGCGACGTAGTCGCGCAGCTTCTTGGCCACGAAGTCGCCGATCGCCTCCTGGGCCTCCTCGGTCGAGCCGCCGACGTGCGGCGTGAGGATGACGTTGTCGAGCCCGCGCAGCGACGACTCGAAGTGGTCGCCGCGCTTCTTCGGCTCCGACGGGAAGACGTCCACCGCGGCGCCCGCGATGTGGCCCGACAGGATGTGCTCGCGCAGGGCGTCGACGTCGACGACGAACCCGCGTGACAGGTTGAGGAAGATCGCGCCCGGCTTCATCCGGGCGAACATGTCGGCGCCGAACATCCCGGCGTTGCCCTTGCGGCCGTCGACGTGGATGGTCACGGCGTCGGAGACCTCGAGCAGCTCGTCGACCGTCTCGACGCGCCGCGCGTTGCCGAGCGCGAGCTTCTCGGCGGTGTCGTAGAAGACGACGCGCATGCCGAGGTTCTCCGCGAGCACCGACAGCTGCGAGCCGATGTTGCCGTACCCGATGATGCCGAGCGTGCGGCCGCGCACCTCGTGCGCGCCCTCGGCCGTCTTGTCCCAGACGCCCGCGTGCAGCGCCTTGTCGCGGACCGTGAGGCGGCGGGTCAGCGCGATGATCTCGGCGAGCGCGAGCTCGACCACCGAGCGCGTGTTCGAGTACGGCGCGTTGAAGACCGCGACGCCGTACGACGCGGCCGCGCCCAGGTCGATCTGGTTCGTCCCGATGCTGAACGTGCCCACCGCCAGCAGGCCCGGCACCGACTCGAAGACCTTGGACGTGACGGTCGTCTTGGACCGGATGCCGAGGATCTGGAAGCCGTCGAGGGCCTCGATCAGCTCGGCCTCGTCGAGCGCGCCGGGGCGCGTGACGACCTCGATCCCCGCGTCGCGGAGGATCTCGGTGGCGACAGGGTGGACGTTCTCCAGCAGAAGGGCGCGCAGCACGCACCCATGGTGCGCCGCGCAGGCGCGTACGGACAAACGCGTCTCACGGCCGGGAGCGCGCCTAGGCGGCGGCGCGCTCCGCGAAGCCCTCGGGCAGGGCGCGCTCGTGCACGACGACGAGGCGCTGCGTCGGGCGCGTCATGGCGACGTAGAGGTCCGAGAAGCCCCCCGGGCCCTCGGCGACGGCCGCCGGCTCGACGAGCACGACGGCGTCGTACTCGAGCCCCTTGGTCTCGCGCGGGGAGACCACGACGACCTGGGCGTCCTCCGGGCGCTGGGCGAGAAGACGGGCGCCCTCGGCGCGCCCGAGCGCGTCCTGCAGCACCGACTCCACGGCCCGACGCAGCGCCGGCACGCGCTCGGCGGGCGCGACGACCGCGACCCGGCCCGCGCCGTCGGACCCGACGAACTCGCGCGCGAGGCCGACGACCTGGTCGAGGACCTCCTGCTCCAGCACGGGGTGCGTCGGCCCGGACGGCGTCGCGCGGACGAGCTCGAGCGAGTCCTCGACGTGTCGCGCGGCCGTGAGCGGGGACACGGGCAGCCCCGCCGCGTGCGCGACGCGCTGGGCGGCGTCGGCCACGGCGGCGGGCGTGCGGTAGCTCACCGTGAGCTCCTCGAGCCGCCAGCCGTCGCGCAGCACGGGGTCGAGCGCCGCGGCCCACGACCTGGCCCCGGCGGCCGACGACGTCTGGGCGACGTCGCCGACGATCGTCAAGGACCGCGTGGGGACGCGGCGCACGAGCGCGCGCCACGCCATCGGCGACAGCTCCTGCGCCTCGTCGACGACCACGTGCCCGTACGTCCACGAGCGGTCGGTGGCGGCGCGCTCGGCGGTGGTCAGGCGCGGGCCGGTCGCCTCGAAGCGCGACGCGAGCGTCTCGGCGTCGACGAGCCCGCCGCCCGCCCCGGTCGACTCGAGCACCGAGCGGGCGTACTCGAGCTCGGCCTGCCGCTCCGCGGCCCGCGCCCGCGCCTCGGCGCGCGCGAGCGAGTCGTCCTCGCCGAGCAGCTCGGCCGCCTCGTCGAGGATCGGGACGTCCGACTCGGTCCACGGGGCGTCCGGGTCCCGCCGCAGCAGCCGGCGCTCGGCCGCCGTGAGCTCGGGTGCGGCCTCGGCGAGCCGGTGCGGCTTGGCGTACAGGTCGGCGACGAGCTTCTCGGGCGTGATGGGGAACCACGCGAGGTTGAGCGCGACGCGCACGTCGCGGTCCGAGCGCAGGTCCTCGGTGACCATGGCGACGTCCTCGGGCGCCAGGGCCGAGCCGAGCTGCTCGGCGTACTGGTCGACGAGCCGCGCGAGCATCTCGCGCACGAACGTGGCGCGCGCCTCGTTGTGCGGCTTGTGCGTCCGGCGCGCCCGCGCGATCGCCTCGCGCACGTCGCGGCGGCGGATCACCAGGTCGTGCCCGTCGACGCGCACGCGCACGTCCTGCGCCGGCACGCGCTCGCGGGCGCGCACCGCCCGGCGCACGATCGAGCGCCACACGAGGCGGCCCTTGACCTCGGCGACCGTCCCGGTGTCGACGCCGGTCGCGACGACGCCGGGCAGGAGCTCGGCGATCGTCGTCGCGACGACGCCCGTCTCGCCGAGCGACGGCAGCACCTGGTCGATGTACCGCAGGAACGACCGGCTCGGCCCGACGAGCAGCACGCCCGAGCGCTCGAGCACCTTGCGGTGCGCGTACAGCAGGTAGGCGGCGCGGTGCAGGGCGACCGCCGTCTTGCCGGTCCCCGGGCCGCCCTGGACGACGAGCGCGCCCCCCAGCTCGGAGCGGATGATGCGGTCCTGCTCGGCCTGGATCGTCGCGACGATGTCGGTCATGCGCCCGGTGCGACGCGTCGCCAGGGACGCGAGCAGCGCGCCCTCGCCCGAGAGGTGCGTCGTGTCGTGGCCGTCGATCGCGTCGAGGTCGAGCACCTCGTCCTCGAGACCCGTGACGGAGCGGCCCGACGTCACCAGGTGGCGGCGGCGCACGACGCCCGCGGGGTGCAGCGCCGTCGCGCGGTAGAACGCCTGCGCGGCCGGCGCGCGCCAGTCGGTGAGCAGCGAGCGGTGCTCGTCGTCCGTGAGCCCGATGCGGCCCACGTAGCGCACCGTGTCGTCGTCGAGGTCGAGCCGGCCGAACACCAGCCGGTCCTCGACCGCGTCGAGCTGCGCGACCCTGTCCTCGTAGAGCGTCGCGAACGCGTCGCGCTCGCTGCGGTTCTGCGGCGACCCCGAGGGGCCGGCCCGGCGCACCTCCGCGAGCCGGCCGCGCGTCGTCCTGCGGAGCTCGTCCAGCCGCGCGTAGAGGCGGTCCACGACCGCCTGCTCTCGTGCCAGCTCGTCCTGCCTGCCCGCCACGCGTCCTCCTCGCGTCCGTGACCGTGCGGCCGTCCATGATTGCAGACCCGCCGGGCAGGGCTCGACCGCGCCCCGCGTCGTCGGACTAGGATCGGGCGCATGAGCAGCGGCGACGTGCCCCGCACCCCGGGTGGGCAGGGTCCGACGGCCGCCACGAGCCCCGAACCGGTACGCGTGCTGCTCGTCGAGGACGACGACGCCGACGCGCTGCTCGTCGACGAGCAGCTGCGCGACGCCGGCGTCACGGTCGAGCTGCGCCGGGCGCGCTCCCTCGCCGAGGCGCTCGGGAGCCTCGGCCGCTCGGACGTCGAGTGCGTGCTGCTCGACCTGGGCCTGCCCGACTCGTTCGGGCTCGCGGCGGTCGAGCAGCTGCGGCAGGTCGCCGAGCGCGCGCCCGTGCCGCCCGCGCTGGTGGTCCTCACGGGTCACACGGGCGTGGACCAGGGCGTGCAGGCCGTGGCCGCGGGCGCGGACGACTACCTGGTCAAGGGCGAGATCGAGAGCGACCTGCTGGGACGGTCGCTGCGGTACGCGCTGCAGCGGCGCCGGTCGGTCGCCCAGCAGCGAGCCCTGTACCGCAGCGAGGTCCGCGCGGCCGAGACCGCGCGGCTCGAGCGGGCGCTGCTGCCGAAGCCGCTCGTGCAGGACGGCAAGGTCTCGGTCATGGTCGGCTACCTCCCGGGCGGCAACGGGCTCCTCGGCGGCGACTTCTTCGACACGGTCGAGCGCCCGGACGGGACGGTCCTGTCCGTCATCGGCGACGTCGCGGGCCACGGCCCGGACGAGGCCGCGCTCGGCGCGACCCTGCGCACGGCCTGGCGCACGCTCGTGCTCACGGACACGCCCGCCGAGCGCGTCCTGCCGCTGCTCGAGCGCGTGCTGCTCACCGAGCGTTCGCGCCCGGAGATCTTCGTGACGCTCTGCCAGGTGGCCGTCTCGCCGGGCCGCGACCACGCCCAGGTGGCGCTCGCGGGCCACCCGGCGCCGATGCTCCTCACCGGCCCGGTCGGGGACGTGCGCTGCGAGGTCCTGCCCGACGACGCGCGCGGGCGGGCGCTGGGCATCCCGGTCGAGGGCGGCTGGGACGCGCACCGCGTCGAGCTCGACGGCCCGTTCGCGCTCATGCTCTACACCGACGGGCTGGTGGAGGCCGAGGTCGACCCCGAGGGCCTCGCCGTCGAGCTGCCGCGGCGCCGGGGCGTGCCGCGTCTCGGCGTCGAGGGCCTGCACGCGCTCGTGTCCGAGGAGCTCGCGCGCGAGGGCATCGAGGGCGTCGTCGAGCGCGTCCTGCGGCGCGTGCGCCGCCTGCACGGCGGGCCGCTGACGGACGACGCGGCGCTGCTCGTCGTCGGGTGGACCGGGCGCGACACCAAGATCCTCGGGACGCGGTCCTCCACGCTGGCCGACTCCGACGAGTGGGCGCGCACGTGAGCTCCTCCACGTCGCTGCGCGACCGGCTCCGGCGGCCGCTCGTGGCGGTGGGCGCCGTCCTGCTGCTCACGGTCGCCGTCGCGCTGGTCGCGGTCTGGCGCATCCTCGCGCTGCTGGGCGGGGGAGGGCCCGACGCGACGGCCGTCGACCGCGCGCTCGTGTGGAGCGAGGTCGTCCTCGTCGTGGTCGGCATCCTCGCGCTGCTCGTGGTGCTCGTGTGCGTGTTCGCCTGGGTCCAGCTCGAGCGGAGCGTGATCCGGCCGCTCGGGCGCCTCGCGGCCGCCGTCCGCCAGGCCAGCACGGGCGCGCACGAGCACGAGATCCCCGTGGAGGGGGCGGGCGAGATCGCGACGCTCGCGAGCGACGTCGAGCACATGCGGCGCGAGCTGGTCCAGCAGGTCGAGGAGGTGCGCCAGCTCCACGAGGAGGCCGAGCGCGCGCACGAGCTCCTGCGCGAGCAGACCCGCGAGCTCGAGCGCTCCAACCGGGACCTCGAGCAGTTCGCGTACGTCGCGTCGCACGACCTGCAGGAGCCGCTGCGCAAGGTCGCGAGCTTCACGCAGCTCCTGCAGAAGCGGTACGGCGGCCAGCTCGACGACCGCGCCGACCAGTACATCGGCTTCGCCGTCGACGGCGCGCACCGCATGCAGCGCCTCATCCAGGACCTGCTGTCGTTCTCGCGCGTCGGGCGCTCGGGAGCCGACTGGGAGGACGTCGACCTCGAGGCCGTCCTCGAGCAGGTGCTGCACGACGTCGGGGATCGGGTCTCCGAGTCGGGGGCCGAGGTCACGCACGACCCGCTGCCCGTCGTCCGCGGCGAGCGCGCGCTGCTCGCGATGCTGCTCATGAACGTGGTGAGCAACGCGATCAAGTTCCGTCACCCCGAGCGGCCCCCGCGCATCCACCTCTCGGCGCGCCGCGACGGCGACGCGTGGGAGCTCGCCTGCACCGACAACGGCATCGGCATCGACCCGCAGTACGCCGAGCGCGTGTTCGTGATCTTCCAGCGGCTGCACCCCAAGGAGGTCTACTCGGGCACCGGGATCGGCCTCGCGCTGGTCAAGCGCGTCGTCGAGCACCACGGCGGCCGGGTCTGGGTCGGGCCCGCGCCCACGGGCGGCACGACCGTACGCTGGACCCTGCGCACGGCGGGCGAGCCGGACCTCGGCTAGGCTCGAACGACCCGCTGACCTGGGCGGACGCGCCGACCGGGCGCGCCGTCCGGCGGGCGACGCAGGACGAGCAGCAGGAGGGCACATGACGGACCAGCAGACGGGTATCGAGGTTCTCCTCGTCGAGGACGACCCGGGCGACGTCCTCATGACGCGCGAGGCGTTCGCCGAGCACAAGGTCGCCAACCGTCTGTCGGTCGTCTCCGACGGCGTCAGCGCGATGCAATTCCTCCGCAAGGAGGGTGAGCACGCCGATGCGCCCACGCCCGACCTCATCCTGCTCGACCTCAACCTGCCGCGCATGGACGGGCGCGAGGTGCTCGCCGCCGTGAAGGAGGACCCGGAGCTCAAGCAGATCCCGGTGGTCGTGCTCACGACGTCCGAGGCCGAGGAGGACGTGCTGCGCTCGTACGCGCTGCACGCGAACGCGTACGTCACCAAGCCCGTCGACTTCGACCGCTTCATCGAGGTCGTGCAGCAGATCGACGACTTCTTCGTCACCGTGGTGCGGCTCCCGGGCCGCTGACGCGCCGGGAAGGATCCGCGCCCCGGCGCGGTTGACCTGTCCAGACGGGCGCACCGCCCGTCGGTCGCACGAGGAGGAGACGCGTTGCTGGACCCGCTGGGCATCTACCAGGTCGACGAGGACGCCGTCGCGCGCACGCTCGCAGACCACCTCGCGGACCGCGCCGGGAGCCCGGCGCCGGACGCGGGGCGTGCGGGCCCGGTGCTGCTGCACTCGCTCCGCGGCTTCGTCGACGCCGGGGCGGCGGGCGAGATCGCGGCCGAGCACCTCGCGCGGCACCTCACGGCGACGCGGCTCGTGACGTTCGACGTCGACCAGCTGCTCGACTACCGCTCGAAGCGCGCGGTCATGACGTTCGACGCCGACCGGTGGGCCGACTACGAGGAGCCGTTCCTCGTGATCGACCACGTCCGCGACGCGGAGGGCACCGGCTTCCTGCTGCTGCACGGCTCCGAGCCCGACCTGCAGTGGGAGCGGGTCGTCGCGGCGGTCCGCGGGCTGGTGGACCGCTTCTCGGTCTCGCTCACGGTCGGCTTCCACGGCATCCCCATGGGCGTGCCGCACACGAGGCCGCTGTCCCTGACCGCGCACGCGACCCGCACGGGCCTCGTCGAGGACTACACCTCCTTCTTCGGCCGCGTGCAGGTCCCCGGCTCGATGGCCGCGCTGCTCGAGTACCGCCTCGGCCAGGCCGGGCACGACGCCATGGGCTTCACGGTGCACGTGCCGCACTACCTCGGCCAATCGCGGTACACGCCCGCGGCCGTCGTCGCCCTGCAGCACGTCGAGCGGGCGACCGGGCTCGACCTCGCGACCGGGCAGCTCACGGCCGCGGCGGCCGAGGCCACGATCGAGGTCGAGCGCCAGGTGCGCGAGTCGGCCGAGGTGGCCGCGGTCGTCAAGGCGCTCGAGGAGCAGTACGACGCGTTCACGCGCTCGGTCGGGCGCACGAACCTCCTGGCCGAGCAGGCGCCGCTGCCGACCGCCGAGGAGCTCGGGGCGGAGTTCGAGCGGTTCCTCGCCCAGCAGGGCGACGACTGACCCGTCGCCGCGCCCGGGCGCCGGAGAACGTCCTGAACCGTGGCACGACGGACGTGGTCCGTGCCACACTGGCGCCGTTGCAGCGGCGAACCCACGCACGAACCGGCGTCGGCGAACTCTTGCAGCGACGGGCGGCCGGCCGGTCCGCCCGTGACGGGTGGACGGAAGGTCGAAGGATCAGCATGACGCAGGGTTCTGTGAAGTGGTTCAACGCGGAGAAGGGCTACGGCTTCATCGCTCAGGACGGCGGCGGGGCCGACGTCTTCGTGCACTACTCGGCGATCCAGTCGCAGGGGTACCGCACCCTCGAGGAGGCCCAGCGGGTCGAGTTCGAGATCACCCAGGGCCCCAAGGGGCCGCAGGCGGAGCAGGTCGTCCCGCTCTGACGCCCCCCGGGCGACCGACGAGGGCCGCGTCCCCGCCCGGGGCGCGGCCCTCGTCGCGCGTCCGGACGGCTCCGCCGCCTCGCTCCGCCGCCTCAGGGCAGGGCCGCGGCCGTCCCGACGAACCGCGCGACGTCGTCGCCCGCGAGGAGACGCGCCGGCACCGCGAGCGTCCGCAGGCCCCGGCCGAGCGCGGGGTCGCCCAGGTCGGGTCGCGCCGGCGGGCCGCCGGCGGCACCCGCGCCGTCCTCCTCGCCCTCGGCCGCCCGGACGGCGACGAGCACGACGTTGCCGTAGCGCCGCCCCTTGAGCACGCCCGGCTCGGCGACGGCGGCGAGCCGTCCGGCCGCCGCGGCGTCGCCGCCGAACGCCCGCGCCAGCGTCGCGAGCTCCCGGCGCGCGAGCGTCAGGGGCGGCCGGTCGGCGCAGTTGGCGAGCAGCACGCCGCCGGGCCGCAGCGCGCGGTGCGCCGCCGCGGCGAACGCCGTGCCCGCGAGGTGCTCGGGCGTCCGGTCGTCCGCGAACACGTCGCGCACGACGACGTCGTACGAGCCCGGCACGACGCCCTCGAGCGCACGGCCGGCGTCGTCGGCTCGCAGCCGCAGCAGCGGCGAGCGGGGGAGCGCGAACCACTCCCGCACGAGCGTCGTCAGGCGCGCGTCGACGTCGACGCCGAGCTGGCGCGAGCCGGGCCGCTCGTGCTCGACGTACCGGGCGAGCGCGCAGCCCGCCGCGCCGAGGTGCAGCACGCGCAGCGGGCCCGGCGGGAGGAGTGCGAGGACGGCGGCCATCTGCTGCATGTACTCGAACGCGAGGAACCCGGGGTCGGCGAGGTCCAGGGCCGAGCTCGGCACGCCGTTGACGTGCAGCGTCACCCGCTCCGGGTGGTCGGGGTCCCGCTCGAGGTGCGCGGTGCCCGTGTCGATCTCGACCGGGCCCTCGGGCAGTGTCGGTGCCTCGGGGGATCCTGGGGAGCGTCGCGGGCGGGTGCGGCGGGCCATGGGGACAGTCTCCCAGCCGCGGTCGCCGGCGCGATTGACAGAGATCGAACAGGTGTTCGACACTGGAGCCGCGGGCGGTGCCCGCAGGACCACGGGAGGTGTGCCATGTCGCCTCGGACCTCGACCCGGACGGCGGGACCTCGGGTCGTCCCGCCCGACGTCGCCCGACTGCTGGCGCGCGCGGACGCCGAGCTCGCGGCGGCGGAGGCCGCGGCCGACGCCGCGGAGCGCTTCGTCCACGCTCATCTCGCGGCGCTCCGCGCCGCCGCCGCGGTCGTGGCGCTGCGGGGAAGGCCTTCGCGGCGCTCCGGTGCGCGCTCCGTGTGGGACATGCTCGCGGTCGTCGAGCCGGGCCTGTCGGCGTGGTCGGTGTACTTCGCCTCGGGCGCGCGGCTGCGTGCCGCCGTCGACGCCGGGCACGGCGAGGAGGTGCCGCCCGCGCGCGCCGACGAGCTGGTCGCGTGCGCGGAGGACTTCCGTGACGAGGTTGGCATGCTCGTCGACCCCGACGCCGGCTTCGCCCGGCCGTTCGCGACGGCGTCGGCGGCCTCGTGAGCCGCGCCCCGCGCGCAGCCGGCGCGAACCGCGACTGGGGCTCGGACGAGTCCGGCACGCCGGTGCTGCACGTGGACATGGACGCCTTCTTCGCGTCGTGCGAGCTGGCTCGGCGTCCCGAGCTGCGCGGCCGGCCGGTGATCGTCGGCGGGCGCGAGCGCGGCGTCGTGCTGGCCGCGACGTACGAGGCGCGGGCGTTCGGGGTCCGGTCCGCGATGTCGATGGCGGCCGCGCGTCGGCTGTGCCCCCAGGCCGTCGTCGTGCCGCCCGACCACGCGCTCTACCACGAGGTCTCGCGCTCGGTCATGGGGATGCTGGGCGAGATCACGGCGCTCGTCGAGCAGGTCAGCGTCGACGAGGCGTTCCTCGACGTGTCGGGCGCGCGGCGCCGCCTCGGCGCCCCGACCGAGATCGCCGCGCGCCTGCGCGAGCGTGTCCGTGCGGAGCACGGGATCACGTGCTCGGTCGGGATCGCGCAGAACAAGTTCGTGGCGAAGCTCGCCTCGACCCACGCCAAGCCCGACGGGATGCTGCTCGTCCCGGCCGACGCGACCGTCGCGTTCCTGCGCACGCTCCCCGTGGGGGCGCTGTGGGGCGTGGGGGAGAAGACGGAGCAGGCGCTCGCACGGTGGGGCATCACCACGGTCGCGCAGCTCGCCGACACCGACGTGCCGACGCTCCAGGCCGCGGTCGGCGCCGTCCACGGCGCCCACCTGCACGACCTCGCGTGGGGGCGCGACCCGCGGCCCGTGGTGCCCGAGCACGCCGAGCGCAGCGTCGGCGCCGAGACGACGTTCGATCAGGACCTCTGGGACGCCGCCGCGGTCGAGCGTCGGCTGCTCGAGCTCGCGGACCGCGTCGCGGGCCGGCTCCGCCGCCAGGACACGGTGGGCCGGACGATCGCGCTCAAGGTGCGCACGAGCGACTTCCGCACGCTCACGAGGTCGCGGACCCTGCCGACCCCGACCGACCTCGCCCAGGAGATCTACGCGGTCGCGCGCGAGCTCTTCGCCGGCGTCGACCGGCGGGGGCTCGCCGTCCGCCTCGTCGGCGTGCGGGCGGAGAACCTCGAGCGGCGCACCGGCCTGGCCGCGCAGCCCACGCTCGACGAGGCGGTCGACGCCCGCACCGAGGCCCGGCGGGAGGCGGAGCTCGCGCTCGACGCCGTCCGGGAACGCTTCGGGAGGGCGGCGATCGGGCTCGGTGCACCGGCCCCCGCGCCGGTCCGGACGGCCCCGAGGACTTGACGGGGGCAACCAGAGTGCCGTCAACTACCGTGCGGGGCGCCGCAGGCATATCCTGAGTGTGTCACTGTTCCACCGCGAGATCCGGGGGTCTCGATGCCTCTGTCCGAGTACGAGCAGCGCGTGCTGGAGCAGATGGAGCGCGCGCTGACCAGCGACGACCCCCGTCTGGCGAACACCCTGCAGCAGACGAGCCGGCGTTCGCCGCTGCGCTACGTCCTGGCCGGCGTCGGCGTCGTCGCCGGTCTCCTCCTGCTCGTCCTCGGGGCGGCGACCTCGAGGCCCGTGGTCGGCGTCATCGGGTTCGTCCTCATGTTCGCCGGCGTGGCCTACGCCTTCGCCGCCCCCCGCAAGAGCGGTCCGGTCGGGGTGGTTCGTCCGGACGGGACGGTCGACGCGTCGGCCGGGCCGCAGCCCGGCGGGCGCAAGGCCGGTCGCGGCACCACCAAGACCACGACCACGGGCGACGGCTTCCTGGCACGGCTCGAGGAGCGCTGGGAGCGCCGCCGCCGCGAGGGGCGCTAGCAGCCCACGCACCACGACGGCCCGACCGGCCCGTCGCGACGCCCGCGTCGCGGCGGGCCTTGTCGTTCCCGGCGGGCTTGTCGTTCCGGACGCCTCGCCGTTCCCGGTCAGGACCGCGTCGCAAGGGCCGGGGTCAGACCGTCGGTGACGGAGTCGGCGAGCGTCTCGAGCTCGCTCGGCGAGTACGGGCCGGGCGTGCGCGCGTATCGGGCGGCCTCCGCGGCGTCGGCGAGCGCCACGAGGTCCTCGAGGACCTCCTCGGGCAGCGGCGCGCCGAGGCGTGACTCGACGCGGGCGGCGATGACCTCCGGGGCCCGCCGCAGCGTCGTGGGCGGCGGCAGCTCGATCCCGCCCTCCCGCAGCGCGGAGACGACCCGCTGCCAGGCGCGCTCCGGGTCGACCAGGGGGATGACGGTGCGGCGGCGCACGAGCAGCAGGACCGCGCCGGCGAGGACCAGGACGCCGCCGACGCCCGCGACGACCCACGTCCAGCCGGGCAGGCCCGCGTCGGCGGTCCCGACGCCGCCGGCCCGCGGGACCGCGGTCGCCGCAGGGTCCTCGCGCTCGGGCGGCGGCACCTGCTCGCGCGGCACCTCGTCGGCGCCGGTGGGCACGGGCAGCGGGACGTCCTGGCCGGTGGCCGGGTTCGTGTACGTCGGGGCGACGCCGGTCTGGACCGCGGGCGTCGGCTCGAAGCGGACCCACCCCGCGCCCTCGAAGTAGAGCTCGGGCCACGCGTGCGAGTCCTGCCCGCGGATCTCCCACGTGCCCTCCTCGACGTCGGTCCCGGGGAGGTGACCCACCGCGAGGCGGGCCGGGATGCCGAGCGAGCGCGCCATCACGACCATGGTGGTCGCGAACTGCAGGCAGTACCCGGTGCGGTGGTCGAGGAAGTCCCAGACGGGGTCGCCCGTGGAGCCGCGGGGCAGCTCGGTCGCGTACGTGAAGACGGACGGGTCGCGGAACCAGCCCTGCAGGGCCACGGCCTGGTCGTAGGCGTTGTCGGCGTCGCCGGCGACCTCGCGCGCGAGCGCGGCGACGTCGTCGCCGTGCTGCGTCGTGGGCAGCTCCGTGTAGGCCGGGTCGATCTCGGGCGCCGGCGCCGCGCGCAGCACGTCGGGTGACAGCTCGCGCTCGTGCACGCCCAGCTCGTAGACCTGGCCCGGGTCGGTGCGGTCGCCGACGACCTCGTCGCGGACCTCGTCGTAGCCCCACCCGCCGTCGACGGCCAGCTCCCGGGGGTCGGTCGGCAGGGGAAGCTTGTCGTCGCGCAGCTCGCCGACGGTCACCGTGACGTTCGTCGTGCCGGCCGTGGGCACGTCGAGGCCGCCGGGCCACAGCACCTGGCCCGCGTCGAAGTCTCGGCCCGCGCGGTCGGCGCCGCGCTGCCAGCGCCGGCCGTCGAACGCGGTCGCGGTGTAGCTGCGCAGCGGCCCGACGTCCTCGCCGCTGTCGGTCCGGTAGGTGAGGACCACGCTGTTCGAGCGCTCGGTGAGGCTGCGCAGGATGTCGAGGTCCTCGGAGAGGCGGATCGTGTCGCCCGTCGTCGTGAAGGCGCGGTACCAGCCCCCGGCGACGCCGGGCAGCGCGCTCGACGCGCTCCCCACCAGCAGCGCGACGACGGTGACGCTCGCCGCGGTCGTCGTGGTGACGAGCGAGCGCGCCCGCTCGGCGCGGCGCACGCCCGGGTCGAGGCGCTCGCCGCGCCGCCGCGCCCGCGCGCCGACCGGCCCGTCGAGCGTCAGCAGCAGGAGGAGCGCGACGACGGTCACGACGAAGACCACGGGCTGGACGCGGCCGGTGAGCACGAGCGGCGGGCACCACAGGGCGAGCATCGGGGCGCCCGCCACGGCGGGACGGCGCAGCCCGCCCGCGAGCGCGTCGGCGAGCAGGTGCACGAGGAGCGTGCCGCCCACCGCGAGCAGCGCGACCGGCAGCGATCCGGGCACCGGAGCGACCTCGGACCGGATGATCTCGCCCGCCTCGCCGACGCGCTCGAGCGTGCGGCCGAGGTGCTCGGGGCCGACCACCACGTCGAGCCCGCCGGTCGGCGAGCCGAAGCGGGCGACGACGTACCAGAGCGCCACGGCGCAGCCGGCGAGCGTCGGCAGGACCGAGCCCGAGCCGTCGTCGCCGCGGCGGGACGTGCGGCGACGACGCTCGACCAGCTCGCGCACGACGGCGGTCGAGGTCCCGACGAGCGCGACGCCGATCAGCCCGGTGCTGACCCAGGCGCCGGGCAGGATGACGGTCGTCAGGGCGAGCATGGACGCCGCGACGGCGACCGTGACGAGCACGGCGGTCGCCGCGAGGCGGGTCGTGGGGCTCGCGTGGGCGGGGATCACTCGGCACGCTCCTGGAGCAGGGCCCACGCGCGGTCCGCGGGCGTCCCGGGCGGGCAGGTGGCGACGCGCCAGCCGGCCGTGCGCAGGGCCGTGACCGTCTCGGCGGCGTCGTGCCCGAAGCCGACGGCGCGGGGCTGGACCACGAGCGCCCAGCACACGCCCTCGGCCGCGAGCGACGCGAGGTCGTGCCGCGCCGCCGCGGCCACCGGCCCGAGCAGCGCGACCGTGATCTCGCCCGTGCCCCGGTCGAGGCGCAGCGAGCGGACGGTCGCCGTGAGCGCGCGCTCGGCCTCGGCCGCGTTGCGGTGCCCGTGCAGGTCGACCGTCGCGTCGAGGACCGTCGGACGGCCGGCCCGGGCACCGGTGACGAACCGCGACGTGGTGGCGTGGGTGACGACGCTTGTCGGCACGAGCCGCGCGGGGTGGCCGGCCTCGAGGAACGCCACGGCGATCGACGCGGCGAGCTCGACGGCCCACTCGCCGTCGTCGACGGCCTGGACCGAGCGCTGGGTCGGCCACGGGCCCGTGCGAGGCTCGACCGGGGGCGGCAGGAGCGCGCGGTCGAGCAGGACGGTCACGGGCCGCACGCCCGAGCTCTCGTCGGCACGGACCATGAGCCGGCCCTGGCGCGCCGACCGGGCCCAGTGCACGCGCCGGGGGTCGTCGCCGGCCACGTACTCGCGCAGCACCGAGTCGTCGGTCGACGCGAGCCGTGCGCCGGTCGCGGCACGGTCGACCTCGCCGCGTACGCGCGTGCGCGCGCTCAGCTCGGTCGTCCGGGGCCACACGGCGACCGACGTCGCCTCGCCGAGCGGTTGGGTCGTGCGCACGAGCCCGAACACGTCGGTGCGGGTCGTCAGGAGCGGGCCGAGCGCCCAGCGCCCGCGGCGCACCGGGACGAGGGAGTAGCGCACCGCGACGCGGTCGGGGTGCGCGGAGACGGACGCCCGGATGCCGTGGGGTCCGGCGAGCTCGTGCGCCGCCTGCTCGGACAGCCGCAGGCGCGCCAGCCGCTCGTAGGCGGCGCCGCTGCGTGCGCGGGCCGCGACGAGCAGCTGCGCGTCGGCGCTCTGGCCGCGCACGACCGGGTTGGGCGCGATCTGGCGGGTCACGACCAGCGCGCCGCGGCCCGAGTCGAGCCGCTGGAGCCCCATGGCGACCCAGGCCGCCCCCACCGCGAGCGCGCCGGCCGCGCCGAGGCCGACGACGTCCGGGAGCGCGAGCACGATCCCGACGACGACGAGCACCCCGCCGGTGCACAGCAGCGCGACGCCCCGGCCGGTCAGCCGGACCCGGGCGATCCGCCGGACCGCCTGCCGCAGCGCGCCGTCGTCGGCCACGACGCCCCCGTCAGCGACGGCCGGCCGCGGCCGGGACGGGCGTGCGCTGGACGATCTCGTCGACGAGCTGCTCGGCGGAGGTGCCCGCGAGCCGGGACTCGGTGCTGAGGATCAGCCGGTGAGCGAGGACGGGGCGCGCGAGCGCCTGGACGTCGTCCGGCAGCACGTGCTCGCGGCCCGACATCGCGGCGAGCGCCTTGGCGGCGCGCAGCAGCTGGAGCGACGCGCGGGGCGAGGCGCCGAGGCGCAGCCCGTCGTGGCCGCGCGTGGCCGCGACGAGGTCCAGCACGTACTGCTTCACCGCCGGCGCCGCGTGCACCGTGCGGACGAGCGCGGCGTACCGGCTGATGGTCGACCCCGTGGTCACGGGCTCGAGGTGGGCCAGCGGGGTCGCGGCCTCCTGCCGGTCGAGCATGAGCATCTCGGCGTCGTTCTCGGGATACCCGACGGTCAGGCGTGCCATGAACCGGTCGCGCTGGGCCTCGGGAAGCGGGTAGGTGCCCTCCATCTCGACCGGGTTCTGCGTCGCCACGACGAGGAACGGTCGCGGCAGCGTGTACGTGGTGCCGTCGACCGTCGTCTGGCCCTCCTCCATGCACTCGAGCAGGGCCGACTGCGTCTTGGGCGAGGCGCGGTTGATCTCGTCGCCGATGACGATGTTGTTGAACACCGGGCCGGGGCGGAACTCGAAGTCGTGCGTCGCGGTGCGGAAGATGTTGACGCCCGTGAGGTCGCTGGGCAGCAGGTCGGGCGTGAACTGGATGCGTCCCACGTGGCAGTCGATGCTCCGCGCGAGCGCCTTGGCCAGCGTGGTCTTGCCGACGCCCGGCACGTCCTCGACGAGGAGATGGCCCTCGGCCAGCAGCACGGCCAGCGTGATGTCGGCCAGCGCGGGCCGGCCGGCGACGACCGACTCGATCGCCTCCCTGACCCGCCCGATCGTGCTGACGAGCTCCTCGAGCGTCTCCGAGAGCACCTCGGGTGCCGGGTCGAGCGGGCCGCCGCCGTGCGGCCGGGCCTCGGTCAGGGAGGGGGAGGCGGGTTCGGGCTGCACGAGCGACCTCCGGGGTGCGGCGCGTCGGTTCGGTCGGCGCCGCAGCAGCACGGAGCCGGTCCCAGAAGCGTAGTGGACCCGGGCCCGCGACGTGGCACCCGTCACACCCCCGTGGGTGCCCGCGTGGGGTCGCGGTGGAGCAGCGCTGCGCGGCGGCGTGTCGCGCTCCACCGCGCTCCACCGGACGGCCGGTGCGCTGACCTGGGGAGACGTGAGGAGAGCGGGTGAAGATGGGGAGTTCTCCCCGTCTTTTCCCGCGCCAGGTGGAGCAAAGTGGAGTAGCGTGGAGCGTGCGGGAGCGCGAGGGGAGGTGCGGGCCGTGGCAGGGGACTTTCCGGGGACCGGGCTGCTGCTGGGCACGTACACCCCCAAGCTCGACGAGAAGGGTCGGCTCATCCTCCCCGCGAAGTTCCGCGCCCGTCTCGCTCCCGGGCTCGTCATGACGAGGGGGCAGGAGCGCTGCCTCTTCCTCCTTCCGATGGACGAGTTCTCCCGCATGTACGAGCAGGTCCGGCAGGCGCCGGTCACCAGCCGGCAGGCGCGCGACTACCTGCGCGTGTTCCTGTCGGGGGCGAGCGACGAGGTGCCGGACAAGCAGGGCCGGGTGGTCATCCCGGCGGCCCTGCGCGAGTACGCCGGTCTCGACCGGGACGTCGCCGTGATCGGCGCCGGCACCCGCGTGGAGGTCTGGGACAAGCAGGCGTGGGAGACGTACCTCGCGGCGCAGGAGGAGTCCTACTCCGACACCGCGGAGCAGATCTTCCCCGACCTGCAGTTCTGAGCCCGACAACCGCACAGCAGACGCAGCAGCAGACCAGCAGACCTGGCCCCGCACGGCGAGGCCTCCTCCCGCGAGGGTCTGGCGCACTTCCCCGGCGCCAGAACGACGCGGAGGGAGACCTGGCCGGGCGGGGCCGACACACCCCGAGCACCCGCCGAGAGGAGGAGACCATGAGCAGCACCACGCCGGACGCGCCCGACGACGGCGCGCGCCGTCCGCAGGACCGGCACCTGCCCGTGCTCCTCCAGCGGTGCGTCGACCTCCTCGCCCCGGCCCTGCGCGAGCCCGGCAGCGTCCTCGTCGACTGCACGCTCGGGATGGGCGGCCACTCCGAGGCCGTCCTCGAGCAGGTGCCTACGGCCCGCGTGATCGGCATCGACCGCGACCCGCAGGCGCTCGAGCTCGCGTCGCGCCGCCTCGCGCGGTTCGGGGACCGCTTCACGCCCGTGCACGCCGTCTACGACGAGATCCGCGACGTCGTCGCGGACGAGGGCCTGGACGCCGTGCAGGGCGTGCTCATGGACCTCGGCGTCTCGTCGCTGCAGCTCGACGAGGCCGAGCGCGGCTTCGCGTACGCGCAGGACGCGCCCCTCGACATGCGGATGGACCAGTCGCGGGGCATCACCGCGGCCGACGTGCTCAACACCTACGACGAGCGCGAGCTGACGCGGATCCTGCGCGAGTACGGCGAGGAGCGGTTCGCGCAGCGCATCGCCCGCGCGATCGTGCGGCGCCGCGAGAAGCAGCCCTGGGCGCGCACGGCCGAGCTCGCCGACCTCGTGCGGGACGCGATCCCGGCGGCCACGCGCCGCACCGGCGGCAACCCGTCCAAGCGGACCTTCCAGGCGCTGCGGATCGAGGTCAACGGCGAGCTCGAGGTGCTCGAGCGGGCCGTGCCGGCCGCGATCGAGACGCTCGCGGTCGACGGCCGCATCGTCGTCGAGTCGTACCACTCGCTCGAGGACCGCATCGTCAAGCGGGCCATCGCGCGGGGCACGACGTCGAGTGCCCCTCCCGGCCTGCCGGTCGAGCCCGAGACGCACCGGCCGTACCTCGAGGCGCTGACCCGCGGCGCCGAGGAGGCCGACGCGGACGAGCTGGAGCGCAACCCGCGCGCGGCGTCGGTCCGCCTGCGTGCCGCGCGCCGCGTCCGACCCACCCCGTCCCACCTGCTGCCGAAGGAGGAGCGCTGATGAGTGCACTGCGTGCCCCGGCCGTCGCACCCGACCGGAGGACCACGACCACGCGCCCGCGCCGCGCGCCCCTGACCGCGCTGCCCGGGGGAGCGGCCGAGCGGGGCCGGCGGCTCGACGTCGTCCGGGCGCCGCTGCAGTCGGCGTCCGGGGTGCCGTTCTACGTGCTGTGCGCGTCGATCCTGGCCGCCGCGCTGCTCGCGGCGCTGCTGCTCAACACGACGATGGCGCGCGGGTCGTACGAGATGGCCCGCCTGCAGAAGGAGGTCGGCCAGGTCGCCCAGGACGTCCAGGAGCGCCAGGCCGAGCTCCGGGCGGCGCAGGCCTCGCTGCCGCAGCGCGCGCAGCAGATGGGCATGGTGCCGGCCGAGAACCCCACGATGTTCAGCGTCGCGACCGGCGAGGTGGTGGCGGCGCCTCCGGCGGAGCAGCCGTGAGCCCGACACGCGGGGAGGGTGCGCGCCCGCGGCCGCGGTCCGGCGCGCAGAATCGTCGCGTGACCCCGTCCCGCAGCACGCCGCGCGCCGGGACGCCGCGCGCGTCGACGCCAGGCTCGACGCGCGCGGCGACGGCCGGCTCGCCGCGGACGTCGGCCCGCCGGACCACGACCACGTCGCGCCAGGCGGCGCCGCGCGCCGCCGCCCCGGCGCGGCGCACTCCGGCGCGGCGCCCGCCCGCGGCGCGTCCCCCGGCGCCCGCGCGCGAGCCGGGCAACCCCGAGCGGCGGCAGCGCTGGCTCATCGTCGCGGCCGCGATCGTGCTCGCTCTCTTCGTCGGGCGGCTCGTGCAGGTCCAGGTCGTGCAGGGCCCGGCGCTCGCTGCCGCGGCCCAGGCCGACCGGCTCACGACGAGCGTCACGCTCGCCCACCGCGGCGACATCGTCGACGCGAACGGCACCGTGCTGGCCACGTCCGTCGACCGGTACACCGTCGTGGCGGACCAGGTGGCGATCCAGGGCTTCCGGGGCAACGGCCGCGTCGACACGGAGGGGGAGCCCGTCGAGGACGGCGCCCTCGGCATCGCGCAGCTCCTCGGCCCCGTGCTGGGCAAGTCCAAGGCCGAGCTCGGGGCGCAGCTCAACGGCGACCGGCGGTACGTCGTCCTGGCGAAGGACGTCGTGCCCGAGGTGCAGCGGGCGATCGCCGACCTGCGCCTCCAGGCGTACGTGCGCACCGACCTCACGTCCCGGCGCACGTACCCCGCCGGGACGGTCGCAGGCACGCTCGTGGGCTTCGTCAACGACGAGCAGAAGGGCGCCGGGGGGATCGAGGCGGCCTACGACGACGCGCTGGCGGGCACCGACGGCAAGCTCGTCTTCGAGCGCGGACGCGACGGCGTCATGATCCCGACCGCCGCCTCCGAAGCCGTCGAGGCCGTGCCGGGCGACGACGTCGTGCTCACGATCGACGCGGACGTGCAGTGGAAGGCCGAGGACCTGCTCGACCAGGCGGTCCGCGACACGGGTGCCCAGTACGGCATGGCGATCGTCAGCGACGTGCGCACGGGTGAGCTGCTCGCGCTCGCCGACTCGGGCGACGTCGACCCCAACGACCGGTCGACCGCCAAGGTGGCCGAGGGCTCGCGCGCGGTCAAGGACGTGTTCGAGCCCGGGTCGACGGGCAAGGTCGTCTCGGTCGCGGCCGCGCTCGAGGAGGGGTACTGGAAGCCGACCGACCGGTTCGAGGTGCCGTACCGCTTCACCACGCCCAACGGCCAGACGTTCAAGGACTCGCACGAGCACCCCGTCCAGCGGCTCACGCTCGCCGGCGTCCTCGCGCACTCGTCCAACACGGGCACCGTGCAGATGGGGGAGAAGATCCCCGTGCAGGTGCGCTACGACTACCTGCGCAAGTTCGGCTTCGGCGAGCGGACCGGCCTGGGGCTGCCGGGGGAGTCGGCGGGCCTGCTGCCGTCCGAGGACACGCTGCGCCACGACGCGCGCACGCCGTACACGATCCTGTTCGGCCAGGGCCTGGCCGTGAGCGCGCTCCAGGCGACCCAGGTGTTCTCCACGGTCGCCAACGGGGGCGTGCGGCTCACGCCGACGCTGTTCGCGGGCACGCGCTCGGCCGACGGCGCGTTCACGCCCGCCCCGCGCGAGGACGGCGTGCGCGTCGTCTCCCAGGAGACGGCCGACACGCTGCTGCGCATGCTCGAGGCCGTGACCGGGGAGGAGGGCACCGGTACGACGGCCCAGGTCCCGGGGTACCGCGTCGCGGGCAAGACGGGCACGGCCCAGCTCTTCGAGTCGGGCGGCACGCGCTACATGGCGTCGTTCATCGGCGTCGCGCCCGCCGACGACCCGCGGTTCACGGTCGCCGTGTTCCTCAAGGACCCGAAGTCGTCGATCTACGGCGGCGTCGTCGCGGGCCCGGTGTTCAGCGACCTCATGGCCTACGCGCTGCAGAAGGCGGGGGTCCCGCCGAGCGAGCCGGCCGCCGAGGACGAGCAGATCCCGCTCGAGTGGTGAGGCCGGCCGCGACCGCGCGACGACCGGGCGGAGCCCGCAGGGGCACCGTCAGGCAGAGGGTAGGTTCTACTCCGTGACATCCCCGCTCGACCGCTTCCGGCCCACGGCCACGCGCCCGCGCCGGGTGCGGGACCTCGCCCTGACCTTCGGGCTCGAGACCGCAGCGACCGGCCCGGACGACGTGACCGTCACCTCGGTCGTCTCCGACAACCGGCTCACGGCCGACGGCGACCTGTTCGTCGCGCTCGCGGGCTCGCGCGCGCACGGCGCCCGGTTCGCGGCCGACGCCGTCGCGCGCGGCGCCCGGGCCGTCCTCACCGACGCCGAGGGCGCGCGCCTGCTCGGCGACGCGCTCGCGGGCGTGCCCGTGCTCGTCGCGCCCGACCCGCGCGCCGTGCTCGGCGCCGTCGCGGCGTGGGTCTACGGCAGCCCGGCCGAGCGCCTCATGACGTTCGGCGTCACGGGCACCAACGGCAAGACGACCACCACCTACCAGATCGACCACCTGCTGCGCGCGCTCGGGTGGAAGGGCGGGCTCGTCGGCACGGTCGAGATGCGCTCGGGCGACCGCGTGCTCGCGAGCCGCCTGACGACGCCCGAGGCGGCCGACCTGCAGGCCCTGCTCGCCACGATGGTCGAGGACGAGGTCCGCACGCTCGCGATGGAGGTGTCCTCGCACGCGCTCGCGCTGCACCGCGTCGACGGCATCGAGTTCGGCGTCGTCGGCTTCACCAACCTCAGCCAGGACCACCTCGACTTCCACGGCGACCTGCAGGCGTACTTCGACACCAAGGCCCTGCTGTTCACGCCCGCCCGCGCGCGCCGCGGCGTCGTCGTGGTCGACGACGCGTGGGGCGAGCGCATGGCCGACGCCGCGCGCATCCCGGTCGCGACGCTCCGCACCCGGCCGGCGCGCGACGGCGAGGCGGACGCCGACTGGACCGTGTCCGACGTCGTCCCGCACGGCACGGGCTCGGCCTTCACGCTCACGCACGCCGACGGCCGGACGCTGCGCACCTCGACGAGCCTGCCGGGCGGGTTCAACGTGGCCAACGCGGCGCTCGCCGCCGTCATGGTGCTCGAGGGCGGCGCGCACCTCGACGACGTCCGCGAGGCGCTCGACGCCGCGGGCGGGCTCTCGGCGACGGTCCCCGGCCGCATGGAGGTCGTCGGGGCGGGCGGCGGTGGCGACCCGCGCGTCGTCGTGGACTTCGCGCACAACACCGACGCGCTCGAGCTCGCGCTCGACGCCCTGCGCCCGACGACGGCCGGACGGCTCGTCGTCGTGTTCGGCGCGACGGGCGACCGCGACGCGGGCAAGCGCCCGGCCATGGGCGCGGCCGCGGTGTCGGGGGCCGACGTCGTCGTGGTGACCGACGACGACCCGCACGGCGAGGACCCGGCCGCGATCCGCGCCGAGGTCCTGGGCGGCGCGCGCGCCGCGCGCGACGTCGCCGCCGCGGCGGGGCGCTCCGTGGAGGTGCTCGAGGTCGCGCCGCGCGCCGAGGCGATCCGCCGCGCCGTGCTCGACGCCGGACCCGACGACACCGTGCTCGTCGCCGGCCGCGGCCACGAGACGATCCAGGAGGTCGCGGGCGTCGACCTCGAGCTCGACGACCGCGTCGAGGCCCGTCGCGCCCTGGCCACGAGGCACGAGAGGACCACCACCGCATGATCGAGCTGACCGCCGCCGAGGTCGCCGAGGCGACCGCCGGGAGGCTGGCCGGGGGCGCCGCGCCGGGGACCCTCGTGACCGGGCCCGTCGTCGTCGACTCGCGTCAGGCCGGGGCCGGGTCGTTGTTCGTCGCGCTGCCGGGCGAGCACGTCGACGGGCACGACTTCGCCGCGGCCGCGCGCGACGCGGGCGCCGTGCTCGTGCTGGCCGCGCGCGAGCTCGACGGCGTGCCCGCCGTCGTCGTCGACGACGTGCAGGCCGCGCTCGGCGAGCTCGCGCGCCACGTGCTCGCACGGCTGCGGGCCACCGCCGACGTCAAGGTCGTGGCGGTGACCGGCTCGGTCGGCAAGACGACGACCAAGGACCTGCTCGGCCAGCTCCTCGCGCCCGCCGAGGGCGACGACCCGAGCGCCGTCGTCGTGCCCGCCGGGTCGTTCAACAACGAGGTCGGCCTCCCGCTGACCGTCCTGCGCGCGACGCCGGCGACGCGCCGCCTCGTGCTCGAGATGGGCGCGGACCGGCCCGGCAACATCGCCTACCTCACGCGCATCGCGCCGCCCGACGTCGGCATCGTGCTCGCCGTCGGCAGCGCCCACCTCGGGTTCTTCGGCGACGTCGAGACCATCGCCCGCACGAAGGGCGAGATGGCCGAGGGCGTCGTGCCCGGCGGCACGGTCGCGCTCAACGCCGACGACGTGCGCGTCGCGGCGATGGCCGCGCGCGCCCCCGAGGACGCCGAGGTCGTCACGTTCGGCACGATCCCCGCGGCCGCGGTGCGCGCGACCGACGTCGAGGTCGACGCGGGCCGTGCCCGCTTCACGCTCACGGCGGGCGGGGAGCGCGCCGAGGTGGCGCTGCGCCTCGTGGGCGCGCACCACGTGACCAACGCGCTCGCCGCCGCGACCGCCGCGCTGCGCCTGGGGGTGCCGCTCGGGACGGTCGCCGAGCGGCTGTCGCGGGCAACCGCGCTGAGCCCGCACCGGATGGCCGTCACCGAGCGGCCCGACGGCGTGACCGTCGTCGACGACGCCTACAACGCCAACCCCGACTCGATGAAGGCCGCGCTGCGCACGCTCGCGGTCATGGCGGGCCGCACGCGGCGGTCCGTCGCGGTGCTCGGCGAGATGCGCGAGCTCGGCGACGAGGCGCGCGTGGCGCACGACGAGATCGGCCGGCTCGTGGTCCGATTGAACATCAAGCAGCTCGTCGTCGTGGGCGACGGGGCGTACCACATCCACGAGGGAGCGCTCCAGGAGGGCTCCTGGGGGGAGGAGTCGGTGTTCGTGCCGGACCTCGACGCCGCGCGCGCCGTCCTCGGCGAGACGCTGCGGCCCGGCGACGTCGTGCTCGTCAAGGCGTCCAACTCGACCGGTCTGTGGCGGCTCGCGGACGAGCTCGCGGAGGTCGCCCCGTGATCGCCATCCTCGTCGCGGCGGGCGCCTCCCTGGTCGTCGCGCTCTTCGGCACGCCGCTGTTCATCCGGTTCCTCGTGCACCGCAACTACGGCCAGTTCGTCCGGCAGGACGGCCCGACCGCGCACTTCACCAAGCGCGGCACGCCCACGATGGGCGGCGTCGTCATCATCGGCGCCACGCTGCTGGGGGTCGCCGCGTCGATGGTCGTGGCCGGGCGCATGCCGAGCGCGACCGCGCTGCTCGTGCTGTACCTCATGACGGGCCTCGGGCTCGTCGGCTTCCTCGACGACTTCACGAAGATCCGCAAGCAGCGCTCGCTCGGGCTCACGCCGTGGGCCAAGATCCTCGGCCAGGGGTTCGTCGGCGTCTCGTTCGCGGTGCTCGCGCTGCAGTTCCCCAACGGGAACGCGCGCACGCCCGCGTCGACCCGGATCTCGTTCCTGCGCGACACCAACCTGGACCTGGCGTTCGCGGGCGCGACGATCGGGCTCGTGCTGTTCGTCGTGTGGGCCAACTTCCTCATCACGGCGTGGTCCAACGCGGTCAACCTCACCGACGGCCTCGACGGCCTGGCGACCGGCACCTCGCTCATCGTGTTCGGCGCCTACGTCATCGTCGGGATCTGGCAGCTCAACCAGTCGTGCCAGCGCCTGCTGGCGGCGGGACCGCGGTGCTACGAGGTGCGCGACCCGCAGGACGTCGCGATCGTCGCGGCGGCCGTCATGGGCGCCTGCTTCGGCTTCCTGTGGTGGAACGCCAGCCCGGCCAGGATCTTCATGGGAGACACCGGCTCGCTCGCCCTCGGCGGCGCGCTCGCGGGCCTGTCGATCCTGTCGCGCACCGAGATCCTCGCGGCGATCATCGGCGGCCTGTTCGTGATCATCGTGCTGTCGGACGTCATCCAGATCGGCTTCTTCAAGATGACCCGCAGACGCGTGTTCAAGATGGCGCCGCTGCACCACCACTTCGAGCTCTCGGGGTGGGGAGAGGTGACGATCGTCATCCGGTTCTGGCTCATCGCGGGGCTGTTCGCGGCGCTCGGCATGGGCATCTTCTACGCCGAGTGGGTGGTCGGCTGATGCCGGCCGGGCACGGCCGGCCGGTCGAGCCCGCCGTCCCGCTCGACGCCGCGCGCGTCGTCGTCGCCGGGCTCGGCGTGAGCGGCCGCGCCGTCGTCGCGGCGCTGGCGGGCAGGGTGCGCGAGCTCGTCACGGTCGACGCCCGGGCCGACGACGCCGACGTGCGCGGCGCCGCCGCCGAGGACCGCGCCGGCCTCGACGACCTCGTCGCCGGGGCCGACCTCGTGGTCGCCTCGCCCGGCTGGGCGCCGTCGACGCCGCTGCTCGCGGCCGCGACCGCCGCGGGCGTCCCGGTGTGGAGCGAGGTCGAGCTCGCGTGGCGGCTGCGGGTCGACCGGCGCGGGCCCGACGGCGCGGCGCGCGGGCCCGCCCCGTGGCTCGCCGTCACGGGCACCAACGGCAAGACGACGACGGTCGAGATGCTCGCCTCGATCCTCGCCGCGGCGGGCTTGCGCACCGCGGCCGTCGGCAACGTCGGGACGCCGCTGCTCACCGCGGCGGTCGACCCGGACCTCGACGTCCTCGCGGTCGAGCTGTCGAGCTTCCAGCTCCACTTCACGCACACCATGTCGGTGGAGGCGGGCGCGGTGCTCAACGTCGCGCCCGACCACCTCGACTGGCACGGCTCGCTCGAGGCGTACGCGGCCGACAAGGGACGCATCTACGCGCGGGCCCAGGTCGCGTGCGTCTACACCGTGGCGGACCCGCGCACCGAGGACCTCGTGCGCGAGGCCGACGTCGTCGAGGGCGCGCGCGCCGTCGGCGTCACGCTCGGTACGCCGGGCCCCGGGCAGCTCGGGCTCGTCGAGGACGTCCTCGTCGACCGCGCGTTCCACGCGCCCGCCGACGCCGCCGACCGGCGCACGTACGCGGCCGAGCTCGGCACGCTCGCCGACCTCGCGCACCTCGCGCCGGCCGCGACCGGCGACGGGCCGGCCGTGCCCCCGCCGCACGTCGTGTCCGACGCGCTCGCGGCCGCCGCGCTCGCGCGCGCCCACGGCGTGCCCGCCGCGGCGGTGCGCGACGGCCTGCGGTCCTTCCGGCCGGGGGCGCACCGCATCGAGCGCGTGCGGGTGCTCGGCGGCGTCGCGTACGTCGACGACTCGAAGGCCACCAACCCGCACGCCGCGGCGGCGTCGCTCGCCACGTACGAGCCCGGCACGGTCGTGTGGGTCGCGGGCGGGCTCGCCAAGGGCGCGCGGCTCGACGACCTGGTCGAACGCCGCGCGGACCGGCTGCGCGCGGCCGTCGTCATCGGCGTCGACCCGGCGCCGTGGACCGAGGCGCTCGCCCGACACGCGCCCGAGATCCCCGTCGTGCGGGTCGATCCCGGTGACACTGGGTCCGTGATGCGCCGGGCCGTGGCGGCCGCGCGGGACCTCGCCCGGCCGGGCGACACCGTGCTGCTCGCCCCGGCGGGCGCCTCGATGGACCAGTTCCGCTCCTACGCGGAGCGCGGCGCAGCGTTCGCCGCCGCGGTGCAGGAGCTTGACGAGTAGGACGGGGAGGGGCATGGCGGTCACGACGAACGCCCGCAGGTCCGCCCCCGAGCGCCCGTGGCTGGGCCAGTGGAACTCGGCGGTCACGAGCTACTACCTCCTCGTGGGGGCCACGGGCCTGCTGCTCGTCATCGGCCTGGTCATGGTGCTCTCGAGCTCGACCGTGACGTCGATCGCGGAGGGCAAGTCGCCGTACGCGCAGTTCCTCGTCCAGGCGCGCTGGGCGCTGCTCGGCATGCCGTTCATGCTCGTCGCGACGCGGATCCCCGTCCGCTGGTACAAGCGGCTCGCGTGGCCGGCGCTGTTCGTGGCGCTCGGCCTGCAGTCGCTCACGCTCGTGCCCGCGTTCGCGCTGAGCCAGGGCGGCAACACCGGCTGGATCCACCTGGGCGGCGGCGTCGTCGTCCAGCCGGCCGAGCTGGGCAAGCTCGCGCTCGCGGTGTGGCTCGGCACCGTGCTCGGGCGCAAGCAGCACCTGCTCGGCAGCTGGGGCCACGCGTTCATGCCCGCGGTGCCCGGCGCGCTCGCGCTCGTCGGCCTCATCATGGCGGGTCACGACCTGGGCACCGCGATCGTCGTCGTCGCGCTCGTCGCGGGCGCGCTGTGGGTCTCGGGCGCGCCGGCCAAGATGCTCGTGCTCGGCGGCACGCTCGCGTCCGCGGCGGTCTTCTTCCTCTTCGTGCGCGGCAACTCCAACCGCATGAGCCGCATCCTGGCGACCTACGGCGAGTGCGCCGACCCCCAGGGCGAGTGCTACCAGTCGATCCACGGCCTGTACGGGCTCGGCACCGGCGGCCTGTTCGGCGTCGGGCTCGGCGCGAGCCGGGAGAAGTGGCGCTACCTGCCCGAGGCCCACAACGACTTCATCTACGCGATCATCGGCGAGGAGCTCGGCCTGCTCGGCACGCTCCTCGTGCTCGCGCTCTTCGCCGTGCTCGGCGTCGCGATGGCGCGCGTCGTGCGCCGCCACACCGACCCGTTCGTCAAGATCACGACCGCGGCGGTCGCCTGCTGGATCGTGGGCCAGGCGTTCGTCAACATCGGGGTGGTCATCCAGGTGCTGCCCGTCATCGGCATCCCGCTGCCGCTCGTCTCGGCGGGCGGCTCCGCCCTGGTGACCACCATGGCCGCGCTCGGCATGGTGATCGGCTTCGCGCGCACCGAGCCCGGCGCGGCGGAGGCGCTCGCGGCGCGGGGCAGCGTGGTCCGACGCTCGCTCGCGGTGGTGGGCCGTGGCCGTGACCGGGTGCGCCTGCGCGGCCGGTAGGGTCCACGTGTGAACATCTCTCCCGTCCGTTCCGTGGTGCTCGCCGGGGGTGGCACCGCCGGTCACGTCAACCCTCTGCTCGCCGTCGCCGACGAGCTGCGCGCCCGCGAGCCGGGCGCGAAGGTGCTCGTGCTCGGGACGACGACCGGCCTGGAGGCGGACCTCGTCCCGGCCCGCGGCTACGAGCTGCGCCCCGTCCCGCGCGTGCCGCTCCCGCGTCGCCCGAGCGTGGACCTGCTGCGCCTTCCCGGCCGCCTCGCGTCCGCCGTGCGCGCGGCCGAGGCCGCGATCGACGAGATCGGCGCGCAGGCCGTCGTGGGCTTCGGCGGCTACGTCTCGACGCCCGCGTACCTCGCGGCGCGCCGCCGCGGCGTGCCGGTCGTGATCCACGAGCAGAACGCCCGGCCGGGCCTGGCCAACCGGCTCGGCGCGCGCTGGGCCGCGCGCGTGGGCGTGACGTTCCCGGGCACCGCGCTGCCCGGCGCCGTCTCCGTCGGGCTGCCGCTGCGCCGCGAGATCGCCGAGCTCGTCGCCGCGCGCGAGGCCGACCCCGCGGCCGCCCGCGTCGCCGCCGCTGACGCGCTCGGCCTCGACGCGGCGCTGCCCACCCTCGTGGTCACGGGCGGGTCCTCGGGCGCCGCGTCGGTCAACGCCGCCGTCGCCGGCGCGGCCGCGGCCCTGCTCGAGTCGGGCGCGCAGGTGCTCCACCTCACGGGCCGCGGCAAGGACGAGGGCGTGCGCGCGGCCGTCCGCGCCCTGTCGGGCACGCACGAGACGCGTCGCTACCAGGTGCGCGAGTACCTGCCCGAGATGCACCTCGCGCTCGCGGTCGCCGACCTCGTCGTCGGGCGCGCCGGCGCGGGCACCGTGTGCGAGCTGGCCGCGCTGGGCGTCCCCGCGGTCTACGTCCCGCTGCCGATCGGCAACGGCGAGCAGCGGCTCAACGCCGCGCCGCTCGTCGAGGCCGGCGGCGGCATCCTCGTCGACGACGCGGACCTCACGCCCGCGTGGCTGGCCCGGACGGTCCCGGCCCTGCTCGCCGACCGGCAGCGCCTCGACGCGATGGCCGAGGCGGCGGCGGCCACGGGCGTGCGCGACGCCGCCGCGCGCGTCGCCGACCTCGTCGGCGAGGCGGTCGCCGCGGGGGAGCCCGCGTGAGCGCGCCGGCACGGCTCGAGGAGTTGGGGCGCGTCCACCTCGTCGGCGTCGGCGGGGCCGGCATGTCGGTCGTGGCGCGGCTCCTGGCGGCGCGCGGCGTGCCCGTGCAGGGCTCGGACGCCGCCGCCGGGCCCGCTCTCGAGGCCCTGCGCGGCGACGGCGTGACCGTGTGGGTCGGCCACGACGCCGCCCACGTCGTCGGGCCCGACGGCGAGCCGCGCGTCGAGACGGTCGTCGTCTCCTCGGCGGTGCGCGAGTCCAACCCCGAGCTCGCCGCCGCCCGCGCCGCGGGGCTGCGGGTGCTGCACCGCTCCGAGGCGCTCGCCGCGCTCATGGTGGGCCGGCGCGCCGTGGCGGTGGCGGGCGCGCACGGCAAGACCACGACGTCCGCGATGGTCGCGACGGTCCTGCGCGCCTGCGGCACCGACGCGTCGTTCGCGATCGGCGGGACGGTCCGCGTGCGGGACGCCGAGACGGGGGAGGTCCGCGCCGTGCCCGGCGGCCACCTCGGCGCGTCCGACGTCCTCGTCGCCGAGGCCGACGAGTCGGACGGCTCGTTCCTCAACTACGCCCCGACCGTCGCGGTCGTGACCAACGTCGAGGCCGACCACCTCGACCACTACGGGTCGCACGACGCGTTCCGGCAGGCGTTCGTCGACTTCGCCGCGCGCATCGTGCCGGGCGGCACGCTCGTGGCGTGCGCCGACGACGCCGGTTCCGCCGAGCTCGCCGTCGCGCACCGTGCCGCGGGGCGCGACGTCGTCACGTACGGGACGGCCGAGGCGGCCGACGTCCGCGTGCGCGACGTCGTCGTGGGGCCCGGCACCGTCCGCGCCGTCGTGTCAGGGGGCCCGCTGGGGCCCCAGCCGCGCGACCTGCGGCTCGAGCTGCCCGGCGCGCACAACGCGCTCAACGCCACGGCCGCCGTCGTGACCGCGGTGCTGCTCGGGGCCGAGCCGGGCGAGGCCGTCGCGGGCGCCGCGACGTTCGTCGGCACGGGACGGCGGTTCGAGCCCAAGGGGGAGGCCGCCGGGGTGCGGGTCGTCGACAGCTACGACCACCACCCGACCGAGGTCGAGGCGCTCCTGCGCGCCGCGCGTCCCGTCGCCGGCAGCGGTCGGATCGTCGTGCTGTTCCAGCCGCACCTGTACTCGCGCACGCGCCTCTTCGCCGACCGGTTCGCGGCCGCGCTCGCGCTCGCCGACGAGGTCGTGGTCACCGGCGTCTACAGGGCGCGCGAGGACGTCGACCCGGACGTCACCGCCCGGACGATCACCGACCTGCTCCCGGCGACCGCGTCGGGCGGGGGAGTGCACGCGGTGGAGGACCGCCTCGAGGCGGCGCACGTGGCCGCCGGGCTGGCGCGGCCCGGCGACCTGGTCCTGACCGTCGGCGCGGGGGACGTGACCGAGCTCGGCCCCGTGATCCTCGACCTGCTGCGCGCACGCGACGCCTCCGGCGTGGCGCCGACCGCCGCGGCGCCCGTCGAGGACACCATGGACTGATGCGTCAGCCACCCCGTCCCCGCACGAAGCCCGCGGCCGCCCCGCGCACGGGCGCGACGCCGAAGGCCGCGCCCCGGACGGGTGGGACGCCGAAGGCCGCGCCGCGGACCGGCGCCACACCCAAAGCCGCCCCGCGCACGGGCGCGACGCCCAAGGCGGTCCCGGCGCGCACGACCGCTCGGGTCGTGGCCGAGCCGCCCGCGGCCGCGGCGCCGGCCCGCGTCTCGACCGCGATGGCGGACCGCCTCGCCGAGCGCACGGCGATGCGCCGTCACCGCCGGTGGCGCCGCGTGCTGGCGTGGCTGCTCGCCCTCGTCGCCGCGGCGGCGCTCGCGTGGGCGGTGTTCTGGTCCCCGGCGCTCGCGCTCGACCCGGCCGAGGTCACGATCACCGGCGAGGGCACGACGATCGACGTCGAGGAGGTGCGCGCGGCCGTCGTCGCGCGCGCCGACGTGCCGCTCCCGCGCCTGGACACGGTCGCGCTGCGCGCCGAGATCCTCGGCATGCGCGGTGTCAAGGACGTGCGCATCGCGCGCGTCTGGCCGCAGGGGCTCGACGTCGCCCTGACGTCGCGCGAGCCGGTCGCGGCCGTGCCGACCGACGGCGGCTTCGCGCTGCTCGACCCCGAGGGGATCCGGGTCGGCACCGCCGAGGCGGCGCCCGAGGGGCTCGCGGTGGTCGACGTCCCGCTCGACGACGGCAGCGCCCGTGCGCTGCAGGCGGCCCTGCGCGTGCTCGCCGCGCTGCCGCCCGAGCTGTCCGACCAGGTCGCGAGCGTGCGCGCGGAGACCCAGGACGACGTCGAGACCGTGCTGCGCGACGGCCGGAGCGTCCGCTGGGGAGGGGCGTCGCGGGTCGCGCTCAAGGTCGAGGTCGTGCGCACGCTGCTCGAGGTCGAGCCGGGCGCGCGCGTGGTCGACGTCTCGTCGCCCGAGCTCCCGGTCACGCAATGACGACGGCGCGGGAAACCGGTGGGCGCGACACGCCGGGGGACGTCCCTCGCGCGGCCGACGTCGACGCCTACCGTCGACAACTAGCAGCAACCTGACATAACTCTAACCCTCAACTAGAACCTTAGGGTTCACGGGGGAGGGCGTCGGGACAGGAACGACCCGAGAGGCAACGACGTGGCAACTCCGCAGAACTACCTGGCAGTGATCAAGGTGGTCGGCATCGGCGGTGGCGGCGTGAACGCCGTGAACCGCATGATCGAGGTCGGGCTCAAGGGTGTCGAGTTCATCGCCATCAACACCGACGCCCAGGCGCTGCTGATGTCGGACGCCGACGTCAAGCTCGACGTCGGGCGCGAGCTGACCCGTGGCCTGGGCGCCGGCGCCGACCCCGAGGTGGGCAAGAAGGCGGCCGAGGACCACGCCGAGGAGATCGAGGACGTCCTGCGCGGCGCCGACATGGTCTTCGTGACGGCGGGCGAGGGCGGCGGCACCGGCACGGGCGGCGCGCCCGTGGTGGCCCGCATCGCGCGCTCCCTCGGCGCGCTGACGGTCGGCGTCGTGACGCGGCCGTTCACGTTCGAGGGCCGCCGCCGCTCGGTCCAGGCCGAGCAGGGCATCGAGAACCTCCGCGAGGAGGTCGACACCCTCATCGTCATCCCGAACGACCGCCTGCTGTCGATGTCCGACCGGAACGTCTCCGCGATCGCGGCGTTCCACTCGGCCGACCAGGTGCTCCACTCGGGCGTGCAGGGCATCACCGACCTCATCACGACGCCCGGCCTGATCAACCTCGACTTCGCGGACGTCAAGTCCGTCATGCAGGGCGCCGGCTCGGCGCTCATGGGCATCGGGTCGGCGAGAGGGGAGGACCGCGCGGTCCAGGCGGCCGAGCTCGCGATCTCCTCGCCGCTGCTCGAGGCCTCGATCGACGGCGCGCACGGCGTGCTGCTGTCCATCCAGGGCGGCAGCGACCTCGGCCTGTTCGAGGTGCACGAGGCCGCGCGCCTCGTCCAGGAGGCGGCGCACCCCGAGGCGAACATCATCTTCGGGACGGTCATCGACGACGCGCTCGGCGACGAGGTCCGCGTGACCGTCATCGCGGCCGGCTTCGACGGCGGCGTCCCGCAGACCCGCAAGGACGGGCGCGCCCTGGGCCAGGTCGCGGGCGCGGCGCCGCGCCCGTCGGTCGCCACGACCGCGACGGGGCAGGTCTCGGTCGTCGAGCCCGAGCCGCACGCCGGCGCGGGCAGGCCCGTGCCGGCGCCGCCCGCCGGTGCGGGCGCGCACGCCCAGCCGCGCCCGATCCCGGCCGAGCCCGACGACGTGCCGGCGTCCCTCGACGACCGCCCGGCGGCCTCGGCGGGCGAGCCGCGCGACGGCCGGCCGGCGTTCGCGGTCGTCGAGGAGGGCGACGGCGTGACGGTCGAGCGGCCCGTCGAGGTCCCGCGCATCTTCGAGGACGCGCGCCGGCCCGCCGAGGAGCTCGACGT
Source organism: Isoptericola variabilis 225 (assembly GCF_000215105.1). Classification (GTDB taxonomy): domain Bacteria; phylum Actinomycetota; class Actinomycetes; order Actinomycetales; family Cellulomonadaceae; genus Isoptericola; species Isoptericola variabilis_A. The sequence goes on from NC_015588.1 coordinate 1,417,006, forward strand.
GCCCGACTTCCTCAAGTGAGCACGCCCGCCGCGTGGGCGCAGGAGGCGCTGTTGCCGGAGGAGTTCGGGGCCGGGCTGCTGCGCGTCGACCTCGGGCCGGGGGTCGTCGCGGGGTTCACGACGCGCCACGGCGGCGTCTCGCCGGCGCCGTGGTCGTCGCTCGACCTCGGCACGTCGACCGGCGACGACCCGGCGCGGGTCCAGGAGAACCGCGCCCGGCTCGCGGCGTGGGTCGGCGCACCGGTCGCGTTCGCGACGCAGGTGCACCGTGACGGCGTGCTCGAGCTCGGCGGCGCGGACCGCGAGGCCTGGGCGGCCGCGCACCCGCCGCTGACCGCGGGCGAGGCGGACGCCCTCGTCACGTCCGAGGAGCGGCTCGGCCTCGGCGTCCTGGTCGCCGACTGCGTGCCCGTGCTGCTCGCCGACCCGGTCGCGAGGGTCGTCGGCGTCGCCCACGCCGGGCGCGCCGGCCTCGTCGCGGGCGTCGTCCACCGCGCGCTCGACGCGCTGCTCGCCCGGGGCGCGCACGTCGAGGACGTGCGCGCCGCCGTCGGGCCCGCGGTGTGCGGGCGGTGCTACGAGGTGCCCGAGGACCTGCGCGACGCGGTGTCGTCCGGCGTGCCGCAGGCGTGGGCCACGACCGACGCGGGCACGTCCGCGCTCGACCTGCCGGCGGGCGTGCTCGCCCAGCTCGCCTCGCGCGGCGTCGTCGCGCAGCGCGTCGACCGGTGCACCCGCACCGACGCCGACCTCTACTCGCACCGGCGCGCCACGGCGGAGGGCACGACGACGGGTCGCCAGGCCGGCGTCGTCGTCCTTGCCTGACGGGCGACTGGTGCGACACACCGGCGTGTCGCACGCCTCCTAGCGCCTGACCGTGGTTAACGTCAAGAGACCGTCCGGGATGGCAGGGCGGACGTGCCGACGAACGGAGCAAGGGCGATGGGCGGAGCGCTTCGCAAGACCATGCTGTACCTGGGTCTCGCCGACGACCAGGGCGAGCGTGAGGACTACCTCGACGAGTACGACGAGGAGCTGGAGGCACCCGTGGGTGACGACTACCAGGCCCCGGTGACGCCGTTGCACCGGGGCGGGGTCCGCGAGGCGGCGCCGCTCGCCGCGAGCGACCTGCGACGCATCACGACCATCCACCCGCGCTCGTACAACGACGCCCGGCTCATCGGCGAGGCGTTCCGCGGCGGGACGCCGGTCATCATGAACCTGTCGGACATGGACGACGCCGACGCCAAGCGCCTCGTCGACTTCTCGGCGGGGCTGATCTTCGGCCTGCACGGCTCGATCGAGCGCGTGACCAACAAGGTCTTCCTGCTCTCGCCCGAGCACGTCGAGATCACCGGCGAGGAGAAGGTCTCCGACAAGCCGTCGGGCCGCGGCGGCTTCTACAACCAGAGCTGACGCGCGCGTCGACGCGCGGGCCGGGCACCGCCCCCGGTCCGCGCGTCGACCTGTGCACGGTAGGTTCGTCCCGTGAGCGGAATCTTCGGCTTCGTCGCCTTCCTCCTGCAGCTGTTCCTCCTGTGCCTCATCGTGCGCCTCGTGCTCGACTGGGTGCAGTTCTTCGCGCGTGACTGGCGACCCCGCGGTGTGATGCTCGTCATCGCCGAGGGCATCTACACCGTGACCGACCCGCCGCTGCGTGCGCTGCGCAAGGTGATCCCGCCCCTCACGCTCGGCCAGATCCGTCTCGACCTGGCCTTTCTCGTCCTGTTCATCCTGGTCTCGTTCGTGTCGTCGATCTTCGCCCGCCTGTAGCGCGGCGTGTGAAGACGCTGTGTGCGGACCGGGGCCGCGCCGTGCCCGGCATGTCGTCCGGCGAGCCGTCCGCTACCGTGGTCACTCACGGCGACGGACGCTCCCGGTCCGTGCGACGGGGCCAGAACCTGCAACGGCAACGAGGTGACACGATGGCACTCCTGACTGCAGAGGACATCCTCAACAAGAAGTTCTCGGCGACGAAGTTCCGCGAGGGCTACGACGTGGAGGAGGTCGACGACTTCCTCGACGAGGTCGTCCGCACCCTCACGGCGGTCCAGGAGGAGAACGACGACCTGCGCTCGAAGCTCGCCGCGGCCGAGCGTCGCGTCGCGGAGCTGTCGCGCTCCGACGCCGCGCAGCAGTCGCAGCAGGCCCCGGTGGCCGCCGCGGCGCCCGTGGCCGCGGCCAAGACGCACGCCGAGCCCGAGTCGGCGACGGGCATGCTGCAGCTCGCCCAGAAGCTCCACGACGACTACGTCCGCTCCGGCCAGGAGGAGGGCGACCGGCTCATCGCCGAGGCGAAGGCCGAGGGCGCCCGCATCGTGCGCGAAGCCGAGGAGACCAGCCACCGCACGCTGTCGCAGCTCGAGCAGGAGCGCTCGCTCCTCGAGCGCAAGATCGACGAGCTGCGCCTGTTCGAGCGGGACTACCGCACCAGGCTCAAGAGCTTCCTGCAGAACCTGCTCGGCGACCTCGACGCGCGCGGCTCGGCCCTGCCGCCGCGGCAGAACGCCGCCGCCGGACGACCCTCGGAGCTCTGAGGCGCCGCCTCGCGCCGCGGGCCCGCCCCGACGCACGCCGGGAACCGGCTCACACACCAGCACGCGCCGCACGGCGCGTGCTGTTGTGAGAGCCGGTTCCTGCATTTACGCTGCGGTGACCCACCACGAGGGACCCGACCGGAAGGGCACCGATGGCCAAGCTCTCCACCACCACGCGGGCGGCGTTGCGCGAGCAGTTCCCCAACCTTGCGCGGGACGTCGCGACGTTCCCCGTGCGCGAGGGCGAGGACCCGTGGACCCTCGAGGAGGTCGAGGAGCTGGCCGCATTCCTGCTCGAGGACAAGGCCCGGCTCGAGGCCGAGCTCGCCCAGGCCGACCAGGACCTGTCCGACCTCCTGCGCAACTCGGGCGACGGCGCGGGCGACGACCAGGCCGACTACGGCTCGAGCGCGCTCGAGCGCGAGCAGGAGCTCACGCTCGTCAACAACATGCGCGACCTCCTCGCCCAGACGACGCACGCGATCGAGAGGATCCGCGGCGGCACGTACGCAACGTGCGAGATGACGGGCCTGCCGATCGGCAAGGCCCGGCTCCAGGCGTTCCCGCGCGCCACGCTGTCGGTCGAGGCCAAGGCGCGCGAAGAACGGCGCTGAGCAGGTCCTGACGGCGAGCGCCCGCCGCATAGACTGGCGGGCGATGTCTACCCCCGAACACGGCGCCGGCGCGTCCGAGCTGCCCTCCGAGCCCGCACCCGACCTCGAGCGACCCGCCGCCGGACCGGTCCGCACGGGGCTGGCGAGGTGGGTCTTCGCGCTCGCAGCCGTCGTCCTCGTGGCCGACCAGCTCACCAAGTGGTGGGCGCTGTCCACGCTCTCCGACGGCGAGCGGGTCCCGCTCGTCGGCGACCTCCTCGGCCTGCGCCTCGTGTTCAACCCCGGTGCCGCGTTCTCGATCGCGACCGGCATGACGTGGGTGCTCACGATCATCGTCGTCGCGGTGGTCGTGGTCATCCTGCGGGCGGTGCGCCGCATCGGCTCCCGCGGCTGGACGGTCGCGCTCGGCCTGCTGCTCGGCGGCGCGCTCGGCAACCTCGGCGACCGGCTCTTCCGCGACCCGGGCTTCGCGCAGGGGCACGTGGTCGACATGATCGACTACGGCGTCTTCGTGGGGAACGTCGCGGACATCGCGATCGTCGCCGCCGCGATCCTCGTCGCGCTGCTCGGCCTGCGCGGCTTCGGTCTCGACGGCCGCCGCGAGCACGAGCAGCAGGAGCGCGCCACGCCGGACGCCGAGGAGGCCTGAGCCGTGGCGCTGCGGACCCTGCCCGTGCCCGACGGGCTCGCGGGCGAGCGCGTCGACGCCGCGCTCGCGCGGATGCTCGGCTTCTCGCGCACCCAGGCGGCCGAGCTCGCGGCGTCGGGCGCGGTCCGCCTCGACGGGCGCGAGGTCGGCAAGTCCGACCGGCTCACGCCCGGCGGCTGGCTCGAGGTCGACGTGCCCGAGCCTCGCACCGAGCCGGCCGTGGTCGCCGAGCCCGTGCCCGGCATGACGATCGCGTACGAGGACGACGACGTCGTCGTGGTCGACAAGCCCGTCGGCGTCGCCGCGCACCCCTCCCCGGGGTGGACCGGCCCCACGGTCGTGGGGGCGCTCGCGGCCGCCGGCTACCGTGTGTCGACCTCGGGCGCGGCCGAGCGCCAGGGCATCGTGCACCGGCTCGACGTGGGCACGTCGGGGCTCATGGTCGTGGCCAAGAGCGAGGCCGCGTACTCGGGCCTCAAGCGCGCGTTCAAGGAGCGCACGCCCGAGAAGGTCTACCACGCGCTCGCCCAGGGCCACCCCGAGCCCACGACGGGCACGATCGACGCGCCGATCGGTCGCCACCCCACGGCCGACTACAAGTTCGCGGTGGTCGCGGACGGCAAGCCCTCGGTCACGCACTACGAGGTGCTCGAGATGCTGCCCGCGGCGTCGCTCGTCGAGGTCCACCTCGAGACGGGCCGCACGCACCAGATCCGCGTCCACTTCGCGGCGCTGCGCCACCCGCTCGTCGGCGACCTCACCTACGGGGCGGACCCTGTGCTCGCGTCGCGCGTGGGGCTCGAGCGGCAGTGGCTGCACGCCGTCCGGCTCGGCTTCGAGCACCCGCTGTCGGGACGGTGGGTCGAGGTCGCGAGCGAGTACCCGCAGGACCTGGCGCGCGCGCTCGAGGTCGTCCGCGGTGCCTACGCGTGAGCTGGTACGCCCTGCCGTGGTGGGCGGACGCGCGCTCGCCGTCGCGGCCGCCCTGCTCCTGACGTGGCTCGCGCTGCTCGTCGCGGTGCTCGTCCTGCGGTCCGGCACGGACGCGCTGCGCGACGGCGTGCGGCTGCTGCCCGACGTCCTGCGCCTCGTGCGCCGGCTCGCGGCGGACCGCTCGCTGCCTCGCGGCGTGCGCGTCCGGCTCGGGCTCCTGCTCGCGTACCTGGCGATGCCGTTCGACGTCGTCCCCGACGTCGTGCCGGTGCTCGGTTGGGCCGACGACGTGGTCGTCGTCGTGCTCGTGCTGCGGTCCGTGGTGCGCCGCGCCGGGGTCGACGCCGTGCGCCTGCACTGGCCCGGAACGGACGACGGGTTCGCGGTCCTGACCCGGCTCGCGGGCCTGTGAGGAGTGCCCCGGCGGGGCGGCTCCGCAGTGTCGGACGCGGCTCCTAGACTCGGGGTCATGCCCGACGCCGCACCCCCCGCACCCGCGCAGAGCGCGCAGAAGAGCGACGACTTCGTCCACCTCCACGTGCACACCGAGTACTCGATGCTCGACGGCGCGGCGCGGCTGCCGGAGCTCTTCGCCGAGGTGCAGCGCCTCGGCCAGAAGGCGATCGCGATCACCGACCACGGCTACCTGTTCGGCGCCTTCGACTTCTGGAGCACGGCGCAGAAGTTCGACGTCAAGCCGATCATCGGCGTCGAGGCGTACGTGACGCCGGGCACGAGTCGGCACGACCGCACCAAGGTCCTGTGGGGCGAGGCGTCGCAGCGGCGCGACGACGTCTCGGCCGGTGGCGCATACACGCACATGACGCTGTGGGCCAAGGACAACCCGGGCATGCACAACCTGTTCCGGGCGTCGTCGCTCGCGTCGCTCGACGGCCAGATGGGCAAGTGGCCCCGCATGGACCGCGAGCTGCTCGAGACCTACCACGAGGGCCTCATGGCGACCACGGGCTGCCCCTCGGGCGAGGTCCAGACGCGCATCCGGCTCGGGCAGTGGGACGAGGCCGTGCGGGCGGCCGGCGAGCTGCAGGACATCTTCGGCAAGGAGAACTACTTCGTCGAGCTCATGGACCACGGGATCGAGATCGAGACCCGGGTCACCAAGGACCTCCTGCGCCTCGCCGAGGCCATCGGGGCACCGCTCGTCGCGACCAACGACCTGCATTACACCAAGCGCGAGGACGCCCACTCCCACGAGGTCCTGCTCGCCGTGAACTCGGGCTCGTCGCTCGACGAGCCCACGTACGACCAGGGCGGCAACCGCTTCGCGTTCAGCGGCGACACCTACTACGTCCGTTCGGGCGCCGAGATGCGCCGGCTGTTCTCCGAGCTGCCCGAGGCGTGCGACAACACGCTCGCGATCGCCGAGCGCTGCGAGGTCTCGTTCGACACCGGCGCGAACTACATGCCCCGCTTCCCGGTCCCGGACGGCGAGGACGAGATCAGCTGGTTCGTCAAGGAGGTCGAGCGCGGGCTGCACCGCCGGTACCCGCAGGGGATCCCGGACGCGGTGCGCAAGCAGGCCACGTACGAGACCGAGGTCATCATCCAGATGGGCTTCCCGGGGTACTTCCTCGTGGTCGCCGACTTCATCAACTGGGCCAAGGAGCAGGGCATCCGCGTCGGGCCGGGCCGCGGCTCGGCCGCCGGCTCGATGGTCGCGTACGTCATGGGCATCACCGAGCTCGACCCGCTCGAGCACGGGCTCATCTTCGAGCGGTTCCTCAACCCGGAGCGCGTCTCCATGCCCGACGTCGACGTCGACTTCGACGAGCGCCGGCGCGCCGAGGTCATCCGGTACGTCACGGAGAAGTACGGCGACGACCGCGTGGCGATGATCGTCACCTACGGCTCGATCAAGGCCAAGCAGGCGCTCAAGGACGCCTCGCGCGTGCTGGGCTTCCCGTTCGCGATGGGCGAGAAGCTCACCAAGGCCATGCCGCCCGCGGTCATGGGCAAGGACATCCCCCTGTCCGGCATCTTCGACCCGCAGCACCCGCGCTACCCCGAGGCCGCGGAGTTCCGCCAGGTCCACGACTCCGACCCGGAGGCGCAGCGCGTCGTCGAGACGGCGCGCGGCATCGAGGGCCTCAAGCGGCAGTGGGGCGTGCACGCGGCCGGCGTCATCATGTCGAGCGAGCCGCTCATCGACATCATCCCGATCATGCGCCGCCCGCAGGACGGGGCGGTCATCACGCAGTTCGACTACCCGACGTCCGAGGGCCTCGGCCTCATCAAGATGGACTTCCTCGGGCTGCGCAACCTCACGATCCTCGACGACGCGCTCGAGAACATCGTCAACAACGGCAAGGACCCGGTCGCGATCGAGCAGGTCGCGCTCGACGACAAGGCCACCTACGAGCTGCTCGCGCGCGGCGACACGCTCGGCGTGTTCCAGCTCGACGGCGGGCCCATGCGCGCGCTGCTGCGGCAGATGCGACCGGACAAGTTCGACGACCTGTCGGCCGTCATCGCGCTGTACCGGCCCGGCCCGATGGGCATGAACTCGCACGTGAACTACGCGCTGCGCAAGAACGGCCTGCAGACGATCGAGCCGATCCACCCCGAGCTCGCCGAGCCGCTCGCCGAGGTGCTCGACGAGACGTACGGCCTCATCGTCTACCAGGAGCAGGTGCAGCGCGCCGCGCAGATCCTCGCGGGGTACTCGCTCGGCCAGGCCGACCTGCTGCGCCGCGCCATGGGCAAGAAGAAGCCCGAGGTGCTCGCCAAGGAGTTCGTCAACTTCGAGGCGGGGTGCAAGGAGCGCGGGTACTCCGACGCCGCGATCAAGGCCGTGTGGGACACGCTCGTCCCGTTCGCCGGGTACGCGTTCAACAAGGCGCACTCCGCGGGCTACGGGCTCGTCGCGTACTGGACCGCCTACCTCAAGGCGAACTACCCGACGGAGTACATGGCCGCGCTGCTGCAGAGCGTGCGCGACGACAAGGACAAGATGGCGCTCTACCTCAACGAGTGCCGTCGCATGCACATCACGGTCCTGCCCCCGGACGTCAACGACTCCGCGGCCAAGTTCACCGCCGTCGGCTCGGACATCCGGTTCGGCCTCACCGCGATCCGCAACGTCGGCGCCAACGTCGTCGACGCGATCATCACCGCGCGGGAGACCAAGGGCGCCTTTACCTCGTTCCAGGACTTCCTCGACAAGGTGCCCGCGGTCGTGTGCAACAAGCGCACGATCGAGTCGCTCATCAAGGCCGGCGCGTTCGACTCGCTGGGGCACGCCCGGCGCGCGCTGCTAATCATCCACGAGCAGGCCGTCGACTCCGTCATCAGCGTCAAGCGCAAGGAGGCCGAGGGGCAGTTCGACCTCTTCGCCGACTTCGGCGGCGCCGCCGACGACGGCATGAACTTCTCGGTCGACGTGCCGGACCTGCCCGACTGGGACAAGAAGCAGCGGCTCGCGTTCGAGCGCGAGATGCTCGGCCTCTACGTCTCCGACCACCCGCTGTCCGGCCTCGAGCACGTGCTCGCGCGCGCGGCCGACACGTCGATCGCGACGCTCGTCGCCGACGAGGGCCGGCCTGACGGCTCGACCGTGACCGTCGCCGGGCTCATCACGTCGCTGCAGCGCAAGATGAGCAAGAACGGCAACCCGTGGGCGGCCGTCACGATCGAGGACCTCGAGGGCGCGGTCGAGGTGATGTTCTTCGGCGAGACGTACCTGGCGTACTCGACGATCCTCGCCGAGGACCAGGTGATCACGCTCAAGGGCCGCGTGCGCCGCCGCGACGACCAGATGCAGCTCCAGGCCATGGAGGTGTCGCTGCCCGACACGTCGGCCGTCGCGGACACGCCCGTGCTCGTCACGGTGCCGCACACCCGGTGCGTCGAGCCCGTCATGGTGCGGCTGCGAGAGGTGCTCGCGACCCACCCCGGCCCGGCCGAGGTGCACGTGAGCGTGGCGGAGCCGGGCAAGCGCACCGTGGTGCGCGCCGGTGACGGCCTGCGCGTCGAGAAGTCGCCCGCCCTGTTCGGCGACCTCAAGGCGCTGCTCGGGCCGGCCTGCCTCTCGTGAGCGGTCGGCGGTCGGCGACCTGGGACGACGGCTCGGCGGAGCACCGGTTCCGGGTCGTTCCGGCGGCGTACGTCTACCTGCGTCGCGAGGGCCGCGTCCTGCTCCAGCGGCGCGCCGGGACGGGCTTCATGGACGGCCACTGGGCGGCGGTCGCCGGCCACGTCGAGCCGGGGGAGTCGGTCGTGGCCGCGGCGGTGCGCGAGGCGCGCGAGGAGCTCGGCGTCGTCGTGCGGCCGGAGGACCTGCGCCCGCTCACGACCATGCACCGCGGGATGCCCGGCGGTCCGGCGCTCGAGCAGCGGGTCGACTTCTTCTTCGAGGCCGTGCGCTGGCAGGGCGAGCCCGCGCTGCGCGAGGCCAAGGCCGACGACCTGGGCTGGTTCCCGTTCGTCGCGCTGCCCGACCCGGTGGTGCCGCACGAGCTGGTCGTGCTGCGCGCGATCCAGGACGGGCACGTGCCGCCGATCCTCGCGTACGGGTTCGGGTCGCCCGGTCAGTGATGGTGGTGGGGCGTCACCGCCCCCGCGGGTGCGGCACCGGGGCGCGTCCACTGCGGCACCGGCCGGCCGTCGGCCTTCCACCAGGTCCCGGTGGGGTGCCGGGGCCACCCCTCGGGCGAGTCCTCCCACTCCTCCTGGCGCCCGTAGACCGTCATGTCGAGCAGCTGTGCCTGCGCCATGACGGCCTCGACGCCGCGGTACGTCGTCTCGTTCGTGAGGAAGACCCGGTCGCCGACGCGCAGGTAGAACGACAGGAGCCCGCGGTCGTCGGACAGGCCGCCGCCGACCGCCTCGTCCGTGACGCCGAGCATCGAGTACCACGGCACGGTGTACCCCATGAACTCGACGTAGGGAGCGACCTCGTCCCACGGTCCCTCGCAGAAGACCGCGAAGCTCACGCCGCGGTGATGGAGGTAGACCGCGTCCTGCAGGCTCCAGATGCTCGCCGTGCAGCCCTCGCACTGCCCCTCGATCCCGGCCCCGGGGTGCCACATGTGCTTGTACGCGACGAGCTGGTCGCGTCCCTCGAACACGTCGAGGAAGGAGACGGGGCCGTCTGGCCCGACGAGCGTCGCTCCGGCGTCGACCTCGGTCATCGGCAGGCGGCGCCGGGCCGCCGCGATCGCGTTGCCCTCGCGGGTGTGGGCCTTCTCACGCGCAGCGCCTCCCGCGTGCGCTGCCAGGCCTCGCGGTCGACGACGGGCGGGACCGCGCGGGCGGTGTCGTGGTGCAACGTGGTCATGGCGGCCTCCTCGTCCGGGCGCACGGCACGTCCCGTGCCGACATCCGTCCGACTGCGGGGGGTGCCCAGGAGTCATCGGTCGCCCGGGCGCGCACGTAGGCTCGCCCCGTGATCCGCCTCAACCCCGAGCAGCTCGTCTTCGTCACCGAGCGACACCTGGCCACGCTCACGACGCTGCGCGCCGACGGCTCGCCGCACGTGGTTCCCGTGGCGTTCACCTGGGACGCCGACGCGGGCCTGCTGCGGATCACGACGAAGCGCGGCTCGGTCAAGGCCGCGAACGCGCGCCGACGGCTCCCCGACGGGTCGCCCCCGCGCGCGGCCGTGTGCCAGGTCGAGGGCGGCCGGTGGCTCACGCTCGAGGGCACGATCGAGGTCAGCGAGGACCCCGACGAGGTGGCCGACGCCGTCGCGCGCTACGCCCGGCGGTACCGCCAGCTCGAGCACGACCCCGAGCGCGTCGTGCTGCGCCTCACGCCCGACCGCGTCATGGCGTCGGCGTACATGGCGTGAAGCGCCCACGGCACGAGCCGCCGGGCCGATCCCTCAGAACGGGGGTGGGCCGGTCTGCTGTTCCGCCGTGCTGCCGGGTGGGCCTTCCTCGCGCGGTGGTCGGTGGGCGGGGTCGGCGATCGTGGGTGGTCGGTCGTGCTGGTGGCCGGTGGGTGCGGTCCATCGGGTGGTGCCGGTGGCCGGGTCGTGGGTGACGTGCCAGCCGCCGAGGGTCTTGGCGCGGTGGTGGGTGCGGCACAGGGCGTGGAGGTTGTCGCCGTGGGTCTGCGGGGCGTCCCGGTCCGGGTCGAACGGGTCGAGGTGGTCGAGGTCGGTGCGCCAGGCGGGCACGCGGCAGCCGGGGAAGGTGCAGGTGATGTCGCGGGCGATGACCGCGGCACGCAGTGCGGGGCTGGGCCGGTAGGACCGTGAGGACAGGTCGGTCAGGACGCCGGTGGCGGGGTCGGTGAGGATCCGCCGCCAGGTGGCGTCGGGGTCGGCGGCCAGCGCCCGGGCGACCGCCGCGGGAACCGGTCCGTGGCCGGCGAGCAGGCCGGGCAGGTCGTCGGCGCCGAGCAGCGTGGAGGCGGCCACCGTGACCTGGACGCCGGGCCGGCGGCCGGTCGCCGGCCCGGTCGCGGAGCCGTGCACTGACCCGGTCGGGGTGAGGTCGCCCGTCACGAGGCCGACCAGGGCGTCGGCGCGGCACGCGTCGAGGCGGCGGGTCTCCCCGGGGGTGCGGTGCATCGGCACGGCGACCTGCTCGACCGCGGCCAGGACGCGGGCGGCGTCGTCGGCGGGCAGGTAGGCGGTGAGGTAGGCCATCGCGTCGTCCACCGGCTCCAGGCGCACGAACCGCTCGGAGCGGGCGGCGTGGTGCCGCCGTTCGGCGCCGTCCGGGTCGATGCGGATCTCGGCACGGCGCAGCCGCTCGCGCAGCTGCGGCACGGTGAGGCGCTCCGCCTCGGGCAGCACCTCGCGCACCGCAGCCCGGCGCCGGTCGTCCGGCAGGCGGCCGGTAGCGATCAGCGTCTCGGCCTTGCGCCGGTCGATCCGGCCGGTCGCGAGGGCGTCGGCCACCTCGGGCAGCCCGGCGGTGCCGTGCGCGACGGTGACCAGCTGCGCGGCCGCGTGCCGCGTCATCCCGAGCCGGGCGGCCACCCCGTCGACCGTGAACTCGTGCTCGGCCGACCCGCGGGTGCGTTCCAGCAGCTCGGCCAGCGCCCGCGCCGACCCGGCCTGCGCCCACGCGGCGACCCGCTCCCACGCCGCCAGCACCTCCACGAGCGTGTGGTCGTCCAGGTCGGCCGGCTCCAGCGCGACCAGCCGTGACGCCAGCCCCGGACCCGGCAGCGCCGCGTCCAGCTCCGCCGCCAGGCTCGCGGCCGGTTCGACGGCGGCACGCGCACGATCGCCGTTGGCGAACCATGCGACGTCGGGCACGAACACCTCGTCGACCATCCGCGCGAGCTCACGCTCCACCGCGGAGCCCAGCACCGCCTCGACGGGCGAGGGTGCGGGCGGTCCCGGCACGACCGGGGCACGGGCAGCGCCGGGACCGCCCGTCCGAGCGCGCGACACGCGGGCGGGATGGCTGCCGCCGTGCGCTGCATCGCTCCACTCGAACATGTGTTCGATCATAGTGGAAGCCTCCGACACCGCGCATGGGGTGCAGAGCCCTGACCTCGGCCGACACCCGGACCCTGCCAGATGCCACCGGCACCGCGAGCGTTCGCCGCGCCCCCAGCGGAGCGTCAGGCGACGACCGCCGACTCGTCGCCCTGCGGCGTGGCGAGCGTCACGCGGTCGCCGCGGACGAGCTGACGCCCGCGCCGCGTCTCGACCTCGCCGTTGACGCGCACCTCGCCGTCGGCCACGAGGTCCCGGGCCTGCGTGCCCGACTCCGCGAGCCCGGCGAGCTTGAGGAACTGGCCCAGGCGGATGATGTCGTCGCGGATCGGGACCTCGATCGGGGGGTTCGTCATGCGCCCATTGTCCGGGACGGCCGGCGCGTCCGCCGGGGCCGCGGACCTAGACTGGCCGCGTGATCCAGCGCATCGACCTTCGCGGCCGTCAGCTCTCGCGCAAGGAGCTGCTCGGCGTGCTCCCACGCGCCGAGGTCGGCGTCGACCAGGCGGTCGACGCCGTCGCCCCGATCCTCGAGGACGTCCGCCGTCGCGGCGCCGCCGCCCTGCGCGACGTCGCCGAGCGGTTCGACGGCGTGCGCCCGGCCGACCTGCGGGTTCCGGCCGCCGCGCTCGACGACGCCCTCGCGACACTCGACGCCGGCGTGCGGGCGGGGCTCGAGGAGGCGATCCGCCGCGTGCGGCGCGTGCACGCCGAGCAGCGGCCCGTCGAGCACACGACGACGCTCGCCGACGGCGCCCAGGTGCGCCAGCGCTGGATCCCCGTGCAGCGCGTGGGGCTCTACGCGCCCGGCGGGCTCGCGGTGTACCCGTCGTCGGTCGTCATGAACGTGGTCGCGGCGCAGGAGGCGGGCGTGCCCGGCCTCGCCGTGGCGTCGCCGCCGCAGAAGGACAACGGCGGCCTGCCGCACCCGACGATCCTCGCGGCGTGCGCGCTGCTCGGCGTGGACGAGGTCTACGCGGTGGGCGGCGCCCAGGCGGTGGCCATGTTCGCCTACGGCGCCGACGGGAGCGAGCCGCAGGACGGCGAGGTGCTGTGCGAGCCGGTCGACGTCGTCACGGGTCCCGGCAACGTCTACGTCGCCGCCGCCAAGCGGCTCGTGCGCGGCGTCGTGGGCATCGACGCCGAGGCGGGCCCGACCGAGATCGCCGTGCTCGCGGACGACACGGCCGACGCCGGTCACGTCGCGCTCGACCTCATCAGCCAGGCGGAGCACGACCCCATGGCCGCCTCGGTGCTCGTGACGCCGTCGGTCGAGCTGGCGGCGGCCGTCGAGGCGCGGCTCGCCGACCTCGCGGACGCGACCAAGCACGCGGTGCGCGTGACCCAGGCGCTCGGCGGCCCGCAGTCGGCGGTCGTGCTGGTCGACGACGTCGAGCACGGCCTCGAGGTCGTCGACGCGTACGGCGCGGAGCACCTCGAGATCCAGACGGCGGACGCCGCGGCGCTCGCGGAGCGGGTTCGATCGGCCGGGGCGATCTTCGTCGGCCCGTGGTCCCCGGTGTCGCTCGGCGACTACATGGCCGGCTCGAACCACGTGCTGCCGACCGGCGGCTCGGCGCACTTCGCGAGCGGGCTCGGCGTGCACTCGTTCCTCAAGTCCGTGCAGGTCGTCGAGTACACGCGCGAGGCGCTCGAGGAGGTCGCCGACCGGATCGTCGCGGTGGCGAACGACGAGGACCTGCCCGCGCACGGCGAGGCCGTCCGGGGCCGGCTGCAGTAGCGCCGCGCGCCCGCGCGCCCCTCAGCCGAGCCCGACCTGATCGGCGAGGCGGGCCGCGGCGTCGGCCACGGCCCGGCTCTGCGCCGGCGGGACGACCTCGTCCCGGTCGCCGTGGACGACGGTCACCGGGACGTCGCTCACGGCGACGTGCTCGAGCACGTCGAAGCGGTCGCGCAGCAGCGCCCGCACGGGCAGGAACGGGTAGTGGTGGGCGCCGGCGTCGACGAGCGACGTGAACGGCGAGCGCAGCAGCAGGCCCGCCGGGGGCACCTGCTCCTGGAGCGCCGCCACGACCCCCGTCCCGAGCGACTCGCCGAGGTAGATCGTGCGGTCGGCCGGGTAGTCGCGATCGGCGAGCGCGCGCTGGGCGGCGAGCGCGTCGCGCAGGAGGCCGCGCTCCGACGGTCGGCCGGGTTTGCCGCCGTACCCGCGGTAGTCGAGCAGCAGCACCGCGAAGCCGCGCTCGGCGAGGAGCTCGGCGAGAGCCGCGCGTCCGAGCCGGTTGCCGCCGTTGCCGGGCGCCACGAGCACCGCCGCCCGGCGGTCCGCGGCGGTGGGCCGCACGAACCATGCCTGGAGCTCGAGCCCGTCGTCCGTCGTGAGCGTGACGTCCTCGCCGCCGTCGATCACGTCCGCCGTCGGGCCGGGGGAGCCCCGGTCGGGGTGGTAGACGAGCGCGTCCTGCGCGAGCCAGGCGGCGCCCACCGCGAGCCCGGCGGTCAGCGCCACGACCGCGGCGACCGCAGCCGCGGCGCGCCCTCGCCTCACCTGGTCCACGGGTCCATCGTCGGTCCCGGCGGCCGTGCGCACGGCGGCGACCGAAATACTGTGCCAAGCAGTCACGACGTCGGCCCGCGGCCGTGTCCCCGGCCCGTGCGAGCATGGACCCATGCCCGCCGCGCCGCCCCGCATCGACCCGGTCGCCGTCGGCGGCATCGTCGGCGCCGCGACGTTCCGGCGGGCGCAGGGATACGAGCGCGCGGGCATGGTCAGCACGTGGCGGTGGGACGCCGAGGGGCTGACGCTGACCGCGCGCGTCGCGGGGAGCGGCCCGCAGCCGTACACGTGCCACGTGTGGTTCACGGTGGGCGCGGACGGCCGGTACGCGGTCGAGGCCTCGTCCTGCTCGTGCCCCGTCCGGGCCGACTGCAAGCACGTCGCGGCGACGCTGCTGCACGTGGGCCGGCACGGCCAGGAGGGACGCGGCCCCGAGCGGCCACGGGACGGCGGCTGGCGCGACGTGCTCGCGCCCGTCACGGCGGGCACGGACGGCCCGACGGCGGGGCCGGCGTCGGGCGGCGTGCTGCCGGTCGCGCTGCGCTTCCGGCTCGACGGTGCCTTCGGGGACCTGCGCCCCGAGCTCACCGTCCGCCCCGCGGTGCCCGCGCGCGGCGGCGGCTGGAAGGCCGCGCCCGAGGCGAGCTGGGACGCGCTCGCGACAGGCCTGTACGCGTTCGCGGAGACCCGTGCGGTACCCGCCCCCGAGGTGCGTCGCTGGTTCGCGGACCTGGGCGGCGTCCTGCGCGACCGGGTGGCGTTCGGCCGCGGCGGCGCGGCGTGGCGCCCGCTGTCGGCGGGCGGGCGCGCCGTCTGGCCGCTGCTCGCCGAGGCCGCCGAGCTCGGCATCCCGCTCGTCGGCCAGGGCACGCGCGACGAGGTCGTGCTGGCCGGCGCGGCGCTGCTGCGACTCGAGGCCGGCGCCACGGCCGCGGGGGTGCGGCTCGCACCCGTCGTGGCGTTCGACGGCGTCGACGCGGACGCGAGCGCCCGGCTCGGCAGCGTGGGCGACACCGGTCTCTACGCGGCCGAGGTGCGCGAGGGCCGCACCGTGCTGCTCCTGGGCCCCGTGCCGCGGCGGCTGACCGGCGGCGCGCGCGAGCTCCTCACGGTCGGCCCCGTCGAGGTGCCGGACGCCGACGTGCCCGAGCTGCTCGCCGACCACCTTCCCGCGCTGCGCCGCGCGGCCACCGTGGTGTCCGACGGCACGCTCGAGCTGCCCGCGCCGCCCCGCCCGGTGCTCGTGGCCACCGCAGCCTTCTCCTCACCCGAGCACGCGGAGCTCTCCTGGGCCTGGGAGTACCCCCGGCACGACGGCACGCCGCGTACCGTCGCGCTCGACGGTGCGCCCGCCGACCCGCTCCGCGACGCGGGCGCCGAGGCGGAGATCCGGGAGAAGGCGCAGGCCGCGGTGCGCGCGGTCCCGGGCTTCGAGCGCTTCGAGGTGGGTCTGCAGCACCGCTTCACCGGGCTCGACGCGCTCGACCTCGCCCACGGGGTGCTGCCCGCGCTCGAGGCGGCCGGCGACGTGCGCGTCGACGCGACGGACGTCCCGGGCTACCTCCACCTGGACGCGGCGCCGCGCGTCGTCGTGGACGGCGCGCCGTCGGGCGACCTGGACTGGCTCGACCTCGGCATCACGGTGACGGTCGCGGGCAAGGAGATCCCCTTCTCGCGGCTGTTCACCGCGCTCGCCCGGGGCGACCGGCGCCTCCTGCTGGTCGACGGGTCGTGGATGCGGCTCGACCAGCCCGTCCTCGGCCGGCTCAAGGACCTCATCGACGAAGCGGCGGCGCTCAGCGACGTGCCCGGCCGGCCGCGGGTCAGCCGCTACGACGGCCACCTGTGGGCCGAGCTCGAGGACCTCGCCGACGTCGTCGAGGCGTCCGAGCGCTGGCGCCGCGCCGTCGCGGGGCTGCGCGACCTGGCCGACGGCGCGGCCGCGCACGAGCCGCTGCCCGCGCCCGCCGGGCTGCGCGCGGAGCTGCGGCCCTACCAGCACCAGGCGTTCGAGTGGCTCACGTTCCTGTGGCGGCACGGGCTCGGCGGGATCCTCGCGGACGACATGGGTCTCGGCAAGACGGTCGAGACCCTCGCGTTCCTCGCCCACGCGCGCGCCGTGGAGCCGGACGCGCCGCCGTTCCTCGTGGTCGCACCCGCGTCGGTGGTGGGCAACTGGGCCGACGAGGCCGCCCGCTTCACGCCGGGCCTGACGGTCCGCACGCTCACGTCCACGGCGGGCAGGGCACGCACGACGGTCGACGCCCTCGTGGAGGGGGCCGACGTCGTCGTCACCTCGTACGCGGTGCACCGGCTCGAGCACGAGGCGCTCGGCGCGCGCGAGTGGGCCGGCCTCGTCCTCGACGAGGCGCAGTTCGTCAAGAACCACCGCACGCGTGCGCACCAGGTCGCACGGAGCGTCCGCGCGTCGTTCCGGCTCGCGATCACGGGCACGCCGCTCGAGAACGACCTGACGGAGCTGTGGGCGCTGCTCGCGATCGTCGCCCCCGGCCTGTTCCCGTCCGAGGCGCGGTTCCGCGCCGAGATCGTCCGGCCGGTCGGCGCCCGGGCGCTCACGGACGACCCGGCGGTGGTCGCCGCCGGCAACCGCGCGCTCGCCCGCCTCCGGCGCCGCCTGCGCACCGTCATGCTCCGTCGGACCAAGGAGCAGGTCGCGCCCGAGCTGCCCGAGCGGCAGGAGCAGGTGCTGCGCGTGCCCCTCGGCCGCGAGCACCGCAAGGTCTACGACACGCACCTGCAGCGCGAGCGTCGGCGTTTGCTCGGCCTGCTCGAGGACTTCGAGGCGAACCGCGTCGCGATCTTCCGGTCCCTGACGACGCTGCGCCGGCTCGCGCTCGACGCCTCGCTCGTCGACGCCGAGTACGCCCGCGTGCCGTCGGCCAAGCTCGACGTGCTCCTCGACCAGCTCGCCGAGCTCGCCGCCGAGGGGCACCGCGCGCTCGTCTTCTCCCAGTTCACGTCGTTCCTGCAGCGCGTCGCGCGACGCTGCGAGGACGCCGGCATCCGGGTCGCCTACCTCGACGGCGCGACGCGCCGCCGTGCCGACGTCGTCCGCGGCTTCAAGGACGGCGACGCGCCCGTCTTCCTCATCAGCCTCAAGGCGGGCGGCTTCGGGCTCAACCTCACCGAGGCCGACCACGTCTACCTGCTCGACCCCTGGTGGAACCCGGCCGCCGAGGCGCAGGCCGTGGACCGCACCCACCGCATCGGCCAGACGCGCAACGTCGTCGTGACCCGCCTGGTCGCCGCGGACACGATCGAGGAGAAGGTCATGGCGCTCGCGCGGCGCAAGGCCGCGCTGTTCGACGCCGTGGTCGACGACGAGCACGGCACGTTCGCGCGGGCGCTCGCCGCGGACGACGTGCGCGGCCTGCTCGACGCGTAGGGCCTCAGCGGACCGCCAGGACGAACGGGTGGACCGCGGCCGCGCCCGCCTGCCGCAGCAACCGGGCCGCCACGGTGAGCGTCCAGCCCGACTCGGTCCAGTCGTCGACGAGCAGCACCGTGCGGCCCGGGAGCCCCGCGAGCGCCGCCTCGCCGAGCTCGAGCCGTAGCCGCCGCGCGACGCCCGCGAGGCGCATCGCCGAGTTCACGTCGTGCCGCCCGGGCTCCTCGGCGCCCGGCGCGGGCCCGACCGACCCGATGAGCGGGACGCCCAGGTACGCGGCCAGCCCCGAGGCGAGGTGGTAGGTGAGCTGCGGGCGGGTCACCGAGCGGATCGCGACCACGCCCTCGACCGTGACCCGGCGCTCGTCGCCGTCGCCGGCGTGGACCGCGTCCCACGCCGCGAGCGTCCGGGCCGCGGCGTGACGCAGCGGCACGGGGACCTCGCCGTCGGGCGTGCCGGGAGCGAAGAGCTCGCGCAGGGGCACGGACCAGCCGAGGCCGTCGAGCCGCGCCACCGCGCGCCCCGGCTCGGCCTGCTCGTCGGCCGGGATGCGGCCCTTGAGCTCGAGGCCGAGCGTGGCGAGCCCCGTGGGCCACATCTTGCGCTGCTCGACCTCGACGCCCGGCCGGTCCATCTCGGCGCGCGCCGCGGCCACGGCCTCGGCGTCGGGCGGGGCCGGCAGCGTGACGCCGTCGCACCGGTCGCAGCGACCGCACCGCCAGCCGTCGGCCAGCTCGGGGTCGTCGAGCTGGGCGCGCAGGAATGCCATGCGGCAGCCGGGCGTGGCGACGTAGTCGAGCATCGCCTGCTCCTCGGCGCGCCGCGTCTCGGTCACGCGCGCGTACCGGTCGGCGTCGTACACCCATTCGGCGCCCGTGGCGACCCAGCCGCCCTGCACCCGGCGGACCGCGCCGTCGACGTCGAGCACCTTGAGCATGGTCTCCAGGCGCGAGCGCTTGAGGTCGACGTGCGTCTCGAGCGCGGCCGTCGACAGCGGCCCGTCGGCGGCCGAGAGCGCGCCGAGCGTCGCACGGACCTGCGCCTCGGCCGGGAACGCCTGGGAGGAGAACCAGTCCCAGATGGCCCTGTCCTCGTGGCCGGGCAGCAGCACGACCACCGCGTCGTCGACGCCGCGCCCGGCACGGCCGACCTGCTGGTAGTACGCGATGGGCGACGAGGGGGCGCCGAGATGCACGACGAACGCGAGGTCGGGCTTGTCGAAGCCCATGCCCAGCGCCGACGTCGCGACCAGCGCCTTGACGCGGTTCTCCTTGAGGTCCTCCTCGAGCTGGGCCCGCTGCGTCGGGTCGGTGCGTCCCGTGTACGCGGCGACGGCGAGCCCCGCGCCGCGCAGCTGCTCGGCGACCTGCTCGGCTGCCGAGACAGTGAGGCAGTAGACGATGCCGGACCCGTCGACGTCCTGGAGCGCCTCGACGAGCCAGGCGACGCGCGTCGGCTGGTCGGGCAGCTCGAGCACGGCCAGGTGGAGCGACTCGCGGTCGAGCCCGCCGCGCAGCACGAGCACGTCGTCGGCCGGGGTGCCGTCGGCGTGCACCGCGAGCTGCTCGGCGACGTCGGCGGTCACGCGCGCGTTCGCGGTCGCGGTCGTCGCGAGCACGGGGATGCCGGGCGGCAGGTCGGCGAGGAGAGTGCGGATGCGCCGGTAGTCGGGACGGAAGTCGTGGCCCCAGTCCGAGATGCAGTGCGCCTCGTCGACCACCACGAGGCCCGCGTCGGCCGCGAGCCGGGGGAGGACCTCGTCCCGGAAGCCCGGGTTGTTGAGCCGCTCGGGCGAGCACAGCAGGACGTCGACCTCGCCCGCCGCGATGCTCCGGTGGATCTCGTCCCACTCGGTGACGTTCGCCGAGTTGATGGTCACGGCCCGGATGCCGGCCCGCTCGGCGGCGGCGATCTGGTCGCGCATGAGCGCGAGCAGCGGCGAGACGATGACCGTCGGCCCGGCGCCGCGCGAGCGCAGCAGCGACGTCGCGACGAAGTACACGGCGGACTTGCCCCATCCGGTGCGCTGCACGACGAGCGCGCGCCGGCGGAACGCCACGAGCGCCTCGATCGCGCGCCACTGGTCGTCGCGCAGCGCCGCGTCGTCGCGCCCGACGAGCGCCCGCAGCGCCTCCTCGGCCTGCTCGCGCAGCGTGCCGCCGCCCTCGCCCGCCGAGTCGAGGAGCCCGCGCAACATCGCGAGCTTCGCGCGCCGCGCGGCCTCGTCGGGCGCCGGAGGCGGTGCGGACGGTCCCGGGGTGCCCGACGGCGGCACCGGAGCCGCGACGTCGGCCCACCCGTCCGGCTCGGGCGGCAGGTCGTCCGGCGGGGGAGCGTCGTCGTCCGACGGGACGAGCTCGAGGTCGGCGTACGGGTCGTCGGGGTGGCTCACCCGGTCGATCGTAGGCGCAGGGGCCGACGCCCGTGCGCGCTCCTCCACAGGCACCGGCCGGGCCGTCGGCGCGTGGCGGTCAGTGCGCGTGCTCGCGCACGAGCGCGACGGCCGACGCGACGACCGCCACGCACTCGGCCGCGGCGGCCACGAACTCGTTGACCCCCGTGAACGTCGCGTGGACCCCGTAGAGGCCCACCGTCGCCGAGAGCACGAACGCGACGAGGGTCGCGGCCCCGAAGCCGATCCCGCCCACGAGCGGGAGCCAGTGGCGCCAGGCGACGAGCAGCACCGAGAGGACGGCGCCGCCCAGGGCGTTGAGCAGGAAGAGCGGACCGACCACGGGGATGTCGGCGTACCCGTGCACCCACAGGACGAGGTGCACCACCGCGGAGACGAGGACGCCCACGGCGGCGACCCAGCGCCACGCCCGGGCGACCGGGTGCGCGGTGGCACCGCGCCCGTGGGAGGGTGGCGTCGACGAGGGCGAGCCGCTCATGCTGGACATGCTGCCAGGTTTGCCGGCCGGAGGACACGGGGCGCCGCGCCCCGCCGACACGTTGGAGGAGCGCATGACCGCACCGACCCCGCCCGCGCCGTGCTGCGGGCCGACCCGTCGCCAGCTGTTCCGGGGCGCCGGCGCCGCGGCGGGCGCCGTGGTCGGGGCGTCCGTGCTCGGGGCGTGCGCCGAGAGCACGGACCCGGGGGAGTCCGCGGCGTCCGTGAGCTCGGCCGGCGCCGGCACCGTCGTCATCGCGCTCGCCGAGGTCCCCGTGGGCGGGGCGGCCAGCGCCGAGGTCGGCGGTCAGCCGGTCCTGGTGACGCAGCCCGTGGAGGGCGAGGTGCACGTGTTCAGCGCGGTCTGCACGCACCAGGGCTGCACCGTCGTCCCGGGCGACGGCGAGCTCGAGTGCCCGTGCCATCGCTCGCGCTTCACGCTCGAGGACGCCGCGGTGCTGGGCGGTCCCGCGTCCGAGCCGCTCGGCGAGGTGTCCGTCACAGTCGTGGACGGCGACGTCGTGCTGGCCTGACGATTCGTAGACTGGGCGGGTGACGACCCCCGCAGACACGTCCACGAGCCGTGCCCGGACGGTGCTGCCGCTGCGCCCCGAGCTCGCGGACGAGGTGCCGTACGGCGCCCCGCAGCTCGACGTGCCCGTGCTGCTCAACGTCAACGAGAACCCGTACCCGCCGTCGGACGCGGTCGTCGCGACGATCGCGCGCGAGGTCGCGGCCGCCGCGGCGGGCCTGAACCGGTACCCCGACCGCGACTTCCCCGCGCTGCGCGCCGACCTTGCCGACTACCTCGCGGTCGAGTCCGGCGTGCGCGTGGCGCCGGAGCAGGTGTGGGCGGCCAACGGCTCGAACGAGGTCATGCTGCACGTCCTGCAGGCGTTCGGGGGCCCCGGTCGCACCGCGCTGTCGTTCGCGCCGACGTACTCGATGTACCCCGAGTACGCGCGCGACACCCACACGCGCTGGGTCACGGGCCGGCGCGCCGAGGACTTCACGCTCGACGTCGACCACGCGGTCGCGACGATCGCCGAGGTCCGTCCGTCGGTGATCCTGCTCGCGAGCCCGAACAACCCGACGGGCACCGCGCTGCCGCGCGCCGTCGTCGAGGCGGTCCTCGACGCCGCGGCCGCGATCCCCGCGGTCGTCGTGGTCGACGAGGCCTACGCCGAGTTCCGCCGTGCGGGGACGCCGTCGGCGCTCGAGCTGCTCGCCGACCACCCGCACCTGGCCGTCACGCGCACGATGTCCAAGGCGTTCGCGGCCGCGGGCCTGCGCCTGGGGTACCTCGCGGCGTCGACGGAGCTCGTCGACGCGCTGCGGGTCGTGCGCCTGCCGTACCACCTGTCGGCGGTCACCCAGGCGGCGGCGCGGGCCGCCCTCGCGCACCGCACCGAGCTGCTGGCGCAGGTCGACGCGCTGCGGGCCGAGCGCGACGCGCTCGTCGACTGGCTGCGCGCGCAGCACCACGCCGGCCGGCCGCTGCAGGTGGCCGAGACCGACGCGAACTTCGTGCTGTTCGGCACGTTCGCCGACCGGCACGCCGTCTGGCAGGGGCTCCTCGACCGGGGCGTCCTGATCCGCGAGACCGGCCCCGACGGCTGGCTGCGCGTGTCGGTCGGCACCCCCGCCGAGACCGCCGCGTTCAAGGACGCGCTCACCGACGTGATGAGAGAGCAGGAGAGCTGATGGCAGCCCGCACCGCGCGCGTGGAGCGCACGACGAGCGAGTCGAGCGTCGTCGTCGAGCTGGACCTCGACGGCACCGGCCGCACCGACGTCTCCACGACCGTGCCGTTCTACGACCACATGCTGACCGCGCTGGGCAAGCACTCGCTCATCGACCTCACGGTCAAGGCCACCGGCGACACCCACATCGACGCCCACCACACCGTCGAGGACGTCGCGATCGTGATCGGGGAGGCGCTCAAGGTCGCTCTCGGCGACAAGCGCGGCATCTCGCGCTTCGGCGACGCGCTCGTGCCGCTCGACGAGGCGCTCGCGCAGGCCGTCGTCGACGTGTCCGGTCGCCCGTACCTCGTGCACGACGGCGAGCCGGCCGGCCAGGAGTACCACCTCATCGGCGGGCACTTCACCGGGTCGCTCACGCGGCACGTGCTCGAGTCGATCGCCCACCACGCCGGCATCTGCCTGCACGTGCGGGTCCTCGCGGGCCGCGACCCGCACCACGTCGTGGAGGCCCAGTTCAAGGCGCTCGCGCGCGCGCTGCGCGCGGCCGTCGCCCTCGACCCGCGCGTCGAGGGCGTCCCGTCGACCAAGGGAGCGTTGTAGGTGCCCGATCGTCCCGAACCCGACCTGCCCGCGGACCTGCCCGAGATCGAGATCCCGGACGACCTGTCGAGCCTGACCGAGCCCACGCACGACCCGGAGCTCGCCGTCCTCATCACCCAGATCGCGGGCGCCGAGCCGCTCGCGGCCGCGTGCTCGCTCGCGCAGATCGACGTCGACGCCGTCGCCACGCCCGTCGGGGCGCTCGCCGTCCTGCGCGACCGCTCGGGCGACGCGCCCGACCGCGCCGCGTCGGCCATCTCGCAGCTCGTCAGGGGTGTGCCGCTCGTGCTCGCCACGCGCCGCGGCGAGCAGCTCACCTGCGTGCGCTACCAGGACGGCGCCAGCGAGGGCACGCTGCCCCCGGGCCTCGTGCTCGGCGGTGCCCCGGAGGAGCTCGAGGACCTGCTCACGGGCCAGGTCCGGGTGGGCGACCTGCCCGGCGTCGTGCCGTCGTCGAGCATCAGCCGGCTCAAGGCCATGCGGCTGCTCACGGGCGCGGCGCGCAAGGCCCGGAAGAAGAGGTGACCCGATGAGCGAGCAGGTGCCCGAGCTCCTGCCCGACGGCGGTGCCGCGGCCGAGCTCAACGCCCGGCCGGCGGCGCGCTCCGGCAGGTCCGCAGGCACGGGCCGGCCGCGCGTCGTCGTCCTCGACTACGGCTTCGGCAACGTCCGGTCGGCCGTGCGCGCGCTCGAGCGCGTCGGCGCGGACGTCGAGCTCACGGCCGACCACGCGGCCGCGACCGAGGCCGACGGCCTGGTGGTGCCCGGGGTCGGCGCGTTCGCGGCGTGCATGGCGGGCCTGCGCGCGGTGCGCGGAGACCAGGTCGTCGACCGGCGCCTCGCGGGCAACCGCCCGGTGCTCGGCATCTGCGTCGGCATGCAGGTCATGTTCGACGCGGGCGTCGAGCACGGCGTGCGCGCCGACGGGCTGGGGGAGTGGCGCGGCGTCGTCGACCGGATCGACGCGCCCGTCGTGCCCCACATGGGCTGGTCACCCGTCGAGGTGCCGCCCGGCACGACGCTGTTCCGCGGCGTGGAGCACGAGCGCTTCTACTTCGTGCACTCGTACGCCGCCCAGCAGTTCACGCAGGGCCACGACGAGCACGCCGACCCGCGCTTCACGCCCCCGCTCGTCACCTGGGCGCGGCACGGTTCCGACGGCCGCGAGGTGCGGTTCGTCGCCGCGGTCGAGGACGGTCCGCTGTCCGCCACGCAGTTCCACCCCGAGAAGTCCGGCGACGCCGGCGCGACCCTGCTCGAGAACTGGGTCAAGTCCCTCTGAGTCTGGAGACACCCCGCATGACCGATCGCCTCGTCCTGCTGCCCGCCGTCGACGTCGCCGACGGCCAGGCCGTCCGTCTCGTCCAGGGCGAGGCAGGGTCCGAGACCTCCTACGGCGACCCGCTCGCCGCCGCGCTCGACTGGCAGGCCGGCGGCGCCGAGTGGATCCACCTCGTCGACCTCGACGCCGCGTTCGGCCGCGGGTCGAACGCCGACCTGCTGGCCCGGGTGGTCGCCGAGGTCGACGTGCAGGTCGAGCTGTCGGGCGGCATCCGCGACGACGCGTCGCTCGAGCGCGCGCTGGCCACCGGCGCACGCCGCGTCAACATCGGCACGGCCGCGCTCGAGGACCCCGAGTGGACCGCCAAGGTCATCGCCGAGCACGGGGACGCCGTGGCCGTCGGGCTCGACGTGCGCGGTACCACGCTCGCGGCCCGCGGGTGGACCAAGGAGGGCGGCGACCTGTGGGAGGTCCTCGGCCGCCTCGACGAGGCCGGCTGCGCCCGGTACGTCGTGACCGACGTGACCAAGGACGGCACGCTGCGCGGCCCCAACGTCGAGCTGCTGCGCGAGGTCGCCTCGCGCACGCCCGCGAAGGTCGTCGCCTCGGGCGGCATCTCGTCGCTCGCCGACCTCGAGGCGCTGCGCGCCCTGGTGCCGCACGGCGTCGAGGGCGCCGTCGTCGGCAAGGCCCTGTACGCGGGTGCGTTCACGCTGCCCGAGGCGCTCGACGTCGCCGGCCGCCCGTGACCGCCGACGACGGCCGGGCGCTGCCGGGCCACCTGCGCTCGATCCAGCCGACGTCGCAGTTCGCCGGCGACGACGGCTCGGCCGACCCTGAGCTCGCCGCGCTGCTCGAGGGCTACGCCGCCGGCGCCACGCCGCTGCGCGACGTCGTCGCACGGCTCGCGGCGACGCGCGTGCTGGTGCCGGTGCTGGCCGAGGTCGAGGCGACCGGCACGGTCGAGCACGAGGGCGCCGAGCTCCACGTCGACAAGGAGGCGTCGGCGGGCGTGGTCGCGCTCCAGGCGCCCGACGGCCGCCGCGCGCTGCCCGTGTTCACCTCGGTCGACGCGATGCGCGCGTGGCGCGCCGACGCCCGTCCGGTGCCCGTCGAGGCGCCGCGCGCCGCGCTGTCCGCGGTGAGCGAGGACTGGGCGCTGCTCGTCGTCGACCCGGCCGGCCCGGTGACGGCGCTCGTCCCGCGCCCGGCCGTGTGGGCGCTCGCCCAGGGGCAGCAGTGGCGCCCGGCGCTCGAGCCCACGGCGGACGGGCTCACGGTCGAGGCGGAGGTCGCGGCGGCGGTGGCCGACGCCGCCGCACCCGTCCAGCACGTCGTGCGGGCGCACGCCGAGCCGGGCCGCACGGCCGAGGTCGCGGTCGTGCTCGCGCTCGACCCGGGCCTGGACCGCGCGGGTCTCGACCGGGTGCTGGCACAGGTCAACGCGCGGCTCGGCGCGTCGAAGGTCGTCTCCGAGCGCGTCGACTCGCTCGAGCTGCGCATCGCCGCGGCCCGCTGACGCCGCGGCGCGCGGGCCTCAGGAGCAGGGCGGCAGCGCCGAGAACGAGGCCTCGTCGCCGAGCAGCTGCCGCACCGTCGACAGCGGGATGAGCATCGAGCGCCCGTCCGACGTCTTGGCGTAGACGACGCCGATGACGCGGCCCGTCCCGTCGAGCGCCGCGGACCCCGACGACCCGGGCTCGACGGGGGCGTCGGTCACGAGCACCTCGCCGAGGTTCTCGTTGAGCGGGTCGGTCGTGCGGCCGATGACCTCGCCCTGGGTGACCGTGAGCGCCCCGCCCTCGGGGTAGCCGACCACGGTGACCGGGTCGCCGGCCTCGGGGTCGGCCGTGCCCAGCTCGGGGTAGGACGGCAGGGGGTCGTCGGTGCGCACGACGGCGAGGTCCGCGAGGGCGGCCGTGCTCGCGGCGGTGACCTCGATGTCGCGCCCGTCGTAGGTGCTCACCTGGAGCACCTCGGAGTCGGCCACGACGTGCCGGTTGGTGATGAGCGTGTGCTCGTCGATCGCGAAGCCCGAGCCGGTCGACAGCCCCGTGCAGCCGACGTTGCGGATGCGCACGGCCATGCGGCGGACGGCGTCGAAGCCGTCGGGCGAGAGGTTCTCCCCGCCGTGGGCGACCAGGCTCGGGGCGGCCGTGGGGGTGATGTCGTCCGGGACGGCGTCGGGCAGCTCGGGCAGCACCCCGCAGCCCGCGACGAGCGCGAGCGAGGAGACGACCACGAGCGTGCGCCGCGCCCTCACTGCCGCAGCTCCTGCTGCAGCTGCTCGTTGGCCCGGTTGGCCTCGTCGCACAGCGCCCTCACGTCGCCGGCGAAGCGCTCGAGGTCGGCCGGGTCGTACGCCTCGCGGTTCTCGAGGTACCCGATGAGCAGCGACTGCGCCTCGATGCACTGGCCGAGCGCGGTCGCGACGACCCCGGCGGCCTCGCTCACGCGCGTCTGGTAGTCGATGTAGCGCTGGGCCGCGACCGTCTCGTCGCCCAGCCGAGCCTTCTCGTCCGCGAGCGCGGTGATGCGCTCGGTCGCCGTGGCGAGCTGCTCGCGCGCGGCGACGAGCTCGGCGTTGACGCCCGCGAGCTCGGTCTCCAGCGAGAGCGCCCGCTCGGCCTGCTCGCGCGCGTGCTGCTCCCACGCCGCACTGTCCTCCTGCCAGCGGACCGTCGTCAGCCACAGGTACGCCGCGACGCCGAGCGCGGCCAGCAGCAGCACGACGAGCACGACGACGGCCGCGCGCGACCCCCGGCGACGCCTCGCCGGGGCGGGTGCGGGCGCCGGGTGCGCGGGCAGGTGCTGCGGTGGCGGGCCGGGCGGCTGCCACGCGGGCGGCTGCGGCGGGTGGCTCATGTCAGACGACGGACCCCGTGTACTTCTCGCCCGGGCCCTCGCCCGGCGGGTCGGGGATGACCGAGGCCTCGCGGAACGCGAGCTGGAGCGAGCGCAGCCCGTCGCGCAGCGAGCGGGCGTGCTGGTTGCCGATGTCCGGGGCGCTCGCGGTGACGAGCGCCGCGAGCGCGGTGATGAGCTTGCGCGCCTCGTCGAGGTCGAGGTGGCCCGCCTGCTCGGCGTCCTCCGCGAGACCGCACTTGACGGCGGCGGCGCTCATGAGGTGGACGGCGGCGGTCGTGATGACCTCGACGGCGGCGACGTCCGCGATGTCGCGCGTCGCGTCGTCGACGAAGCCTGCGCCGGGATCGGTGGGGGTGCTCATGCGGACCATCTTCCCATCTGCGGGGCGGGCCACGGGGACGGCCGAGGCCGGGCCCCCGCGGGGGACCCGGCCTCGGACCGATGCGGTGCGGTGCGGCTCAGAAGCCGACGGGCTCGACGTCGGGGCCGGTACCGGCCGCGACGGGCTCGGGCGCCGGGCCGCCGGCGACCTCGGAGCGCAGCTTGGCGCCGAGCTCGGCGTCGACGTTGCTCCAGTACCAGAAGAACCGCTCACGGATCGCGTCGACCGTGATGGCCTTGCCCTGGCCCGTGAGGGTCTCGAGGAAGCGGGCCTTGGCCGCGTCGTCGAACACCTCGCGGTACAGCGTGCCGGCCTGGCCGAAGTCGTCGTCCTCGGCGTGCAGCGTCGCGGCGGCGCGCACGAGCGCGCCGTCGGACTCCCACGAGCCCTCGGCGGCGCGCGACGGGTCCGCGACCGGGCCGCCGAACGAGTTCGGCGCGTACACGGGGACCGACGGGTCGTTGAAGTGGTGCCGCTGGGCGCCGTCCTGCGAGTAGTTGTGGACCGGCGCCGCGTGCGGCGTGTTGACCGGCAGCTGCTGGTAGTTGGTGCCCACGCGGTAGCGCTGCGCGTCCGGGTAGGAGAAGACGCGCGCCATGAGCATCTTGTCGGGCGAGATGTCCGTGCCGGGGACCTGGTTGGCCGGCGACAGCGCGATCTGCTCGATCTCCGCGAAGAAGTTGCGCGGGTTGCGGTTGAGCGTGAAGTGCCCGACGTGGATCAGCGGGTAGTCGCCGTGCGGCCAGACCTTGGTCAGGTCGAACGGGTTGAAGCGGTAGGTCTTGGCGTCCTCGTACGGCATGACCTGGACCTTGATGTCCCACGTCGGGTGCTCGCCGCGCTCGATCGCCTCGTACAGGTCGCGGCGGTAGAAGTCGGCGTCCGCGCCCGCGAGCTTCTCGGCGTCCTCGTTCGTGATCGTGTGCACGCCCTGGCGCGAGATGAAGTGGTACTTGACCCAGAAGCGCTCGCCGGCCGCGTTGATCCACTGGTAGGTGTGCGAGCCGTAGCCGTTGACCTCGCGCCACGAGCGCGGCAGGCCGCGGTCGCCCATGAGGTAGGTGACCTGGTGGGCCGACTCGGGCGAGAGCGTCCAGAAGTCCCACTGCATGTCCGCGTCGCGCAGGCCTGAGCCGGGCAGGCGCTTCTGCGAGTGGATGAAGTCGGGGAACTTGATGGCGTCGCGGATGAAGAACACCGGCGTGTTGTTGCCGACGACGTCGAGGTTGCCCTCGGTCGTGTAGAAACGCAGCGCGAAGCCGCGCACGTCGCGCCAGGTGTCGGGGGAGCCCTGCTCGCCCGCGACCGACGAGAAGCGCAGCGCGACCTCGCCCTTCGCGCCGGGCTGGAAGACGGCGGCGCGCGTGTACGCCGAGACGTCGCCGGTGATCTCCCACTCGCCGAAGGCGCCGCCGCCCTTGGCGTGCACGATCCGCTCGGGGATCCGCTCGCGGTTGAACTGGGCGAGCTTCTCGACCAGGTACCGGTCGTGCAGGACGGTGGGGCCGTCCGCACCCACCGTGAGCGAGTGCGCGTCGCTCGTGACCGGCGTGCCGGTCTGCGTGGTGGTGAACGGGGTCGTCATGTCTCGACGTCCTTTCTTCGGGGTTGGCGTGGGAGGGAGGTCAGCGGCTCGCCGCGCACGCGGGGCACAGGCCCCAGAACGTCACCTCGGCGAGGTCGATGGTGAAGCCGTGCGTCGCGCTCGGCGTGAGGCACGGCGCCTGGCCGACCGTGCAGTCGACGTCGGCCACCGCGCCGCACGCGCGGCACACCACGTGGTGGTGGTTGTCGCCCACGCGCCGCTCGTACCGGGCGGGGTGGCCCGCCGGCTCCATGCGCCGCAGGAGGCCGGCGTCGGTCAGCGCGTGGAGCGTGTCGTACACGGCCTGGACGGACGCCGACCCGAGCTCCTCGCGCACGGCCTGCACGACGTCGTCGGCGGTGGCGTGCGGGAGGCGGTCGAGCGTCCGGAGCACACCGAGCCGCACGCCGGTGACGCGCAGCCCCGCGTCGCGCAGCAGCTCCTGGTGGTTGCCCATGGCGACGACCCTAGGCCTTTTCTGGAACGATTCCAAGTTGCGTCCGCGAGGCGGTCGGTGGTGCGGTGCTGTCGCGCGGGTCACGTCCGCCGAGGCCGTCGCGGCCTGTCGTGGCCGGGCGGGCTCGTGCTAGCCTTGTGCGCTGACCGACCCGGACGCCGCGAGGCGGACGGGTGCATCAAGTGGAGTCCATCCCACCCGAGCACCGACGCGCCGCCCACGGCGGCCGACAGGAGCCGGGTCCCGGTCGGGGCGAGGCGCTCTCGCGGCGCGTCGTCCTGCCCCCGGTCGTCGGCGCACCCGTGCGCCCGGCGTCGGACCGACGGCCTCCACCTGGTGCTCAGGGCGGGGGCCGTTCCTCGTTCCTGGCGGTCGTTCCGACGAGTTCCTAGGAGCATCACCATCAGCGAGCCTCGCATCAACGACCGGATCCGCGTCCCCGAGGTCCGGCTCATCGGCCCGGGCGGGGAGCAGGTCGGCGTGGTTGCCACGGCGGTCGCCCTGAAGCTTGCCCAGGACGCCGACCTCGACCTCGTCGAGGTCGCACCGGACGCCCGCCCGCCCGTCGCCAAGCTCATGGACTACGGCAAGTTCAAGTACGAGTCCGACATGAAGGCGCGCGAGGCGCGGCGGAACCAGGCGAACACGGTCCTCAAGGAGATCCGGTTCCGCCTCAAGATCGACCCGCACGACTACGCCACCAAGAGGGGGCACGTCGAGCGGTTCCTCTCGGCCGGCGACAAGGTCAAGGTCATGATCATGTTCCGCGGCCGCGAGCAGTCGCGCCCCGAGATGGGCGTGCGTCTGCTGCAGCGCCTCGCGGACGACGTGTCGGAGCTCGGCTTCGTCGAGTCGATGCCGAAGCAGGACGGCCGCAACATGACCATGGTCCTCGCGCCGGTCAAGAAGAAGGCCGACGCCAAGAGCGAGCAGCGCCGGCGCTCCGCCGAGGTCAACGCCCAGCGCAAGACCAAGTCGGAGGTCAAGGCCGAGGCGCGCGCCCGCGCGACCCAGGACGAGCAGCCCGCGCAGGCCGCTCCCGAGACCGAGGCCCCCGCCGAGCCCGCGGAGCAGCCGCAGCAGCCGCAGGCCCAGGCCGAGCCCCAGGCGCCCGCCCGGGACGCGGCCCCGGCCCCGGCCCCGGCCGCCGCGCCCGCGCCGCCGCGGCCCCGCCCGGCAGCACCGCGGCCCGCGCCGCGCCCCGGCCCGCGCGCGAGCTGAGGCCGGCACAGACCATTTGGCACCGGGCCGGCCCACCGGCCATGGTCCGCACCACGTCGCCCGTCACCCGGCGGGCGACCGACACGAGGAGAGACGGCAGTCATGCCGAAGAACAAGACGCACTCCGGCGCCAAGAAGCGCTTCCGGGTCACCGGCAGCGGCAAGGTCATGCGGGAGCAGGCGAACCGCCGCCACCTGTTCGAGCACAAGCCGACCACCCGCACGCGCCGCCTCGCGATGGACCAGGAGGTCTCGCAGGCCGACGTCAAGAAGATCAAGAAGCTGCTCGGCAAGTGAGCCACCCCGGCGGGTGACGTCCTGCCGGACCCACTTCCGACCCGAACTGCAAGGAGCATCACGTGGCACGCGTGAAGCGGGCGGTCAACGCCCACAAGAAGCGCCGTACGACCCTCGAGCGCGCCAGCGGCTACCGCGGCCAGCGCTCGCGCCTCTACCGCAAGGCGAAGGAGCAGGTCACCCACTCGCTCGTCTACGCCTACCGCGACCGCAAGGCGAAGAAGGGCGACTTCCGCAAGCTGTGGATCCAGCGCATCAACGCTGCGTCCCGCGCGCAGGGCCTGACCTACAACCGCCTCATCCAGGGCCTCAAGGCCGCGGGTGTGGAGGTCGACCGCCGCATGCTCGCCGAGCTCGCGGTCAACGACGTGGCGGCGTTCAACGCGCTCGTCCAGGTCGCCAAGGACGCGCTGCCCTCGGACGTCAACGCGCCGAAGGCCGCCTGAGCCCGGCTCAGCACCCCAGGACGCCCGGACACCCCGACCTGTCGATGCACCGCATCCCCGACGTGACGCTCGCGAACCCGCGTGCGGACCGGGTCAAGCAGGTCAGGGCGCTGTCCGGGCGTCCTGCGCGTTCCCGGCACGGGCAGTTCCTCGTCGAGGGGCCGCAGGGCGTGCGCGAGGCCGTGCGCCACGCGCCCGGCGCCGTCCGGGACGTCTACCTCACACCGGCGACGGCCGAGCGGTACGCCGAGATCCTCGACGCCGCGCTCGCCGCGGGTCTCTACGTGCACCTGGGCACGCGCGAGGTGCTCGAGGCCATGAGTCCCGACGCGCAGGGCGTGCTGGCCGTCGTGCGCACGCAGGAGCCGTCGCTCGACGCCGCGCTGCGCGAGGCGGCCGGCGCCCGGCCGCTGCTCGTCGCGGTCCTGGCGACCGTGCGCGACCCGGGCAACGCCGGCACCGTGATCCGGGCGGCCGACGCCGCGGGCGCCGACCTCGTCGTCCTCGCGGGCGAGAGCGTCGATATGTACAACCCCAAGGTCGTCCGCTCGACCGCCGGCTCGATGTTCCACCTGCCCGTCGTCACCGACGTGGGACTCGCCGAGACCGTCGAGGCGCTGCGCGGCGCGGGCTGCACGGTGCTCGCCGCCGACGGCGGGGGCGACCTCGACCTCGACGACCTCCTCGACGCCGCGGGCACGCCCGGCGCCTCGCCCGACCTCGCGCGCTCGACCGCGTGGGTCTTCGGCAACGAGGCCTGGGGCCTGCCGGAGGCGGACCGCGCGCTCGCCGACGCCGTCGTGCGCGTGCCGATCCGGGGCAGGGCGGAGTCGCTCAACCTCGCGACCGCCGCGACCGTCTGCCTCTACGCCAGCGGCCGCGCGCAGCGCTGACCCCGCTAGCATCCCGAGGGTGCGACTCTTCACCGCCGTGTACCCGTCGGCCGCGGCGTCGGCGCACCTCGACCTCGCCCTCGGCGGCGTCGGCGGGGCCGCCGTCGCCGACCCGGGCGCCGGCCTGCGCTGGGTGCCCAAGGAGCAGCGGCACGTCACGCTCGCGTTCCACGGCGAGGTGCCCGACGGCGCGGTGCCCGGCTACGTCGACGCGCTGACCGCCGCGCTCGCCGGCACCCGCGCGTTCGAGCTCGAGCTCGCGGGCGGCGGGTCCTTCGGCGGGCGCACCCTCTGGGTCGGCGTCACCGGGGCGCTCGACGCGCTGCGGAGCCTCGCGGCGCTCGTGGAGGAGGCCGCCGCCGACGCCGGCCTGCCCGCGGACGACCGCGCCGGCGGCCGCCCGCACCTCACGGTCGCCCGGGCGTCGGCGTCCCGGGCAGGACGCGCCGGCAGGACGGGGGAGCGGGGCTCGCGCCGCCCGCGCGGCCGGAGCGACGACGCGGCGTCGCCGCTCGCGCACTGGGCTCGCGCGCTCGCGGTCTACCGTGGGCCCGCCTGGCCCGTCGAGGCCGTGCACGTCGTCGCCTCCGAGCTCGGCGCCGGCCGGTCGGGCGGCCCGCTGCACGACGACGTCGCCGTCGTCCGCCTCGCGCGCTGAGGGCGGGCGAAAAGCACGTCCGGGGCGTCCGCGCGGACACATAGACTGACCCCTGCCGCTCACCCACCTCGAGGAAGGCACGCATGTCCACGCCCGATCCCCTGGACCCCGACGCGCTCGACGCCGCGGTGGACGCCGCCCTGGCGGACATCGCCGCGGCCCGCGACCTCGACGAGCTCAAGGCCGTCCGGACGAGGCACACCGGCGACCGCAGCCCGCTCGCGCTCGCGAACCGCGCCATCGGAGCGCTGCCGGGACCGGACAAGGCCGCCGCGGGCAAGAACGTCGGCCCGCGCCGGGGTCGGGTGTCCCAGGCGCTCGCGGCCCGGCAGGCCGAGCTCGAGGCCGAGCGGGACGCGCGCGTCCTCGTCGACGAGGCCGTCGACGTCACGCTGCCGGCGGGCCGTCGGCCGGTCGGGGCGCGGCACCCGATCGAGCTCGTCCAGGAGCGCATCGCCGACTTCTTCGTCGGCCTCGGCTGGGAGATCGCCGACGGCCCCGAGGTCGAGGCCGAGTGGTACAACTTCGACGCCCTCAACTTCGGGCCCGACCACCCGGCGCGCCAGATGCAGGACACGTTCTACGTCGCCGGGACCGACGGGCAGGCGCACCAAGACGCGCCGAACCTCGTGCTGCGCACGCACACCTCGCCGGTGCAGGCCCGCTCGCTGCTCGCGCGCGGCGTGCCGCTCTACGTCGCCGTGCCCGGGAAGGTCTTCCGCACCGACGCGCTCGACGCGACGCACACGCCCGTGTTCCACCAGGTCGAGGGGCTCGCGGTCGACAAGGGGCTGACGATGGCGAACCTCGTGGGCACGCTCGACGCGTTCGCGCGCGCGATGTTCGGCCCCGAGGCCAAGACCCGTCTGCGCCCGAGCTTCTTCCCCTTCACCGAGCCCAGCGCCGAGATGGACCTGTGGTTCCCGCAGAAGAAGGGCGGGCCGGGCTGGATCGAGTGGGGCGGCTGCGGCATGGTCCACCCGAACGTGCTGCGCGCCGCCGGCGTCGACCCCGAGGAGTACTCCGGCTTCGCCTTCGGGATGGGGATCGAGCGCACGCTCATGCTGCGCCACTCGATCGCGGACATGCACGACATCGTGGAGGGCGACGTGCGCTTCTCCACGCAGTTCGGGATGGAGATCTGATGCCCCGCATCGTCATGGACTGGCTCGCCGACCACGTCGAGCTCCCCGCCGACCTCACCGCCGAGCGCCTCGCGGCCGACCTCGTGCGCGTCGGTCTCGAGGAGGAGGCGATCCACGGCGCGGCCGTGACCGGCCCGCTCGTCGTGGGCCGCGTGCTCGAGCTGACCCCCGAGCCGCAGAAGAACGGCAAGACGATCAACTGGTGCCAGGTCGACGTCGGCGAGCACAACGCCGAGGGCGGCTCGCGCGGCATCGTGTGCGGCGCGCACAACTTCGGCGCGGGCGACCTCGTCGTCGTCGCACTGCCCGGCGCGGTGCTGCCGGGCGGCTTCGCGATCGCGAGCCGCAAGACGTACGGCCACGTCTCGGACGGCATGATCTGCTCGGTGCGCGAGCTCGGGATCGGCGACGACCACGACGGCATCATGGTGCTGACGCGGCACGGCTTCGCCGCGGACGACCTGACGCCCGGGCAGGACGCCGTCGCGCTGCTCGGCCTGGGCGACGAGGTGCTCGAGATCAACGTGACGCCCGACCGCGGGTACGCGTTCAGCTACCGCGGCGTGGCGCGCGAGTACGCGCACTCGACCGGGGCGGCCTTCACCGACCGCGGGCTGCCGGAGGCGCTGCCGACGCCGCCGCCCGCGGCCACGCCGGACGGGTTCGTTGTCGAGGTGGACGACGCCGCGCCGATCGACGGCCAGGTCGGCTGCGACCGCTTCGTCACGCGCGTCGTGCGCGGGATCGACCCGTCCGCCCCGACGCCGGGCTGGATGAGGCGCCGCCTCGTGGGATCGGGCATGCGCTCGATCTCGCTCGCCGTGGACGTCACCAACTACGTCATGCTCGACCTCGGTCAGCCGCTGCACGCGTACGACCTCGAGAAGGTTGCCGCGCCGATCGTCGTGCGGCGTGCGGCGCCGGGCGAGCGGCTGACGACGCTCGACGGCGTCGAGCGCGCGCTCGACGCCGAGGACCTGCTCATCACCGACTCGCCCTCGGGCGCGCGCGGCTCGCGCGTGCTCGGCCTGGCCGGCGTCATGGGCGGGGCGTCGTCCGAGGTGAGCGCCACGACGACGGACGTGCTCGTCGAGGCCGCCCACTTCGACCCCGTCTCGGTCGCCCGGACCGCGCGGCGCCACAAGCTGCCGTCGGAGGCCGCCAAGCGCTTCGAGCGCGGCGTCGACCCGAGGCTGCCGGCGGTCGCCGCCCAGCGCGTGGTCGACCTGCTCGTCGAGCTCGGAGGCGGCAAGGCCGACCCCGCCGTGGGCGACCTCGACACCACGACGCCGCCCGCGGCCGTCGCGTTCGACGTGACGCTGGCCGCGCGGCTCGCGGGCGTGCCGTACACGCGCGAGCAGGTCGTGAGCACGCTCGAGCAGATCGGATGCACGGTCGCCGAGCCCGTGGACGGCTCGACCGACGTCCTCGTGACCCCGCCGACGTGGCGCCCCGACCTCACGGAGCCCGCCGCGCTCGTCGAGGAGGTCGTGCGCATCCAGGGCTACGACCAGGTGCCGTCGGTGCTGCCGGCGGCGCCGGGCGGGCGCGGGCTCACGGCCGAGCAGCGCACGCGCCGCTCGGTGGCGCGGGCCCTCGCGGAGGCCGGCCTCGTCGAGGTGCTGTCGTACCCGTTCGTCGGCACGGCGGACCTCGACGCGCTCGGCCTGCCCGCCGACGACGAGCGCCGCACGGCGCTGCGCCTGCTCAACCCGCTCGCCGACGACCGGCCGCTCCTGCGCACCCACCTGCTGGTGACGCTGCTCGAGACCGCGCGCCGCAACGTGGCCCGCGGCCTGGACGACTTCGGGGTGTTCGAGCTCGGCCTCGTCACGCGCCCCACGCCGGGCGCGCCCGCCGCGCCGCAGCTGCCCGTCGGCGTCCGGCCGTCCGACGCGGACCTCGAGGTGCTCGCCCGTGCGGTGCCGCACCAGCCGCGCCACGTGGCCGGCGTGTTCGTGGGGCGCGCCGCGCCGGCCGGATGGTGGGGCGCCGGCCGCCGCGCGGACTGGGCCGACGCCGTCGAGGCGGCGCAGCTCGTCGCGCGCCGGGTGGGCGTCCGGCTGACCCCGGCCGCCGACGCCACCACCATGCCGTGGCACCCCGGACGCTGCGCGTCGCTCGCGCTCGCGGACGGCACCGTCGTCGGGCACGCGGGCGAGCTGCACCCCACGGTCGTCGAGCGCCTCGGCCTGCCCGCGCGCGCGTCGGCGTTCGAGCTCGACCTCTCCGCGATGGTCGACGCCGCGAGCGACGAGCCCGTCGCGGCGACGCCCATCTCGGCGTTCCCCGCGGCCAAGGAGGACTTCGCCTTCGTCGTCGACGCGGACGTCCCCGCGGCCGACGTCCACGCGGCGATCGTCGCGGGCGCCGGCGAGCTGCTCGAGGAGGCGCACCTGTTCGACGTCTTCACGGGCGAGCAGGTGGGCGAGGGCAAGAAGTCGCTCGCGTACTCCCTGCGGCTGCGCGCGGCGGACCGGACGCTCACGGCCGACGAGGTGCGGGCGGTGCGCGAGGGCGTCGTCGCGGCCGCGGCCGAGCGGGTGGGGGCGGTCCTGCGTGGCTGAGCCCGCACCGGACCCGGCCCCGGCGCGGACCGCCCTCGTCACGGGCGCGAGCCGCGGCATCGGCCGCGCGGTCGCGCTCGGCCTGCGGGACGCCGGGCTCGACGTCGCGCTGCTCGCGCGGGACGCCGACCGGCTCGCCGACGTGGCCGCCGAGGTGCGCGAGCGGGGCCGGACGGCCGTGGTGCTGCCCGCCGACGTCACCAACGCGCGGGCCGTGGCCGGCGCCGTCGCGCGCGCCGAGGCCGAGCTGGGGTCGGTCGACCTCCTCGTCAACAACGCGGGCCGCATCGACGCCGAGGTGCCGCTGTGGGAGGCGGACGCCGACGAGTGGTGGCAGGTCCTCGAGACGAACGTCCGCGGGCCGTTCCTGCTCGCGCGCCACGTGCTGCCCGGGATGCTCGCGCGCGGCGGGGGCCGCGTCGTCGACCTCAACAGCGGCTCCGGCTCGCACGACATGACGGTCGCGAGCGCCTACAACCTCAGCAAGACGGCGCTCATGCGGCTCGGCCACCACCTCCACGCCGCGGGCCACGCCCACGGCCTGCGCGTGCTCGAGGTGGCGCCCGGCGTCGTGCAGACCGACATGACGGGGTCGATGCGCATGCACGCCGACCGCAGCGAGTGGACGCCCGTCGAGCGCACCGTGGAGGTCGTGACGGCGTTCGCGCGCGGCGAGCTCGACGCGTGCTCGGGCTGGTTCGTGCGCGTCTCCGACGACACGCCGGAGTCGCTGCGGCGGCTCGCCGGCGAGGCGACGGCCGCCGCGCCGCGGCACCTGCGCGTCCTGCCGGCCGGCGGGACCGACCCGCTCGCCGAAGGGCTCACGGGCCGCTGACGGCCCGGCTCAGCGCCGGTCGTCGCGCCAGGCGACCCACTCCTTGGCGAGCGTGAGGTCGTAGTCGGGGCCGTTCATGCCGAGCGTCAGGAGCGTCGCGCCCGCGGCCGTGATGGCGTCGCCCACCTCGGACGGCGGCCCCGTGACCTCGACCGACCGCTCGACGAGGCGTGCCGTGTCGCGGCCGACGGCGGCGCCGTGCTGGTCGAGGATCGCGGACTTGCGCCGCAGCACCTCGGGGTCGCCGAACGAGTGCCAGATGTCGGCGTGCTCGGCGACGACGCGCAGCGTCTTCTTCTCCCCGCCACCGCCGAGGAGGATCGGGATGTGCCGGGTCGGCGACGGGTTGCCCGCCGCGAGCCTCGCCCGGATCCGCGGCATCGCGGCGGCGAGCGCGGCGATGCGCGAGCCCGCCGTGCCGAACTCGTAGCCGAACTCCTCGTAGTCCTTGCGGTTCCACCCGGCCCCGATGCCGAGGATCAGGCGGCCGCCCGAGATGTGGTCGACCGTGCGGGCCATGTCCGCGAGCAGGTCGGGGTTGCGGTAGCCGTTGCCCGTGACGAGCGCGCCGATCTCGACGCGCTCGGTCTGCTCGGCCCACGCGCCGAGCATCGTCCAGCACTCGAAGTGCTTGCCGTTCTCGTCGCCGCGCAGCGGGAAGAAGTGGTCCCAGTTGAAGACGGCGTCGACGCCGAGGTCCTCGGCGCGCAGCACGGCGTCGCGGATGTCGGCGTACTCGGCGTGCTGCGGGTGCAGCTGGACGGCGATGCGGAGCGGGCGCGGCGGCGAGGTCATGCCTCCAGGCTACGTGCCCCGGGCGTCGGTCTCGCGCGTCGCCACGGCGAAGACCCGGCGGAACGCGAACGGCGTGCCGTACGCGCGGCGTGGGTAGGCCTCGCGCAGCGCGGCGCCGTACTCGGCGTCGAAGCGGGCGCGCAGCCCGGTCCCGTGCTCGCGGTCGTGCGCGTCGAGCGCGTGGAGGACCGGCTGGGCACCCGTCGCCGACACCCAGCGCAGCACCGGGTCCTCGCCGTCGAGCACGTGCACGTACGTGGTCTCCCAGGCGTCGACCGTCCACCCGGAGCGCGCGAGCACGTCGAGGTACTCGGCGGGGTCCGCCGTCGCGCGCCGCTCGACCGGGCCGACGACGTCGGCGAACGGCGGCCGCGACGCGACCTCGCGCAGCAGCACGTGGCTGGGCGCGTCGTGGTTGCCCGGCACCGAGAACGCGAACGTCCGCCGCGCGCGGTCGGCGAGGCGGGGGAGCAGCTCGAGGTGCCCGGGGACCCACTGGAGCGTCGCGTTGCTGACCACGAGGTCCGCGTCGTCGACGCCCGAGCGCCCGTCCGCGTGGTCGCGCAGGTCCCCGAGGACGTAGGTCCCGCCGGGGTCGGTGGCCCGCGCCCGCTCGATCATCGCGGGGGATGCGTCGAGCCCGACGACCGACGCGCCAGGCCAGCGCTCGCGCAGCACCGCGGTGAGGTGGCCGGGCCCGCAGCCGAGGTCCACGACGGTCGACGGCACGCGCCGGACGCGGGCGAGCAGCTCGCCGAACGGGCGCGAGCGCTCGTCGGTGTAGCGGAGGTAGGCGGTCGGGGACCAGTCGGCCACGGCGGTTCCTTATCTCTCGACGTCGAGTATCTCGACATCAAGATATCACTGGAGCCCCGACTCGTACGCC
This sequence comes from Isoptericola variabilis 225, assembly GCF_000215105.1. Classification (GTDB taxonomy): domain Bacteria; phylum Actinomycetota; class Actinomycetes; order Actinomycetales; family Cellulomonadaceae; genus Isoptericola; species Isoptericola variabilis_A. The sequence continues at coordinate 1,456,596 of NC_015588.1, forward strand.
CAGCGGGCGACCTCGACGCGGCAGCGCCGCGCGCTCGGCCATCCCGGGCAGCCCGTACCCGGTGCCGGGGTGGCCCGCGGGCGTGCCGTCGTCGTGCACCCGTAGCCGGACCGCGCCGTCCGCGCGGTCCACCGTGACGTCGACGCGCGACGCCCCGCGGGCGTGCCGGCGGGCGTTGGTGACGGCCTCCTGCGCCGTGCGGAACACGGCGGCGGCCGTGGCGGGCTCGAGCGGCCGGAGGTCGTCGGACACGTGCACCCGGACCTCGGGCGGGCCGGCGGCGGCGAGGCCCGCGACCGCGTCGAGCGGGTCGAGGCCGCCGAGGTCGGCACCCGGCCAGGTGTCGTCGCGCAGCACGTGCACGAGCGAGCGCATCTCGCCCAGGGTGCGCCTCGCCTCGGCCTCGATGACGCGCAGCGCGTCGACGGCGGCGTCCGGCGCGGCGGCGACCTGCCCGGCCTGCGCCCGCACGGCGATGGCCGTCACGTGGTGGGCGACCGCGCCTCGGCGGCGATCCGTTCGCGCGCGGCGGCGCGCTGGCGGGTCGTCTCGCCGAGCGCCATGGCGAGCAGCAGCACGACCGCGCCCCCGACCGCGTCCGGCACGCTCCCGCCGCCCGTGGCGACCGAGACCGCGACGCCCGCTCCGAGCGCGAGCGTGCCGGCCGCGATGGCCCGCCCCGAGCCCCACCGGTACAGGGCGTACGGCACGAGGACGAGGGCGCCCGCGGTGAACAGGCCGGTGGGGGTGCGCCCGGTCGCGGCCTGGGCCAGCTCGAGCGCGCTCCCGGGGACGGTCACGGCCAGGGTCACGGCGCGCGGGTGCGTGCGGTGCCAGGGCAGCAGCGCCAGGAGGCCGACGGCGACGGCGGTCGAGGCCCGGCCACGCCAGGTCGCGCAGGAGCGCGCCCTCGGCGACCGCGACCGCGACCAGCGCGGAGACGAGCGCCCAGTGCCCGCGCCCATGCCGAGCGCGTACGCGCGGGTCATCCACGCGCCGTGGGAGCGGTAGTCGTGGCGCACGAGCGCGGCCACGGCGAGGCCGAGCTGGACGAGCATCGCCGCTCCGACCCCGTAGCGCAGGGCGGCGAGCGCGGCGTCGTCGTGCGCCGGCAGCTCGTAGGTCGCGGTCACGCTCGTCGCCGCGAGCGGTGTCTGGATGACGACGTGCGTGACGATCGGGACGGGGTCGGTGACGAACCGGGCGTTGTCGGGCGTGAGCTCGCCCAGGTCCGTGAGCCGGAAGGCCCCGGCGGCGACCGGGACCGCGGCGAGCACGAGCAGGCCGGCGACGGCGAGGCGGTTGCGGGTGGTCATGGACCCACGGTGCGCGACGGGCCACGCCGGGCACATCGGCCGTTCGGCCGGACCTGGCCGGCCGACCGGCCGGAGCGTGCCGACCCGCAGGCCGGCGTCCGACCCGCCGGCCGACTCAGGGCACGAGCAGCACCTTGCCGGTCGTCCGGCGGGCCTCGAGCGCGGCGTGCGCCTCGGCGGCCTCGGCGAGCGGGTAGGCCGCGCCCACGCGCACCTCGAGGTCCCCGGCCGCCGCGGCGCCCAGCACCTCGCCCGCCCGCCACTCGAGCTCGGCACGCGTCGCGGTGTAGTGCGCGAGCGTGGGGCGCGTGAGGTAGAGCGACCCGCCCGAGTTCAGGCGCTGCGGGTCGAAGGGTGGGACCTGCCCGGACGCGCCGCCGAAGAGCACGAGCGTCCCGCGCCGGCGCAGCGACGCGAGCGACGCGTCGAACGTGGCCCGCCCGACGCCGTCGTACGCCACGTGCACGCCCTCGCCGTCGGTGAGGTCGCGCACGACGGCGGGCAGCTCGGACGTGATGTCGTCCATCGCCGCGTAGTCGATCGTGTGCGCCGCCCCGGCCTGCGCCGACAGGGCCGCCTTCTCGGGCGACGAGACGGTCGTGAGCACGCGCGCGCCGCGCGCGACGGCGAGCTGCGTGGCGAGCAGCCCCACCCCGCCGGCACCGGCGGTGAGCAGCACGTCATGGCCGTAGCCGACCTCGAACGTCGAGGCCACGAGGTAGTGCGCCGTCATGCCCTGCAGCGGCAGCGCCGCCGCGGTCCGCAGGTCGAGTCCCGCCGGAACGCGCACGGCCTGCGCCGCGGGGACCGCGACGAGCTCGGCGTACGAGCCGTGGGTGTCGTGCCACGCGACCTCGTCGCCGACCGCGAAGGTCGTGACGCCCTCGCCGACGGCCTCCACGACGCCCGCGCCCTCGACGCCGACGACGTGGGGGTACTCCATGGGGTACACGCCGCCGCGCCGGTAGGTGTCGATGAAGTTGACGCCCGCCGCGGCGACCCGCACGAGGACCTCGCCGGGGCCGGGCGAGGGGTCGGGGAGCTCGACGAGTGCCAGGACCTCGGGACCGCCCGCCTCGCGGGCCACGACTGCACGCATGCGTTTCTCCTATGTCAAGCCGCTGTCGCGTACTGTGCTGCGGCGGCAGCTTGCTGGGCGTTCTTGAGGGTGTTGAACACGACTCGGGCGAGTCGGCGTTTGAGGCAGCGCAGGGCTTCGGTCTTCGAGTCGCCGGCCGCGAGCCGCTTGTCGTAGTAGGCCTTGCCGAGCCCCCCGAGGCGGATCTGGGTGACGGCGATGCGGTGCAGGGCCGCATTGAGCTGCCGGTTGCCCGACTTGTTGAGGCGGACCTTGCCGGCGGTGCGTCCGGACCAGACCGGGATCGGCGCGACGCCGGCGTGCATGGCGTACTTGGCCTCGTGGGCGAACCGGCCGATCCCGGCGGTCTCGCCGAGGATCTTGGCCGCAGTCAGCGGCCCGCAGCCGGGCAGCTCGAGCAGCTCGGGCGCGAGCTGGTCAGCCAGCTGGGCAATCTCCTTGGCCAGCGCGTCCGCCCGCGCCGTGAGCGCGGCGACGTCGTCGAGCAGCTCGCGGGCCAGGCGGGCATCGATGCCTTCGATGCCGGTGAGGAACTCCGCCAGCCGGGCCCGTGTGGACGCCCGGTCCAACGACTGGGGCGCCGGGTCCAGGGCCGGGTCGATCCGGTGCAGGTGCCAGCGCAGCCGGTTGATGATCGCGGTGCGCTGCCGCACCAGGTCCTCGCGGTGGTCGACCAGCAGCTTGACCTCCCGCGACGCCTCGTCATGGGACGCGGCGGGCAGGTCGGGCTCGCGCAGCACCGCACGGGCCACGGCCAGGGCGTCGATCGGGTCCGACTTGCCCCGGGTGCGGGCGACCCGGCGCTGCTCGGCCATCATCTTCGGCGGCACCCGCACCACCTGCTGCCCGGCGTCCAGCAGGTCCAGCTCCAGGCGGGCCGACAGGTGCCGGCAGTCCTCGACGCCCCACCGCAGGTCAGTCCCGAACGTCGACTCGGCCCAGCGCACCGCCTTGTCATGACCCTGGGCATCGGCCTTCACCGTCATCTGGCCGAGCCGGCGGCCGGCCGGGTCGACCGCGACGAACGTGTGTGAACGCTTGTGGACATCGGCACCGACAACGACAACCATGGTGGTTGCCTCCTCTCACCTGATCAGTGACGGGGACGGTCGGACCGGCCGGCGGACACATCTCAGTGGGGGCGACGCCACGCTCCTATCAAGTCACGCCGGCCGGTCCCTTCACACCCGGCGCCGGCACAACGCATGCAGGTCAGGCCACAGGCCGACACCGAGGCTATGAGCCAGGCACCAGACGTGAAGGGATCCAACCACCGCAACCGCGGCACATCCACCCTCACACTGACCCGAGACTATGCGAGGGTCGATGCGACGCAGGCCCTGCGGTGCCCGCATGCCGGACGGCGCCACGAGCGCTGCATAGGTATGTATAGTTCTGCATATGGTCAGCAACCAGGTCTCCGGCGGGACCCGTCTCCGGGTCGCCGTCGCCGGCGCGTCCGGGTACGCGGGAGGCGAGTTCCTCCGGCTCGCGGCGCGCCACCCGCACCTCGAGGTGGGCACGCTCACGGCGCACTCGAACGCCGGCGCCCGTCTCGGCGACCTCCAGCCGCACCTGCGCTCGCTCGCCGACCGCGTGCTCGAGCCGACGTCGGCCGAGGCGCTCGCGGGCCACGACGTCGTCGTGCTCGGCCTGCCGCACGGCGCCTCGGGCGAGATCGCGGCGCAGCTGCCCGACGACGTGCTCGTGCTCGACCTCGGCGCCGACCACCGCCTCGCCTCGCCCGCCGACTGGGAGGCCTTCTACGGCTCGGCCCACGCGGGCACGTGGCCCTACGGCCTGCCCGAGCTCCTGCACGACGACGGCACCCGCCAGCGCGAGACGCTTGCCGGCGCGCGGCGCGTCGCCGTGCCCGGCTGCAACGTCACGGCCGTGACGCTCGGCATCCAGCCGGGCGTCGCCGCCGGTCTCGTGAGCCCGGTCGACCTCGTGGCCGTCCTGGCCAACGGGTACTCGGGCGCCGGCAAGGCGCTCAAGCCGCACCTGCTCGCGAGCGAGGCCCTCGGCGCGGCCGCGCCGTACGCCGTCGGCGGCACGCACCGGCACATCCCCGAGATCGCGCAGAACCTGCGCGCCGCGGGCGCGACCGACGTCTCGATCAGCTTCACGCCCACGCTCGTGCCCATGGCGCGCGGCATCCTCGCCACGGTCACCGCCCGGCTCGCGCCCGGCCACGAGGAGGCGACCGACGCGCAGGTCCGCGCCGCCTGGGAGGCCGCGTACGCCGACGAGCCGTTCGTCGAGCTGCTGCCCGAGGGTCGCTGGCCCTCGACCGCCGCGACGCTCGGGGCCAACACGGCCCTGGTCCAGGTCGCCGTCGACCGCGCCGCCGGCCGCGTCGTGACGGTCACCGCGATCGACAACCTCGTCAAGGGCACCGCGGGGCAGGCCGTGCAGGCCATGAACGTCGCGCTGGGCCTGCCCGAGACCGCCGGTCTCGTCACCGAAGGAGTCGCACCATGACGGGCATCACGACCCCGCAGGGCTTCCGGGCCGCCGGCGTCGCCGCGGGCCTGAAGTCCACCGGCGCGCGCGACGTCGCGCTCGTCGTCAACGACGGGCCCCTGCGCACCGCGGCCGCGGTCCTCACGAGCAACCGGGTGCAGGCCGCGCCCGTGCTGTGGACGCGCCAGGCGGTGTCCGACGGCGCGGCCCGCGCGGTCGTGCTCAACTCCGGCGGCGCCAACGCCTGCACCGGGCCCGAGGGCTTCGCCGACACCCACCGCACCGCCGAGCACGTCGCGGCCACGCTCTCGGCGTCGGCCGCCACGCCCGAGGACGAGGTCGGCGCGGCCGACGTCCTCGTGTGCAGCACCGGGCTCATCGGCGTCCGCCTGCCCATGGACGCGCTGCTGGCCGGCGTCGACGCCGCGGCCGGCGCGCTCTCGCCCGACGGCGGCGACGCCGCGGCGCACGCGATCATGACGACCGACACGGTCGCCAAGCAGGCCGAGCAGGTTCGCGACGGCTGGGCCGTGGGCGGCATGGCCAAGGGTGCCGGCATGCTCGCGCCCGGCCTGGCGACGATGCTGAGCGTCGTCACGACCGACGCCGTCGTCGACGCCGCGACCGCCGACGCCGCCCTGCGCGCCGCGACGCGCACGACGTTCGACCGCGTGGACTCCGACGGCTGCATGTCGACGAACGACACCGTGATCCTGCTGGCGAGCGGCGCCTCGGGCGTCACGCCGACGGCCGAGGAGCTCACCGAGGCCGTCACCGCCGTCTGCGCCGACCTCGCGCGCCGGCTCGTCGCCGACGCCGAGGGCGCCAGCCACGACATCGCGGTGACCGTGACCCACGCCTCCGACGAGGACGCCGCCGTCGCCGTCGCGCGCGCCGTGACCCGCTCCAACCTGTTCAAGGCCGCGATCTTCGGCAACGACCCCAACTGGGGCCGCGTCGTCGCGGCCGCGGGCACCGTGCCGGAGGACGTCGCCCCGTTCGACCCGCTCGCGATCGACGTGACGATCAACGGCGTCCAGGTGTGCCGGGCCGGGGGAGTGGGCGAGCCCCGCGAGCTCGTCGACCTCGCCGCCGGGCGCGAGGTGCGGGTCGAGATCGACCTGCACGCGGGCGACGCCACGGCGACCGTCTGGACCAACGACCTCACGCACGACTACGTCCACGAGAACAGCGCGTACTCCTCATGAGCACCTCGAACGAGCTCGACGTCACCGACCTGCGGCCCGAGCAGAAGGCCGAGGTCCTCCTCGAGGCGCTGCCGTGGCTGCAGGAGTTCGCCGGTGCCCTCGTCGTCGTCAAGTACGGCGGCAACGCCATGGTCGACGACACCCTCAAGGCCGCCTTCGCGCAGGACATGGTCTTCCTGCGCCAGGTGGGCCTGCGCCCCGTGGTCGTGCACGGCGGCGGCCCGCAGATCAACGCGATGCTCGACCGGCTCGACATCCGCAGCGAGTTCCGCGGCGGCCTGCGCGTGACCACGCCCGAGGCCATGGACGTCGTGCGCATGGTCCTCGTCGGTCAGGTCTCGCGCGAGCTCGTCGGGCTCATCAACGCGCACGGCCCGCGCGCCGTCGGCCTCTCGGGCGAGGACGGCGGCCTGTTCGGCGCCGCACGCCGGCACGCCGTCGTCGACGGCGAGCCGGTCGACGTCGGGCTCGTCGGCGACGTCGTCGAGGTCCACCCGTCCGCCGTCCAGGACCTGCTCGACGCCGGCCGCATCCCCGTGGTCTCCACGGTCGCGCCCGACGTCGACGACCCCACGCAGGTGCTCAACGTCAACGCGGACACGGCCGCGGCGGCGCTCGCGGTCGCGCTCGGCGCCAAGAAGCTCATCGTCCTGACCGACGTCGAGGGCCTGTACACGAGCTGGCCCGACCGCTCGTCGCTCGTCGAGAAGATCAGCGCGTCCGACCTGGCCGCGCTGCTGCCGTCGCTGTCGGCCGGCATGGTGCCCAAGATGGAGGCGTGCCTGCGGGCCGTGCGGGGCGGCGTGCCCCGCGCGACCGTCATCGACGGGCGCCAGCCGCACTCGGTGCTGCTCGAGGTGTTCACCACGCGGGGCAACGGGACGATGGTGGTCCCCGACGCGACGCCCGCCGCGACCCTGCCGTCCGCGACGGAGGCCCCGGCATGAGCGAGATCCTCGACACCCTCGCGCACGGCGCCGCGCCGCGCGACCTGTCGTCGGCCGGCTGGACCGAGGCGTACCGGCGCTCGGTCATGGACACGTTCGGCCCGCCGCAGCGCATCCTCGTGCGCGGCGAGGGCGCGTACGTGTGGGACGCCGACGGGCGCCGGTACCTGGACCTGCTCGCCGGCATCGCGGTCAACGCGCTGGGCCACGCGCACCCGACGCTCACCGCGGCGATCAGCGCCCAGCTCGGCACGCTCGGCCACGTCTCCAACTTCTTCGGGACGCCGACGCAGATCGCCCTCGCCGAGACGCTCCTGCGCCTCGCCGGCGCGCCCGACGGCTCGCGCGTGTTCTTCACGAACTCGGGCACCGAGGCCGTCGAGGCCGCGTTCAAGATGACGCGCCGCGTGGCGTCCGACGACGGGACGCCCCGCACCCGGGTGCTCGCGCTCGAGGGGGCCTTCCACGGCCGGTCGATGGGCGCGCTCGCGCTCACGCACAAGCCCGCGTACCGCGAGCCGTTCGAGCCGCTGCCCGGCGGGGTCGAGCACCTGCCGTTCGGCGACACCGAGGCCCTCGAGCACGCGTTCTCGCCCGCGGCCGTCGCCGAACGCGGCCCGGTCGCGGCCTTCGTCGCCGAGCCCGTCCAGGGCGAGGCGGGCGTGCGGCCCCTGCCGCCGGGCTACCTCGCGCTCGCGCGCCGCCTCACGTCCGAGGCGGGCGCCCTGCTCGTGCTGGACGAGGTGCAGACCGGCGTCGGGCGCACCGGCTCGTGGTTCGCGTTCCAGCAGCCCGAGGTCGGCGGCGGGGTCGTGCCCGACGTCGTCACGCTGGCCAAGGGCCTCGGCGGTGGGTTCCCCGTGGGCGCGGTCGTGGCGTTCGGCGAGCGCGCCGCGACCCTGCTCGGCCGCGGCCAGCACGGCACGACGTTCGGCGGCAACCCCGTCGCGGCCGCCGCCGCGCTCGCGACGATCGGCGTCATCGAGCGCGACGGCCTGCTGTCGAACGTGCGCGAGGTCGGCGCGCTGCTGCGCCAGGAGATCGAGATGTGCGGCAGCCCGCTCGTGCGCGAGGTGCGCGGCCGCGGGCTCCTGCTCGCCGTGCGGCTCACGCACCCCGTGGCGGCCGACGTCGCCCGGCGCGCGCTCGACGCCGGCCTCATCGTGAACGCGGTCGCGCCCGACGCCGTCCGGCTCGCGCCGCCGCTCGTCCTCACCGCCGAGCAGGCGCGCGAGGCCGCGCGCTTCTTCGCGACCCTGACGCTGCCCGACGATCTGCCTGACGATCGGCCCGACGATCTGCCCGACGATCTGCCCGACGATCTGCCCGACGATCTGCCTGACGATCGGCCCGACGAGACCGAGGAGGCGTGATGCCCCGCCACTTCCTGCGCGACGACGACCTCACGCCCGCCGAGCAGCGCGAGGTGCTCGAGCTCGCGATGGCGTTCCGGGAGGACCGCTACGTGCGCACGCCGCTCGCCGGGCCTAGGGGCGTCGCGATCCTGTTCGACAAGCCGACGCTGCGCACCCAGGTGTCGTTCGCGACGGGCGTCGCCGAGCTCGGCGGGTTCCCCCTCGTCGTCGACGGCCGCCTCGCCCAGGTCGGCGTGCGCGAGTCGGTCGCCGACGTCACGCGGGTCCTCGACCGGCAGGTCGCGGCCATCGTGTGGCGGACGTTCGGCCAGGAGCGGATCGAGGAGATGGCCGCGGTCTCGCGCGTGCCGGTCGTCAACGCGCTCACCGACCAGTTCCACCCGTGCCAGGTCCTCGCCGACCTGCTCACGGTCGCCCAGCACCGCGGCGGCGTGTCCGCGCTGGCCACCCAGCGGCTCGCGTACGTCGGCGACGCCGCCAACAACATGGCGGCGTCGTACCTGCTCGGCGGCGCGACCGCGGGCATGCACGTCGCGGTCGCCGGCCCGGCCGGCTACCTGCCCGACGACGCGGTCGTCGAGCGCGCGACCGCGATCGCGGCCTCGACGGGCGGCTCGGTGGCCGTCACGACCGACGCGGCCGCCGCCGTCGCGGGCGCCGACGTCGTCGCGACCGACACGTGGGTGTCCATGGGCGACGAGGACGAGGCCGACGAGCGCGACGCGCCCTTCCGCCCCTACCAGGTCGACGACGCGCTGCTCGCGGGCGCCGCGCCCGACGCGGTCTTCCTGCACTGCCTGCCCGCGTACCGCGGCAAGGAGGTCACCGCCGAGGTGATCGACGGGCCCCGGTCGGTCGTGTGGGACGAGGCGGAGAATCGCCTGCACGCCCAGAAGGCCCTGCTCACCTGGCTGCTGGAGGCGCGATGAACGCCCCCACGACCAAGGCCGCGCGCCAGGCTCGCATCGTCGAGATCGTGCGCCGCACCGCGATCCACTCGCAGTCGGAGCTCGCGAAGGCGCTCGCCGAGTCCGGCGTGAGCGTCACGCAGGGCACGCTCTCGCGCGACCTCATCGAGCTGCGCGCCGAGAAGGTGCGCACCGCCTCGGGCGCCCTCGTCTACGCCGTGCCGGGCGAGGGCGGCGACCGCAGCGTCCAGGCGGCCGGCGTCGGCGACAACGACGCCGGCTACCTCGCGGCCCGTCTCGCGCGGCTGTGCGCCGACCTGCTCGTGTCGGCCGAGGCGTCGGGCAACCTCGTCGTCCTGCGCACGCCGCCGGGCGCCGCGAACTACCTCGCCTCGGCGATCGACCACTCGGTCTTCCCCGGCGTCCTCGGCTGCATCGCCGGGGACGACACAATCCTCGTCATCGCACGGGACCCGGACGGCGGCGACGAGCTCGCCCGCCGCTTCCTCGAGCTCACGGCTCCCTGAGCCGGCCTGCCAGACTTGACCCACACCGGAACGCAAGAAAGAGAAGATTCATGACTGAACGCGTCGTGCTCGCCTACTCGGGCGGCCTGGACACCTCCGTCGCGATCGGCTGGATCGCCGAGGCCACGGGCGCCGAGGTCGTCGCCGTCGCCGTCGACGTCGGCCAGGGCGGCGAGGACATGAACGTCATCCGCCAGCGTGCGCTCGACTGCGGCGCGGTGGAGGCGTACGTCGCCGACGCGCGCGACGAGTTCGCCGCCGAGTACTGCATGCCGGCCCTCAAGGCCAACGGCCTGTACCTCGACCGGTACCCGCTCGTCTCGGCGCTCTCGCGCCCGGTGATCGTCAAGCACCTCGTGCGCGCGGCGCGCCAGTTCGGCGCGACGACGGTCGCGCACGGCTGCACCGGCAAGGGCAACGACCAGGTCCGCTTCGAGGTGGCGACGACGTCGCTCGCCCCCGAGCTCAAGTCGATCGCGCCCGTGCGGGACCTCGCGCTGACGCGCGAGAAGGCCATCGACTACGCCGAGAAGCACGACCTGCCGATCGCGACCACCAAGCGCAACCCGTTCTCCATCGACCAGAACGTCTGGGGTCGCGCCGTCGAGACCGGCTTCCTCGAGGACATCTGGAACGAGCCCACCAAGGACGTCTACTCCTACACCGACGACCCGACGTTCCCGCCGGTCGCGGACGAGGTCGTCATCACGTTCGAGCGGGGCGTGCCCGTCGCGCTCGACGGCGTCGCCGTGACCCCGCTCGAGGCCATCCAGGAGATGAACCGCCGCGCCGGCGCGCAGGGCGTCGGCCGGATCGACATCGTCGAGGACCGCCTGGTGGGCATCAAGTCCCGCGAGATCTACGAGGCCCCCGGCGCGGTCGCGCTCATCGCGGCGCACCAGGAGCTCGAGAACGTCACGCTCGAGCGCGAGCAGGCCCGCTTCAAGCGGTTCGTCGAGCAGCGCTGGGCCGAGCTCGTGTACGACGGCATGTGGTTCTCGCCGCTGAAGAAGAACCTCGACACGTTCGTCGACGAGACCCAGAAGTACGTCTCGGGCGACATCCGCATGGTGCTGCACGGCGGTCGCGCGACCGTCACCGGCCGCCGGTCGGAGGCCGCGCTGTACGACTTCAACCTCGCCACCTACGACGAGGGCGACACGTTCGACCAGTCGCAGGCCAAGGGCTTCATCGAGATCTACGGGCTGTCCGCCAAGCTCGCCGCCGCGCGCGACGAGAAGTTCGGCAACGGCGTCGACTTCGGCGTCGGGACGCTCTGATGAGCGGCGCGACGCCGGGCGCCGACGGCGCGAACGTCGCGCTCTGGGGCGGCCGCTTCGCGGGCGGCCCGTCGCCCGAGCTCGCGGCGCTGTCGAGGTCGACCCAGTTCGACTGGGCGCTCGCGGCGTACGACGTGCGCGGCTCCAAGGCGCACGCCAAGGTCCTGCACGCCGCCGGGCTGCTCGACGACGACGAGCTCGAGCGCATGCACGCGGCCCTCGACCGGCTCGCGGCCGACGTCGCGTCGGGCGCGTTCGTCGCCGCGCCCGAGGACGAGGACGTGCACACCGCGCTCGAGCGCGGCCTGCTCGAGCGTGCCGGCGAGGAGCTGGGCGGCAAGCTGCGCGCCGGCCGGTCGCGCAACGACCAGATCGCCACGCTCGTGCGGCTCTACCTCCGCGACAACGCGCGCCTCCTCGCGCGCCAGCTCGTCGACCTCGTCGACGAGCTCATCGCGCAGGCCGAGGCCGCGGGCGAGGCCGTGATGCCCGGGCGCACGCACCTGCAGCACGCCCAGCCGGTGCTGCTCGCGCACCACCTGCTGGCGCACGCGTGGCCGCTGCTGCGCGACGTCGACCGCCTCATCGACTGGGACGTGCGCGCCGCCCGGTCGCCGTACGGGTCGGGGGCGCTCGCGGGGTCGTCGCTCGGGCTCGACCCGGCGGCGGTCGCGGCCGAGCTCGGCTTCGACGGGCCGGTCGAGAACTCGATCGACGGCACCGCCGCGCGCGACGTCGTCGCCGAGTTCGCGTTCGTCGCGGCGATGATCGGCGTCGACCTGTCGCGCCTGTCCGAGGAGATCATCCTCTGGAACACCAAGGAGTTCGGCTTCGTGCGGCTCGACGACGCCTGGTCGACCGGGTCGAGCATCATGCCGCAGAAGAAGAACCCCGACATCGCCGAGCTCGCGCGCGGCAAGGCCGGGCGCCTCGTCGGCGACCTCACGGGCCTACTCACGACGCTCAAGGGCCTGCCGCTCGCGTACAACCGCGACCTGCAGGAGGACAAGGAGCCCGTCTTCGACCAGGTCGCCACGCTGACCGTGCTGCTGCCCGCGTTCGCAGGCATGGTGCGCACGCTGACGTTCGACACCGCCCGGATGGCCGAGCTGGCCCCGCAGGGCTTCTCGCTCGCGACCGACGTCGCGGAGTGGCTCGTGCGCGAGGGCGTCCCGTTCCGCGTCGCGCACGAGGTGGCCGGGGCGTGCGTGCGCGTCTGCGAGGAGCGCGGCATCGAGCTGTGGGACCTGTCCGACGCCGACCTGGCCGCCATCTCCGAGCACCTGACCCCCGAGGTGCGCTCGGTGCTCACGGTCGAGGGCTCGGTCGCGTCGCGCGACGCCGTCGGCGGGACCGCGCCCGCGCGCGTCGCCGAGCAGCTCCAGGCGGCCAAGGAGCGGGCCACCGAGTACCGCTTCTGGGCCGAGGGCTGACGGTGTGACCGTCCCGCCACCGGTGCTCGACCGGCTGGTGCGGCGCGTGCACGACGCCGCGCCGCGCCTGCCCGGTCCGGGTGCGCCCGAGCCGTGGCGCCGCACGCGCCTCGTGTGCGTCGACGGGCCGGCCGGGTCGGGCAAGTCCACGCTCGCGACCCAGCTCGCCGTCGCGTTCGCGTGCCCGGTCGTGCACCTCGACGACCTGTACGAGGGCTGGGAGGCCGGTCCCGACGGGGGCGCGGCCCGGCTGCGCGAGTGGGTGCTCGAGCCGCTCGCGGCCGGGCGCCCCGGTCGCTACCGGCGCTACGACTGGCACGCCGGCGCGTACGCCGAGGAGCACGTCGTGGAGCGCGCCCCCGTGCTCGTCGTCGAGGGGTGCGGCGCGGCGGCGCGCCAGGTCGACCCCTGGGCGTCGCTGCGGGTCTGGGTCGAGGCCGACGACACCGAGCGGCTGCGCCGCGGGCTCGCGCGCGACGGCGAGGCGGCGCGCGGCCACTGGCTGCGGTGGATGGCCGACGAGGCCGCCCACTACGCTCGCGAGCAGACCAGGGCCCGGGCCGACGTCCACCTGGACGGGTTCGGCGAGGAGGTGAGTGCGTGGTGAGCGCCGCGGTCCCCGAGGAGACGCCCACGCCCTGGCAGGTCCCGGGCCGCGCCTGGTACGTCCGCGACGTGCACGACGTCGCCCGCGACCTGCTCGGCGCGTACGTCACGCGCCGCACCGCCCAGGGCGACGTCACGCTGCGCCTGACCGAGGTCGAGGCCTACGCCGGCGCGGTCGACCCGGCGTCGCACGCCTACCGCGGCCGCACCGAGCGCAACAGGTCGATGTTCGGCGAGCCCGGGCGGCTCTACGTCTACCGCCACCTCGGCCTGCACCACTGCGTCAACGTCGTGTGCGGACCGCCCGGCACGGCCTCGGCCGTGCTGCTGCGCGCCGGCGAGGTCGTCGACGGCGTCGAGCTCGCGCGCGGCCGGCGCACCGCGAGCGGCCGGTGCGACTCCGACCGCCAGATCGCGCGCGGCCCCGCGCGGCTCACCGTCGCGCTCGCGATCGACCGGGACGACGACGGCGCCGACGTCACCGACGTCGCGGGGGCCGTCGTCGTGCACCTGCCGGTCGCCCCGCTGCTGCGCACGATCGCGCAGGGGCCGCGCGTCGGCGTGAGCGGGCCCGGCGCGAGCGCCGAGGAGTACCCGTGGCGCTACTGGCTCGTCGGCGAGCCGACCGTCTCGGCGTACCGGCCGGTGGCCCGCCGGGTGCGCTGAGGCGCGGAGCACCGGTCCGGCCGGCGTGCGCCGTCGGGCAGACTAGGACGCGCGGCCCGTCCGGGCCGCGACGCGACCCACGCGAGGGAGTACCACGGTGACCGACGTTCTCGACGAGCTGCACTGGCGAGGCCTGGTGGCGCAGACCACCGACGAGGCCGCGCTGCGCGACGCGCTCTCGGAGGGCCCGGTCACCTATTACGCGGGCTTCGACCCGACCGCCCAGAGCCTGCACGTCGGCCACCTCGTCCAGCTGCTCAACATGCGGCGCGTCCAGATGGCCGGGCACAAGCCGCTCGCGCTCGTCGGCGGGGCCACCGGTCTCATCGGCGACCCCCGCCCGACGACCGAGCGGTCGATGCAGTCGCGCGACGTCGTCGCGGGCTGGGTCGAGCGCATCCGGGCCCAGATCGAGCCGTTCCTCGACTTCGAGGGCCCGTACGCGGCGCGCATGGTCAACAACCTGGACTGGACCGGCGAGATGTCGGCGATCGACTTCCTGCGCGACGTCGGCAAGCACTTCCGGGTCGGCACGATGATCTCGAAGGACATCGTGGCGCGCCGCCTGCGCTCGGACGAGGGCATCAGCTACACCGAGTTCAGCTACCAGGTCCTGCAGGGCATGGACTTCCGCGAGTTGTACACGCGGTTCGGCTGCACGCTGCAGATGGGCGGCAACGACCAGTGGGGCAACCTGCTGGCCGGCGTCGAGCTCATCCGCAAGACCGAGGGCGTCGCGGCCCACGCGCTGACGTCGCCGCTCATCACCAAGGCGGACGGCTCGAAGATGGGCAAGTCGGAGGGCGGGGCGGTCTGGCTCGACCCCGAGCTCACGAGCCCGTACGCCTTCTACCAGTTCTGGCTCAACACCGCCGACGCCGACGTGGTGCGGTACCTCAAGGTGTTCACGTTCCGCACGCGCGACGAGATCGCCGAGCTCGAGCAGGCGGTCGCAGAGCGCCCGTTCGCCCGCGAGGCGCAGCGCACGCTCGCGTCGGACGTGACGACGCTCGTCCACGGCCAGGGCGCGACCGACGCCGTCATCGCGGCGAGCCAGGCGCTCTTCGGACGGGGCGACCTCGGCTCGCTCGACGCCCGCACGCTCGGCGCGGCGGTCGCGGAGCTGCCGCGGACGACGGCGAAGGCCGGCGACCTCGTCGTCGACGCGTTCGTCGGCTCGGGCCTCGTCGCCTCGAAGGCGGCGGCGCGGCGCGCGATCGCCGAGGGGGGCGCGTACGTGAACAACGTCAAGGTCACCTCGGAGGAGCAGGTCCTCGAGCCCGACGACCTGCTGCACGGCCGCTACGCCGTGCTGCGCCGCGGGAAGAAGACGCTCGCGGTGGCCGTCGCCGAGTGACGGGCCATCGCCGACGCCGCAGGACCCCGGTGCGCCGCGCTGGGGTCCTGCGGCGTCTCCGGCCCGAAAACACCGCCTGACCTGCGGAGTTGTGCGCCCGGCGAGCGTGTGTGTAATGTTCTCGTCGTTCAGCCGGCAGGGAGGAACGGACACCGAGGAGACAGCCGCGAGGCTGGGTACCGGTGGTCGGTCCCGCCGCGAACCACCCCCCGGATCTCGACACCGAGGACGTCTCGTGCGCCCTCGGTCGGGGAGCTCACGACCTCGTTCGGACGGCTTTTGACGCCGGGCGGGGGAGCGGGTAAGTTTGGGAGTCCGCCCCGGACGGGGTCGGAGCCTTGGGGGGTTTCGGCCTGGATGGTGTGCGTCGGTTGTTTGAGAACTCAACAGTGTGCTTGATAGTCAATGCCAAGTATTTTTGAACCCTGTCCGGGTTGCCGCGCCTTTTGGGTGTGGTGGTCTGGTGGGATTCCTTTGGATGGACTGAGCTAGTGATAGTTTGGTCTGGCCAGTATCGATCAAGCGCCCGGTCGTGCCTTTGTGGTGCGTGGGTGTTTGTTTTCTCTTTTACGGAGAGTTTGATCCTGGCTCAGGACGAACGCTGGCGGCGTGCTTAACACATGCAAGTCGAACGGTGAAGCCCAGCTTGCTGGGTGGATCAGTGGCGAACGGGTGAGTAACACGTGAGCAACCTGCCCTCCACTTCGGGATAAGCCTTGGAAACGGGGTCTAATACCGGATATGAGCGCTCATCGCATGGTGGGTGTTGGAAAGTTTTTCGGTGGGGGATGGGCTCGCGGCCTATCAGCTTGTTGGTGGGGTGATGGCCTACCAAGGCTTCGACGGGTAGCCGGCCTGAGAGGGCGACCGGCCACACTGGGACTGAGACACGGCCCAGACTCCTACGGGAGGCAGCAGTGGGGAATATTGCACAATGGGCGCAAGCCTGATGCAGCGACGCCGCGTGAGGGATGACGGCCTTCGGGTTGTAAACCTCTTTCAGCAGGGAAGAAGCGCAAGTGACGGTACCTGCAGAAGAAGCGCCGGCTAACTACGTGCCAGCAGCCGCGGTAATACGTAGGGCGCAAGCGTTGTCCGGAATTATTGGGCGTAAAGAGCTCGTAGGCGGTCTGTCGCGTCTGGTGTGAAAACCCGAGGCTCAACCTCGGGCTTGCATCGGGTACGGGCAGACTAGAGTGCGGTAGGGGAGACTGGAATTCCTGGTGTAGCGGTGGAATGCGCAGATATCAGGAGGAACACCGATGGCGAAGGCAGGTCTCTGGGCCGCAACTGACGCTGAGGAGCGAAAGCATGGGGAGCGAACAGGATTAGATACCCTGGTAGTCCATGCCGTAAACGTTGGGCACTAGGTGTGGGGCTCATTCCACGAGTTCCGTGCCGCAGCTAACGCATTAAGTGCCCCGCCTGGGGAGTACGGCCGCAAGGCTAAAACTCAAAGGAATTGACGGGGGCCCGCACAAGCGGCGGAGCATGCGGATTAATTCGATGCAACGCGAAGAACCTTACCAAGGCTTGACATGCACCGGAAACACTCAGAGATGGGTGCCCCGTAAGGTCGGTGCACAGGTGGTGCATGGTTGTCGTCAGCTCGTGTCGTGAGATGTTGGGTTAAGTCCCGCAACGAGCGCAACCCTTGTCCCATGTTGCCAGCGGGTTATGCCGGGGACTCATGGGAGACTGCCGGGGTCAACTCGGAGGAAGGTGGGGATGACGTCAAATCATCATGCCCCTTATGTCTTGGGCTTCACGCATGCTACAATGGCCGGTACAGAGGGCTGCGATACCGTAAGGTGGAGCGAATCCCAAAAAGCCGGTCTCAGTTCGGATTGGGGTCTGCAACTCGACCCCATGAAGTCGGAGTCGCTAGTAATCGCAGATCAGCAACGCTGCGGTGAATACGTTCCCGGGCCTTGTACACACCGCCCGTCAAGTCACGAAAGTTGGTAACACCCGAAGCCCATGGCCCAACCGGTTCGCCGGGGGGAGTGGTCGAAGGTGGGACTGGCGATTGGGACTAAGTCGTAACAAGGTAGCCGTACCGGAAGGTGCGGCTGGATCACCTCCTTTCTAAGGAGCACTCGTATCCCCGTGCACCGTGGTGCGTCCGGTGGGTCTCTTCGTGGGGGCCGGCCGGGTGGGGGTAGAGGAGGACCGCTGCAGGTGCCGATCGTGCGCCTGGTGGTCGCTCGAGGGTGGAACGTTGACCGTAGAGCCTTTCGTGCACCTGGTGTGCCGGCTAGTACGCCCCTGTGGGGTGGGAAGACCGGTGCGGGGGTGTGGGGGTTCGGAGAGCACACTGTTGGGTCCTGAGACAGCCGGCCGCGTTGGTCGGGGGTTTCAGTGGGTAGCGGGTCACCGGTCGGTGCCGAACCGCTTCCACGCGTCCCTTCGTGGGGGGGTGTGGGGGTAGGCGCGCCTGGGGCTGGTGGGTTCGTCCGTAGCTTGAGAACTGCACAGTGGACGCGAGCATCCCAGATGTTCGAGGACCCTTCGACGGGTGCGTGCCGAGGCTTTCGTGCCTGGGTGGGTGCTGGTTGTTGGGTCGTCTTGGACTCTGCGAAATATTTGTAGTGTGTGTCGAAGTTTTTAAGGGCACAGGGTGGATGCCTTGGCACTAGGAGCCGAAGAAGGACGTGGTAGCCTGCGATAAGCCTCGGGGAGCTGGCAAACGAGCTGTGATCCGAGGGTGTCCGAATGGGGGAACCCGGCCCAAGTCATGTTGGGTCACCTGTACCTGAATTCATAGGGTGCAGGGGGGAACGTCGGGAAGTGAAACATCTCAGTACCGGCAGGAAGAGATATTCCGTGAGTAGTGGCGAGCGAAAGCGGATGAGGCCAAACCGTGCACGTGGTAAAGCTGTCAGGCGTTGCGTGTGCGGGGTTGTGGGACCTTCTTGGAGTCGCTGACACGACTCCGGCCAGTGAGAAAGCCGTGTCATAGCCGAACCGGGTTGAAAACCGGACCACAGTGGGTGTGAGTCCCGTAGGCGAAATGGTGCGGCCTGGCGGAGGGGATCCCAAGTAGCACGGGGCCCGAGAAATCTCGTGTGAATCTGGCAAGACCACTTGCTAAGCCTAAATACTCCCTAGTGACCGATAGCGGACCAGTACCGTGAGGGAAAGGTGAAAAGTACCCCGGGAGGGGAGTGAAATAGTACCTGAAACCGTGTGCCTACAATCCGTCGGAGCCTCCTTGGTTGGGGTGACGGCGTGCCTTTTGAAGAATGAGCCTGCGAGTTAGTGCTCGGTGGCGAGGTTAACCCGTGCGGGGTAGCCGTAGCGAAAGCGAGTCCGAACAGGGCGATTGAGTCGCCGGGTCTAGACCCGAAGCGAAGTGATCTAGCCATGGGCAGGTTGAAGCGCCGGTAAGACGGCGTGGAGGACCGAACCCACCAGGGTTGAAAACCTGGGGGATGACCTGTGGTTAGGGGTGAAAGGCCAATCAAACTTCGTGATAGCTGGTTCTCCCCGAAATGCATTTAGGTGCAGCGTCGTGTGTTTCTTGCCGGAGGTAGAGCTACTGGATGGCCGATGGGCCTCACCGGGTTACTGACGTCAGCCAAACTCCGAATGCCGGTAAGAGTAAGCACGGCAGTGAGACTGCGGGGGATAAGCTCCGTAGTCGAGAGGGAAACAGCCCAGACCACCGGCTAAGGCCCCTAAGCGTGTGCTCAGTGGGAAAGGATGTGGAGTTGCACAGACAACCAGGAGGTTGGCTTAGAAGCAGCCACCCTTGAAAGAGTGCGTAATAGCTCACTGGTCAAGTGATTCCGCGCCGACAATGTAGCGGGGCTCAAGTACACCGCCGAAGCCGTGGCACCCACACGATCGCCCAGCCGTACCCCTCGGGGTGTGGTTCAGGTGTGTGGGTGGGTAGGGGAGCGTCGTGTGGGCGGTGAAGCCGCGGAGTGATCCAGCGGTGGAGGCCACACGAGTGAGAATGCAGGCATGAGTAGCGAAAGACGGGTGAGAAACCCGTCCGCCGAATGACCAAGGGTTCCAGGGCCAGGTTAATCCGCCCTGGGTAAGTCGGGACCTAAGGCGAGGCCGACAGGCGTAGTCGATGGACAAGGAGTTGATATTCTCCTACCGGCGAAGAACCGCCCATACCGAGCCCGGTGATACTAACCACCCCAAGCCGGCCACCGACACCTTCGGGTGTCACCGGCCGGGGCGGCGTGGGACCTGAACCGGTAGTAGGTAAGCGTGTTAACAGGGGTGACGCAGGAAGGTAGCCCGGCGTGGCGATGGTTGACCACGTCCAAGGCCGTAGCCCGTCCCGTAGGCAAATCCGCGGGACATACAGGGTGAGAGCTGACGGTGACCGCGTAGGCGGGAACAGGGTGATCCTCAGCTGCCAAGAAAAGCCTCGACGCGAGGTTCTAGCCGCCCGTACCCCAAACCGACTCAGGTGGTCAGGTAGAGAATACCGAGGCGATCGAGCGAATCGTGGTTAAGGAACTCGGCAAAATGCCCCCGTAACTTCGGGAGAAGGGGGGCCTGAACCGTGACCCGGACATGCTCCGGTGAGCGGGGAGGGCCGCAGAGACCAGGGAGAAGCGACTGTTTACTAAAAACACAGGTCCGTGCGAAGTCGCAAGACGATGTATACGGACTGACGCCTGCCCGGTGCTGGAAGGTTAAGAGGACGGGTCAGCCGCAAGGCGAAGCCCAGAATTTAAGCCCCAGTAAACGGCGGTGGTAACTATAACCATCCTAAGGTAGCGAAATTCCTTGTCGGGTAAGTTCCGACCTGCACGAATGGCGTAACGACTTCTCCGCTGTCTCAACCGCGAGCTCGGCGAAATTGCACTACGAGTAAAGATGCTCGTTACGCGCAGCAGGACGGAAAGACCCCGGGACCTTTACTACAGCTTGGTATTGGTGTTCGGTGCGGCTTGTGTAGGATAGGTGGGAGACTATGAAGCTCACGCGCCAGCGTGGGTGGAGTCATCGTTGAAATACCACTCTGGCCGCATCGACCATCTAACCTCGGTCCGTGATCCGGATCAGGGACAGTGCCTGGTGGGTAGTTTAACTGGGGCGGTTGCCTCCCAAAGAGTAACGGAGGCGCTCAAAGGTTCCCTCAGCCTGGTTGGCAATCAGGTGTCGAGTGCAAGTGCACAAGGGAGCTTGACTGTGAGACCGACAGGTCGAGCAGGGACGAAAGTCGGAACTAGTGATCCGGCGGTGGCTTGTGGAAGCGCCGTCGCTCAACGGATAAAAGGTACCCCGGGGATAACAGGCTGATCTTGCCCAAGAGTCCATATCGACGGCATGGTTTGGCACCTCGATGTCGGCTCGTCGCATCCTGGGGCTGGAGTAGGTCCCAAGGGTTGGGCTGTTCGCCCATTAAAGCGGTACGCGAGCTGGGTTTAGAACGTCGTGAGACAGTTCGGTCCCTATCCGCTGCGCGCGCAGGAAACTTGAGAAGGGCTGTCCCTAGTACGAGAGGACCGGGACGGACGAACCTCTGGTGTGCCAGTTGTACTGCCAAGTGCACCGCTGGTTAGCTACGTTCGGAAGGGATAACCGCTGAAAGCATCTAAGCGGGAAGCCTGCTTCAAGATGAGGTTTCCATCCACCCTCGTGGTGGGAGAGGCACCCAGCGAGACCACTGGGTAGATAGGCCGGATGTGGAAGACAGGACCAACGACTGTCGCAGCTGACCGGTACTAATCAGCCGACAACTTCAACACCCACTCCTTCAATGCACGCGTCCACTGTGCGGTTCCCGAGCAACGGGCACCACCCCCACCACCACACCACCAGGTGCGGCGGCACCGGGGGCACCCCGAACAGCTCCATACAGTTACGGCGGTCATAGCGAAGGGGAAACGCCCGGTCCCATTCCGAACCCGGAAGCTCAGCCCTTCAGCGCCGATGGTACTGCCCCCGCCAGGGGGTGGGAGAGTAGGACGCCGCCGGACACCCTTTCACGAAGGCCCCGCACCACCCGGTGCGGGGCCTTCGCTGTTTCTCACACCGTCCACGGAGGACCCGGCACAGGTCTGACCGCGGTGCCGTGGGAGAATGGGCGGCGCATCTGCCAGGAAGGGAACACCGTGAACGATTCGCCCCGTGACCAGGGACGGGACCGCCCGCAGCGGGACGGTCAGCGTCGCGCCGGCGGGCGCCCGCAGGGACCGCAGCGCGACGGCGACCGGAGGTTCGGCGGTCCTCGCCGCGACGGCGAGCGTCGTGAGGGCGAGCGTCGTACGGGTGGTCCGCGTCGTGACGACGAGCGCCGCACCGACGCTCCGCGGGGTCCGCGACGTGACGAGGAGCGTCGCACCGGTGGCCCCCGGGGTCCGCGTCGTGACGACGAGCGTCGCACCGGTGGGCCTCGCGGCCCGCGTCGCGACGGTGACCGGCGCACCGGCGGTCCTCGTCGGGACGGACAGCAGCGGCCGCCGCGCGAGGAGCGCACCCCGCGCATCCCGGAGCCCGAGATCGCCGAGGACGTCACGCTGTCCCAGCTGAGCAAGGAGGCTCGTGCGCGGCTGCGCGGGCTCTCGAAGGACAACGCGGAGCGTGTGGGCCTGCACCTGGTCATGGCCGGGCGGCTGCTCGACGTCGACCCCGAGCGCGCCTACGAGCACGCCCAGGCGGCCGTCCGCCGTGGCGGCCGCATCGACGTCGTCCGCGAGGCCGCGGGCCTGGCTGCCTACCGGACGGGGCGTTACGCCGAGGCGCTGCGCGAGCTGCGCACCGTGCGCCGGCTCAGCGGGTCGTCCGAGCACCTGCCGCTCATGGCCGACGCCGAGCGTGGTCTCGGCCGGCCCGAGCGCGCGATCGCGCTGGCGGCGAGCGAGGAGGCGCGGACGCTCGACGCCACGGGGCGCACCGAGCTCGCGATCGTCGTCTCCGGTGCGCGGTCCGACCTGGGCGAGCACGACGCCGCCATCGCCGTCCTCGACAAGATCCCGGCCGCCGAGCGGCAGGGTGACCTCGGGCTGCGGGTGCTGCAGGCCAAGGCGGTCGCGCTCGAGGCCGCCGGCCGCGTCGCCGAGGCCGAGGAGCTCCTCGCCGGCGTCGACCCCGCCGAGCTCGAGCGTGTCTCCGGAGTCTCGCCGGTCGACGACGACGTCGTCGTGTACGACGTCTACGACGAGGACGCCGACCTCGAGGACGAGGCTGAGGACGCCGCTGCCGATGACGCCGCCGCCGATGACGCCGCCGCTGCCGAGGAGGAGACGGAGTGAGGGCCACGCTGCGCGCCTCGGACCGTCCGCTGGCCGAGGAGTTCGACCTCGCGCTCGTCGACCTGGACGGCGTCGCGTACCGGGGCCACCTGCCGATCGAGCACGCCGCCGAGAGCCTCGGCGCGGCGCGCGCCGCGGGGATGCGCCTGGTGTTCGTCACCAACAACGCCTCCCGCGAGCCCGAGGACGTCGCGGGCCAGCTCACCGGACTGGACATCCCGGCGTCGCCCGAGGAGGTCATGACGGCGGCCCAGGCGTGCGCGGCGCTGCTGCGCACGCGCCTCGAGCCCGGCGCGCGCGTGCTCGTCGTCGGCGGTCGCGGGCTCGTGACCGCGGTGGAGGCGCAGGGCTTCGAGGTCGTGACCTCCGCCGACGACCGGCCCGACGCGGTCGCCCAGGGGTACGCGCCCGAGGTGGCGTGGCCCCAGCTCGCCGAGGCGGCGTACGCGGTCGAGGCCGGCGCGTGGCACGTGGCGAGCAACCTCGACCTGTCGCTTCCCACGGCGCGCGGGTTCGCGCCCGGCAACGGTGCCCTGGTGGGTGCCGTGGTCGCGGCCACGGGCGTCACCCCCGACAGCGCGGGCAAGCCGTCGCCCACGATGTACCGGCTCGCGGTGGAGCGGGTCGGCGCCCGGCGCCCGCTCGTCGTCGGCGACCGCCTCGACACGGACCTCGCCGGCGCTCGCGCCGGCAGCTACCCCGGCCTGCACGTCCTGACCGGGGTGTCGAGCGCACGCGACGCCGTCCTCGCCGAGCCCGGGCTCCGCCCCGACTTCGTCGGCGCGGACCTGCGGGCCCTGCACGAGGTGCACCCCGTCCCGGTCGAGGGACCGGACGGCTGGTGGGAGTGCCGGGGCCGCGCGGCGCGCGTCGTCGACGGCACGCTGGAGCTCGACCGCGAGGGGCAGCACGGGATCGACGTCGTGCGCGCCGCGTGCGCCGCGGCCTGGGCCGCGGTCGATGAGGGCACGGCTCTCGACCCGGACCGCGTCCCCGAGCTCTCCGCCTGACGTCGTCCGCGCCTGTGCGCCGCCGCCGGAGCGTGGGTGGCACCGGGTAGCGTTGAGCCGGCGAGAACCGAGGGGAGGCACCATGTCGCTGGACGCTGGGACCGGCGGGACGGCACGAGAGCCGCTCGCCCCGCTGGAGGGCCTCGACGGCCTGCCCGTGCACGACCACGTCTCCCGGTTCGAGGCCGTCCACGGGGCGCTCGTCGCACGGCTCGAGGGTGCCGACGGGTCTGCGACGGGCGAGGCGGAGGCCTGATGCCCGACGCCCGGACGGACGTCGAGCTCGTGCGCCGCGGCCTCGCCCGGTCGCGCCGGCACGCTGCCCAGCTCGTGGCGGCGGGTCGCGTGCGGGTCGACGGCGCGGTCGTCGCCAAGCCCGCCGCGCCCGTGCCCGAGGGCGCGGCGCTCGACGTCGCGCCCGACCCGGCCGACCCCGGCTACGCGTCGCGCGCGGGCGGGAAGCTCGCCGGCGCGCTCGACGCGCTCGCCGCCGACCCCGCGGGCCGCGCGGTCGTGCAGGCCGTCGCGGGCGCCTGGTGCCTGGACCTCGGCGCGTCGACCGGCGGCTTCACCGACGTCCTGCTGCGCCGCGGGGCGGAGCACGTCGTCGCGCTCGACGTCGGGCACGACCAGCTCGTGCCCGTCCTGCGCGAGGACGAACGCGTCACGGTCGTCGAGGGCTTCAACGTCCGGGACCTGGGCCCCGCCGACCTGGAGCGCGCGCCCGACCTCGTGGTCGGGGACCTGTCGTTCATCTCGCTCACGCTCGTGCTGCCCGCGGTGGCCGCGGTGCTGCCGCCCGGCGCGCCGGCGCTGCTGCTCGTCAAGCCCCAGTTCGAGGTGGGCCGCGAGCGCCTGGGCAGCGGCGGCGTCGTGCGCGACCCCGCGCTGCACGCCGACGCCGTCCGCGCGGTCCTGCGCGCCGCGGTCGGGCACGGGCTGGTGCCCCGCGCCGTCGTCCCGAGCCCCCTGCCCGGGCCGAGCGGGAACCGCGAGTTCTTCTGCTGGTTCGAGCGGGCCGGTGCGGGGACGCCGCCCGCGCGGACGACGGACGGGGCGGCGCTCGACGCCGCGGTCGCCCGCGCCGTCGCGTGGTCGCCGCCCGCCGAGGCGTCCGCCGAGCCCCCGCCCGTCGTCGCCCTGACCGCCGCCCCGACCTCCCGAGGAGCACCGTGACCCGCAGAGTCCTGATCGTCACGCACGGCGGCCGGCCCGAGGCCGTCGCGGCGCTGACCGAGGCGATGCGCGAGCTGACCGCCGCGGGCTTCGAGGTCGCGCTGCACGACGACGACCTCGCCGAGTCGTTCGGCGACCACATGTCGGCCGTGCGGGCGCGCGAGGGCGTCACGGACTCCGAGGTCGTCATGGTGCTCGGCGGGGACGGCACGATCCTGCGTGCCGCCGAGCTCACGCACGGAACCAGGGTGCCGCTGCTCGGGGTCAACCTGGGCCACGTCGGCTTCCTCGCGGAGTCCGAGCGCGAGGACCTGCACCTGGCGGTGCAGCGCCTCGCGGAGCGCGACTACGTCGTCGAGGAGCGCTCCGTGGTCGACGTCCACGTGCACCGGCCGGGCGAGGACGAGCCGGTGACCGGCTGGGCGCTCAACGAGGCCACGGTCGAGAAGGCGCGGCGCGAGCGCGTGATCGAGGTCGCGATCGGTGTCGACGGCCGCCCGCTGTCCTCGTTCGGCTGCGACGGCGTGGTGCTCTCGACGTCGACCGGGTCCACGGCGCACGCCTTCTCGGCGGGCGGCCCGGTCATGTGGCCCGACGTCGACGGTGTGCTGCTCGTGCCCCTGTCGGCGCACGCGCTGTTCGCCCGGCCGCTCGTCATCGGGCCCGGGTCCGCGTACACGGTCAAGGTGCTCGAGCGCAGCCCGATGCCCGGCATCCTCACGTGCGACGGCCGCCGCAGCATCGAGCTGCCGGTCGGGTCGCGCGTCGAGGTCCGCCGCGGCTCGACGCCGCTGCGCTTCGCACGGCTCTCGCCGGCCCCGTTCACGGACCGGCTCGTGTCCAAGTTCTCGCTGCCCGTCGTGGGCTGGCGCGAGGCGGCGTCGGCCCGCGACGAGAAGGAGGGGTGAGGTGCTCGAGGAGATCGCGATCGAGAACCTGGGGGTCATCCGCGCCGCGCGCGTGCCCCTGTCCGACGGCCTGACGGTCATCACGGGCGAGACAGGGGCCGGCAAGACCATGGTGCTCACCGGCCTCGGGCTGCTCATGGGCGGCAAGGCCGACGCCGGGGCGGTGCGCCCGGGTGCGACCGGGGCCGTCGTCGAGGGCCGGCTGCGCGTCGCCGGGCACCCGGCCGTCGTCCGGCGCGTCGACGACGCCGGCGGCGAGGTCGACGACGACGGCACGGTCGTCGTGGTGCGCACGGTCGCGGCCGAGGGGCGCTCGCGGGCGCACCTCGGCGGGCGCAGCGTGCCGCAGGGTGTGCTGGCCGAGATCGCGGACGAGCTCGTCACGGTCCACGGCCAGGCCGACCAGCTGCGCCTGCGCACGCCCGCCAAGCAGCGCGCCGCGCTCGACGCGTTCGCGGGGCACGCGCACCTGGAGCTGCTCGAGCGCTACCGCGCGGCCTGGCAGGAACGGGCCGCGCTGCTCGCCGAGATCGACGACCTCACCGCCCGGGCCGCCGAGCGGGCGCGAGAGGCGGAGCTGCTGCGGCTCGGGCTCGCGGAGGTCGAGCGGGTCGACCCCAGGCCGGGGGAGGACGCCGAGCTCACCGCGCTCGTCGCTCGCCTCGGCAACGCCGAGGCGCTGCGGCAGGCGGCCCAGCAGGCGCACGACGCGGTCGCGGGCGACGACCTCGAGACCGCGGGCAGCGCCGTCGACGCGGTCGAGCGCGCGCGCCGCGCGCTCGAGGCCGTCGCCGGCGACGACCCCGCGCTCGGGGAGCACGCGACGCGGCTCGCCGAGGCCGGCTATTTGCTCGCGGACGTCGCGACGGACCTCGCGGCGTACGTCGACGACCTGCAGGCCGACCCGGCGGGGCTCGAGACGGCGCACGCGCGGCTCGCGGAGCTGACCACCCTCACGCGCAGCTACGGCGAGACGATCGACGACGTCCTGCGGTGGGCGAGCGAGGCCGGGCTGCGCCTGCTCGACCTCGACGACGGCGGCGAGCGGCTGCGCGGCATGACCGAGCGCACCGGCGAGCTCGACGAGCAGCTCGCCGCGCTCGCCGCCGAGATCACGGCGGGCCGCACCGCGGCCGCCGGGCGGCTCGCCGACGCGGTGACGGCCGAGCTCGCCGGCCTGGCGATGCGCGGCGCGCGCCTCGTGGTCGACGTCGCGGCGGCCGACGAGCCGGGCCCCTACGGCGCCGACCAGGTCACCTTCTCGCTCGTGCCGCACCCGGGCGCGCCCGCCCGGCCGCTCGGCAAGGGCGCCTCGGGCGGCGAGCTCTCGCGCGTCATGCTCGCGGTCGAGGTCGCGCTCGCGACGGCGGCGGTCGAGTCGGACGACGGCGCCGCGCCGCTGCCGACGTTCGTCTTCGACGAGGTCGACGCGGGCGTGGGCGGACGGGCGGCCGTGGAGGTCGGACGCCGCCTCGCGTCGCTGGCTCGCCGCACCCAGGTCGTCGTCGTGACCCACCTGGCGCAGGTCGCCGCGTTCGCCGACGCGCACCTCGTCGTGACGAAGTCGGCCGCCGACGGTGACGTGACGGTCACGGGTGTGCGCGAGGTCACCGGCGACGAGCGCGTCCGCGAGCTCGCGCGCATGCTCTCGGGCCAGGAGGAGTCCGAGGCGGCCCGGCAGCACGCCGTCGAGCTTCTCGAGACGTCCACCGTGGGACGATAGGGCCGATGAGATCGATCCTGCGCAAGACCGACGGCACCGGCGCGCCCGAGACCGAGGGCTACGAGGTGCGCGGGCCGGCCCGTGTCGGCACGCGGACCAAGGACCTCACGAAGCGGCTGCGCCCCGGCGACGTCGCCGTCATCGACCACGTCGACATCGACCGCGTGGCGGCCGAGGCGCTCGTCGCCGCCCAGCCGGCCGCCGTGCTCAACGCCGCCCGCTCGACGTCGGGCCGGTACCCGAACGCGGGCCCGGGGATCCTGCTCGAGGCGGGCATCGTGCTGGTCGACGACCTGGGCCCGGGCGTGATGTCGCTCGCCGACGGCACGATCGTCGGCATCGACGAGGGGACGGTGCACGTCGACGGCGAGGTGTTCGCCGAGGGGACGCGCCAGACGGACCGGACCGTCGCCGAGAGCCTGGCCCTGGCCCGCGAGGGACTCTCGGCCGAGATCGAGAGCTTCGCCGAGAACACGATGACGTACCTGCGCCGCGAGCGGGACCTCCTGCTCGACGGCGTCGGCGTGCCCGACGTGCGCACGCGCTTCGAGGACCGCCACGTGCTCATCGTGGTGCGCGGCTACCACTACCGCGAGGACCTCGCGATGCTGCGCTCGTACATCGCCGAGAACCGGCCGGTGCTCGTGGGCGTCGACGGCGGCGCCGACGCGATCCTCGACGCCGGGTGGAAGCCCGACATGATCGTGGGCGACATGGACTCGGTGTCCGACAAGGCCCTGTCGTCGGGAGCCGAGATCGTCGTGCACGCGTACCGCGACGGCAAGGCGCCGGGACTCGACCGGGTGCGCGCGCTGGGCGTCGAGCCCGTCGTGTTCCCGGCCACCGGCACGAGCGAGGACATCGCGATGCTGCTCGCCGACGACAAGGGGGCCGAGCTCATCGTCGCGGTCGGCACCCACGCGACGCTCGTGGAGTTCCTCGACAAGGGGCGCGCCGGCATGGCGAGCACCTTCCTCACGCGCCTGCGCGTCGGCGGCAAGCTCGTCGACGCCAAGGGCGTCTCGCGCCTGTACCGGACCCGGATCTCCAACCTCCAGCTCACGCTGCTCTCGCTCGCGGGCATCGCGGCCGTCCTGGCGGCCCTGTGGTCGACGTCCGCGGGCCAGACGGCGTTCGGGCTCGTCGGGGCGCGTGTCGACGACCTCGTCTCCTGGGTCGGTAGTCTCTTCGGCGGCTGACCGCGCGGCCCCGTGCTGCGGCCCGCGCCCGACCGACCCCTCGACCGACCGAAGGAACCCCAGCCGACCGTGATCGACTTCCGGTACCACCTCGTCTCCCTCATCTCCGTGTTCCTGGCCCTCGCGGTCGGGATCATCCTGGGCGCGGGCCCGCTCCAGGGCGCGATCGGGGACCAGCTCACCGACCAGGTCGAGGCCCTGCGCACCGAGCGCAACGGCCTGCGCGAGGAGCTCGACGAGGCCCAGAGCCGGCTGTCGGAGCAGGAGCGGTTCGCCGCAGCCGCGGGCGAGGCGCTCGTCGCCGAGTCGCTCACGGGGACGAACGTCGCGGTGGTCGACGTCGACGGCGTGGGCGACGGCGTCGAGCAGGAGGTCCTGGACCAGCTCGAGAACGCCGGGGCGACCGTCGTCGCGCACGAGACGCTCACCGAGTCGTGGACCGCAGCGGACGAGGCGACGCTGCGCGCCACCGTGGCCAACGGCCAGCGCGAGCCGCTCCTGGCGGACCTGCCCACCGTCCTGACCGAGGAGTCCGGCACCTCCGAGCTGCTCGGCGCGGCCCTCGCGCTGTCCCTCACCGCCGCCGACGAGTCCGACACCGGTGCGCTCGGCGAGCGCGCCACCGAGCTGCAGCAGCTCCTCGTCCGCGTCGGGCTCGTGGAGGAGCAGGCGGCGCCCAGCGCGCCGGCCGACGTCGTGCTGCTGCTCTCCTCCGGCGTGACGCAGGAGGAGGTGGCCGGGGCCGAGACGGCGACCGAGGACGTCGAGCCCGCCGAGACCGGCGTCGCCGCGCTCGCGACGACGGCCGGGGTCGTCGCGGACGTCACGGCCGCGGTCGTCGTGGCCGGCCCGACGACGGCCACGGGCGACCTGGTGTCGACCGTGCGGGCCGAGGAGGGCCTCGCCGAGCGTGTCAGCACCGTGAGCGGCACCGACCAGGAGACGGGCCGGCTCGTGGTCGCGCTCGCGCTCGCGGCCCAGGCGGCCGGCCACGTCGGCCAGTACGGCTTCGAGGACGGTGCGTCCGTCCTGCCGCCGATCGTCGAGCCGACGCCCGAGGAGGTCCCCGACGCCGGCACGACGGTCGACCAGCCGAGCGAGTCGGACCAGGCGGCGGAGGGCGAGGGCTGATGGGCCTCGCACGCGTGCTCGGGGCGGCGGCGCTCGCGGCCGGCGCGACCGCCGGCGTGCGCCGGCTGCTCGACCTCGACCCGCCGGGGGGTGCGGCGCGCTGGACGCGCACCAACCACCGGGGCGAGCCCGTCTCGCTGCTCGAGGGGCCCGCGGTCGCGGCCGGCCTCGCCGCCGGCGCGCTCGCGTCCTCGGGCGATCCCCGCGCCCGGACCGCCGCGGCGATCGCCACGGCGGGCGCCGGGGCGTTCGGCCTCGTCGACGACCTCGCCGAGGACACGTCGGTGCGCACCAAGGGCCTGCGCGGGCACCTCGGCGCGCTCGCGCGCGGCCGGGTGACCACGGGCGGCCTCAAGGTGCTCGGCATCGGCGCGACGTCGCTGCTCGCGGCCGCCGTCGGCACGCCGCGCCGGGGGAGCGCGGCCGGGCACGCGCTCGACGTCGCGGTCAACGGCGCGCTCGTCGCGGGCACGGCCAACCTCGTCAACCTGCTCGACCTGCGCCCCGGGCGGGCGCTCAAGGCCTCCGCGGCGCTCAGCGTGCTCGCGGCCGGCGGCCCGCTGGGCGGCGCGACCGGCGCCGTGCTCGGGGCGGCGGCCGTGGCCGCGCCGGGCGACCTCGGCGAGCGCGACATGCTCGGCGACGGCGGCGCGAACGCGCTGGGCGCGCTCGTGGGCACGCAGTGGGCGCTCGGCGCACCGCGGCCCGTGCGCCTCGCCGCGCTCGCGGGCGTGGTGGGCCTGACGCTCGCCTCGGAGCGCGTGAGCTTCTCGGCCGTGATCGACCGCACGCCGTGGCTGCGCCGGGTCGACGAGCTCGGGCGCCGGCCCGCGAACGGCCCGGCCGGCGGCGAGGACACGACCGCTTGACCACGCCCGCGCGCCCCGACCGCGCCCGCGCCGTCCAGACCCTCGCCGGCGCGGCGGTGCTCATCACGGTCGTCACGCTCGCGAGCCGCGTCGTCGGGTTCGGCCGCTGGCTCGCGCAGGCCAGCTACCTGGGGACCGGCGGCGTCGACGCGCCGTTCAACTCGGCCAACCTCCTGCCCAACGTCCTGTTCGAGATCGCGGCCGGCGGGGCGCTCGCGGGCGCCGTCGTCCCGCTGCTGTCGGGCTTCCTGGTCCGGGGCGACCGCGAGCGTGCGTCGCGCACCGCGTCGGCGCTGCTCGGCTGGACCCTCGTGGTGCTCGTCCCGCTCGGCGCGCTCATGGCGCTGCTCGCCGAGCCGGTCGCCGGGTTGCTGCGGTTGCGCGAACCGGCGCACGTGGCGGTCGCGGCCGACTTCCTGCGGGTCTTCGCTGTCCAGGTGCCGCTCTACGGGGTCGCGGTCGTGCTCGGCGGTGTGCTCCAGGCGCACCGGCGGTTCTTCTGGCCGGCGTTCGCCCCGCTCGTCTCGAGCCTCGTCGTGATCGCCGTCTACGCGGTCTTCGGGTCGCTCGCCGACGGCCGGCAGCAGGACGTCGCGGCGCTGTCGTCGCAGGCGCTGGGCTGGCTCGCGTGGGGTACGACGGCGGGCGTGGCCTTCCTCGCGCTGCCCCTCCTGGTCCCCACGGCGCGCACGGGCCTGCGCCTGCGGCCGACCCTGCGGTTCCCGGACGGCGAGGGACGCCGCGCGGCGCGCCTGGCGTTCGCGGGCGTCGGCGCGCTCGTGGCCCAGCAGCTGTCCCTGCTCGCGATCATGGGGGCGTCCAACGAGGCCGGCGACGCCGGGACCTTCACCGTCTACCTCTACGCGCAGCAGGTGTACCTGCTGCCGTACGCGGTGCTCGCGTTCCCCATCGCGACCAGCGCCTTCCCGCGGTTCTCCGAGCACGCGGCCGAGGGGCGGTGGGACGCCCTCGCCCGGCTGGTCTCGTCGACGACGCGCACGCTCGTCGTGGCCGTCACGGCCGGGGTCGCCGCGCTGCTCGCCGCCGCGCCGGCCGTCGAGGACGTCTTCGACCTCGTCGTCGCGGCCGGGGACGCCGCGGGGCTCGCGTCGGCGCTCACGTGGATGGCGCCGGGGCTCGTGGGCTACGCGCTCGTCCTGCAGCTCTCGCGCGCGCTCTACGCGGTCGACGCCGGGCGCCCGGCCGTGGTCGCGACCGCGACCGGCTGGGCCGTCGTCGCGCTCGGCGCGGGCGTGACGGTGCTCGCCTTCGCCGGGCACGACACGCCGACGGCGGGCACGCGCGCCGCCGTCCTGGCCTGGCTCGGCGGGGCGGTCACGGTCGGGATGGTCGTCGCCGGCGTCGGGCTGCTGCTCGCGGTCCGCCGCCGGCTCGGCGCGGCGGCGCTGCGCGGCGTCGTGCGCACGGTCGCGGTCTCGGCGGTCGCCGCGGCGGCCGGCGCCGTGCTCGCCCGGTGGGCCGTGCCCGCCGTGCGCCCGGCGGCGGACGCCCCGTTCGACCTCGGCGTGTTCTCGGCGACGGCCGGCCTCGGCCTGCTCGCCGGCCTGCTCGCGGCGGCGGTCGTGGTCGTGGCCGGCGCCCTCGCGGACGCCGACGTGCGGGCCCGGCTGGCGA
Source organism: Isoptericola variabilis 225 (assembly GCF_000215105.1). Classification (GTDB taxonomy): domain Bacteria; phylum Actinomycetota; class Actinomycetes; order Actinomycetales; family Cellulomonadaceae; genus Isoptericola; species Isoptericola variabilis_A. The sequence continues at coordinate 1,488,662 of NC_015588.1, forward strand.
CGCTCGCGCGGCGGACGCGCGGCACGACGCCGTCCGACACGCCGTCGTCGCGCTGATCTTCCGCGCACGCGCTCCCAGCGCGCACACTGGCCGACGAGCGCCGGAGCGCCGCTGTGCCCAGTCACACAGCGCCGGGCCACCCCCGCTGAGTTAGGATGGAGTTCCGTGGCCGACACCGTGAACCGAACCCAGACCCGCTCCTCCAGCCGCTCCGGTGCCACGCACCAGACGCGCCACATCTTCGTGACGGGCGGTGTGGCCTCCTCCCTCGGCAAGGGCCTCACGGCCTCCTCGCTGGGACGCCTGCTGCGGTCGCGCGGCCTGCGCGTGACGATGCAGAAGCTGGACCCCTACCTCAACGTCGACCCGGGGACGATGAACCCGTTCCAGCACGGCGAGGTCTTCGTGACCGAGGACGGCGCCGAGACCGACCTCGACATCGGCCACTACGAGCGCTTCCTCGACGTCGAGCTCCCGGCGTCCTCGAACGTCACGACCGGCCAGGTGTACTCGCGCGTCATCGCCAAGGAGCGTCGCGGCGAGTACCTCGGCGACACGGTGCAGGTCATCCCGCACATCACCGACGAGATCAAGGCGCGCATGCGCGACCAGGCGGGCGCCGACGTCGACGTCATCATCACCGAGATCGGCGGCACGGTCGGCGACATCGAGTCGCAGCCGTTCCTCGAGGCGGCGCGCCAGGTGCGCCACGAGCTGGGCCGCGACGACTGCTTCTTCCTGCACGTCTCCCTCGTGCCGTACATCGGCCCGTCGGGCGAGCTCAAGACCAAGCCGACGCAGCACTCGGTCGCCGCGCTGCGCTCGATCGGCATCCAGCCCGACGCGATCGTCCTGCGCGCCGACCGCGTCGTGCCCGAGTCGATCAAGCGCAAGATCGCGCTCATGTGCGACGTCGACAACGACGCCGTCGTCAACGCCGTCGACGCGCCGAGCATCTACGACATCCCGCGCGTGCTGCACGCCGAGGGCCTCGACGCGTACGTCGTGCGCCGCCTCGACCTGCCCTTCCACGACGTCGAGTGGGACGGCTGGAGCCAGCTGCTCGAGCGCGTGCACGAGCCCGAGCACCGCGTCGAGATCGCCCTCGTCGGCAAGTACATCGACCTTCCCGACGCGTACCTGTCGGTGACCGAGGCGCTGCGCGCGGGCGGCTTCGCCAACGACGCCAAGGTCGCGATCCGCTGGGTGGCGTCCGACGACTGCCGCACGCCCGAGGGCGCCCAGGCGTCGCTCGAGGGCGTCGACGCGGTCCTCATCCCGGGCGGCTTCGGCGTGCGCGGCATCGACGGCAAGATCGGCGCGCTGCGCTGGTCCCGCGAGAACCGCGTGCCGACGCTCGGCATCTGCCTCGGCCTGCAGTCGATGGTCATCGAGTACGCGCGCAACGTCCTGGGCCTGGCCGAGGCGTCGTCGACCGAGTTCCACCCCGACAGCCCGCACCCCGTCGTCGCGACCATGGCGGAGCAGCTGGCCATCGTCGGCGGCGAGGGCGACCTGGGCGGCACCATGCGCCTGGGCGCCTACGAGGCGCAGCTCGTCCCCGGCTCCGTCGTGGCCAAGACGTACGGCACCGAGCGGGTCTCGGAGCGCCACCGCCACCGCTACGAGGTCAACAACGCCTACCGGGAGCGCCTCGAGGAGGCCGGCCTGGTGATCTCCGGCACCTCGCCCGACCTGGGGCTCGTCGAGTTCGTCGAGCTGCCCGCCGAGGTGCACCCCTACTACGTGAGCACGCAGGCGCACCCCGAGTTCAAGTCGCGTCCCACGCGCTCGCACCCGCTGTTCTCGGGTCTGGTCGCGGCCGCGCTCGAGCGCCAGGGCGTCACCGCGTGACGCAGGCCGCGCCCGGCCGCACGGCCGACGAGGTCGACCCGCGCCCGGTCGTGCGGCACGAGCGGCTGCACGCCGGGCGGGTGTTCGACCTCGTGCGCGACGACGTCGACCTCGGGGCCGCGGGCACGGTGACGCGCGAGTACCTCGACCACCCGGGTGCGGTCGCGATCGTCGCGCTCGACGACGCCGACCGCGTCCTGCTGCTGCGCCAGTACCGCCACCCGGTGCGGGGGTTCCTCTGGGAGGTGCCGGCGGGGCTGCTCGACGTCGACGGCGAGCACCCGCAGGCCGCCGCGGCGCGCGAGCTGGCCGAGGAGGCCGACCTCACGGCCGCGCGCTGGGACGTGCTGGTCGACTTCGCGACGAGCCCCGGCGCCAGCAACGAGTCCCTGCGCGTCTTCCTGGCCCGCGACCTGGGGCGCGTGCCCGAGCACGAGCGGCACGTGCGCACGGGCGAGGAGGCCGACATGGTCGAGCGGTGGGTGCCGCTCGAGGAGGCCGTCGCCCTCGTGCTCGACGGGAGCCTGCACAACCCGTCGGCCGTGGTCGGGATCCTCGCCGCGGCGGCGAGCCGCGCCGGCGGCTGGGCGTCGCTGCGCCCCGTCGACGCGCCGTGGCCCTACCGCCGGGGCGCCCTGCCCGCCTGAGACGCCGGTCGCCCGGCCGCGCCGGTCGCGGCGGCGGCACACTGGGTCCATGGCACGCGTCATGATGACCGCGATGCCCTTCGGCGGGCACGTCGCGCCCGTGCGCGCCGTCGCGGGTGCCGAGCCGGTGCCCTGGCGCCGGGCGCCCGCGTTCGACGAGCGCGACCTGGCCGCGACCTTCCCCCGGCTGCGGGACCGCCCCACGCGCCGTCAGCTCGCGCTCAACCTCGAGGACCTGTTCCCCGGCACGGCGCCCGCCCAGTGCGCCGACCTGCTCGCGGCCTACGACGACGAGCCGTGGGACGTCCTGGCCGGGGACGCGCTCGCGCTCGGCACCCGGTTCGCCGCCGAGCGCACCGGCACCCGTGGGCGAGCCTCGTGCCCGTACCGCTGACCCTGCCGAGCCGCGCGCTGCCGCCGCCCGGCCTGGGCCTGCCGCCCGACCACGGCGGGTTCCCGACCGCGTGGTACTCGTCGCAGCGCATCATCGCCTCGGGCGCGCCCGAGCTCGACCACCCGCGTCCCGACCTGCCGGCTCACGTGCGCTACGTGGGCGACCTCGCCGGGCCCGGGGGACGCCGCCCGACCCTCCTCGGCCGGGGACGACGTGCCCCGCTGGTGGTCCGACGTCGAGCGCTCGGAGGTGCCCGTCGTGCACGTGACCCAGGGGACCTACCGCGTCGACCCGCGCGAGCTCGTCGTCCCGGCGCTCGAGGCGCTCGGTCCCGTACCGGCCAACGCGCGCGTGGCCGAGATGGTGCCGTACGAGCGGCTGCTGCCGCTGACGTCGGTCATGGTCACCAACCGCGGCTGGGGCGGGGTGCTCGCGGCGCTGCGCCACGGCGTGCCGCTCGTCGTCGCGCCGACGGACATGGACAAGCCGGAGATCGCGGCGCGCGTGGCGGGGGCCGGCGTGGGCGTCGACCTGCGCACCGGCACGCCGTCGGCGGCGCGCCGGCCGCGGCGGATCTCGTCGAGGAGCTGCTGGGCTGACCGGGTCAGGCTCGTGTGCGCAGGCGCAGCACGGCGTTCGCGGTCGCCCACACGAGCAGGCCCGCCCCGAGCATGTGCAGGCCCACGAGCAGCGCGGGCAGGCCCGTGAAGTACTGGGCGTAGCCGATGCCGCCCTGGGCCGCCGTCACGGCGAGCAGGAGCCAGGCGCCGCGGCGCGCGGCCCGCACGCGCTCGTCGGCAGGCAGCCGGTGCAGGAGCGCGAGCAGGACCACGAGCACGCCGACGAAGAGCCACACGGAGGCCGAGTGCGCGCGCGTCGTCGCGAGGGGGTCGAGGGCGAAGCGGTAGCCCACCTCGGCGTCGCCGGAGTGCGGGCCCGAGCCGGTGACGAGCACGCCGAGCCCGACGACCGGGACGAGCAGGAGCGCCAGCGCCCAGCCCGTGGCGGTGAGCTGGCGAGGCCCGACGGCGACGGGCGGGCCGTCGCCCTCGCCGTGCCGGTGCAGCAGGTACGCCGACGCCCACACGAGCGCCGCGGAGACGGCGAAGTGCAGCGACACCCAGCCCGGGTGCAGCTCGAGCAGCACGACGACACCGCCGATGACCGCCTGGGCGGCCACGCCGGCGAGCGGCACGACGCCGAGCGCGCGGTACGCCGTCGAGCGCCGGCGGTCGGTCCACACGAGGAGCAGGACCATGACGCCGATGACGGACAGCACGCCCGTGAGCGTGCGGTTGCCGAACTCGATGTACGGGTGGAGCGAGGTCGCCTCGTGGAACTCGGGCGTGAACCGGCCCGGCTCGCAGTGCGGCCACGTCGAGCAGCCGAGGCCCGATCCCGTGAGCCGCACCGCGCCGCCTGAGACGATGATCCCGACCTGCGCGACGACGTTGGCGATCAGCACGCCCCGCGTCCAGCCGCGGAAGCGGGCCAGGCGGTCGGGGCGCGCGACGGGGGCCGGGTGCAGGGCGGGCGTGCTCACGGCGTCCACGGTAGTGCCCGACGGCGGGCCTCCGGCCTCTCGGGGGCCCGCCCCGGTGTGATCTTGACCGCGCCGGCCACCGCTCGTGTGGTACGGGTCAGTGCCAGCGGAACAGGCGGGTCGCCCCCGCGCCGAACGCGGCCGTCCAGCCGAGCAGCACCACGACGGAGAGCGCGGGCACGCCGGTGCCGAGGAGGGCGCCGCGCAGTGCCTCGCCGAGCGCGCCCGAGGGCAGGAAGGCCGCGAGGTGCGCGAGCGGCCCGGGGAGCTGGTCCGGCGGGACGAGCAGCCCGCCGCCCACCACGAGCAGCACGAGCACGAGGTTGGCGACCGCGAGCACGCCCTCGGCGCGCAGCGTCCCGGCGAGCAGCAGCGCGAGCGCGGTGAACGCCGCGGTGCCGAGCAGGCCGGCCCCGAGCGCGGCGGGCACGCCCGCGACGTCGGGCCGCCAGCCGAGCGCGAGCGCGACCGCGCCGATGACGACGACCTGGACGGCCTCGACCGCGAGCACGCCGAGCACCTTGCCGGCGAGCAGCCCGCCGCGGCCCAGGGGCGTCGTGGCGAGCAGGCGCAGGACACCGTTGCGGCGGTCGAACGCCGTCGCGATCGCCTGGGACGTGAACGCGGTCGACAGGCACGCGAGCGCCAGGACGCCGGGCGTGACGAAGTCCACGCGGGACGCGCCGCCGGTGTCGAGCTCGACGAGCGAGGTCTGGACCAGGCCGACGAGCAGCAGCACGGGCAGGGCGAGCGTGACGAGCAGCTGCTCGCCGTTGCGCAGGATCGCGCGCGTCTCGAACGACGCCTGCGCCAGGACGCGGCGTGCCGGGGGAGCGGAGGTCATCGCAGGTGCCGTCCCGTCAGGTCGAGGAAGACGTCCTCGAGCGTGCGCCGCCCCACGGTGAGGCGGCTCGCGAGGACGTCGCCGTCGGCGAGCCAGGCCGTGAGCCGGGCGACCGCGCGCGCGTCGGCCGGGCCGGTCGCGACGTACGAGCCGGGCTCGGGCTCGGTCACGACCCAGCGCTCGGTGGGGTCGTCGCCGCCGGCGCCGCGGCCGTCGAGCGCCGCGGCGAGCGCCGCGACGTCGAGCCCGGGCGGCGCGTCGAGGCGGACGGTGCGCGCCCCTGCCGCCTCGGCCGTGAGCAGCTCGGGGACCGTCCCTGAGGCGATGACGCGGCCGTGGTCGACGACGTGCACCACGTCCGCGAGGTCCTCCGCCTCGTCCATGAGGTGCGTCGTGAGCACGACGGCGACGCCCTCGTCGCGCAGCTCGCGCACGAGCGCCCACACCGCGAGGCGACTCTGCGGGTCCATGCCGGCGCTCGGCTCGTCGAGGAACACGACCTCGGGGCGGCCGACGACCGCCGCGGCGAGCGCGAGCCGCTGCCGCTGGCCGCCCGACAGGCGGCGCACCGTGGTGCGGGCGAACGAGTCGAGGCCCAGGCGCTCGGCGAGCTCGCCGAGGTCGCGGGGCGCGGCGTACATGGCGGCGACGTGCCGGAGCATCTCGCCCGCGCGCACGCCCGAGGGCAGCCCGCCGTCCTGCAGCATGACGCCGACGCGAGGCCGCAGCAGGCGCGCGTCGGCGACCGGGTCGAGGCCCAGCACCCGGACGGTGCCGCCGTCGGGCGTGCGCAGGCCCTCGCAGCACTCGACCGTCGTCGTCTTGCCCGCCCCGTTGGGGCCGAGCACCGCGGTCACGGCGCCGGCGCGGGCCTCGAGGTCGAGGCCGTCGACGACGGCCGTGCCGCCGTAGCGCTTGACGAGGCCGCGCACGACGACGGCTGCGCCGTGTGGCGCCAGGGACGTGGGCACCGGAAGATTCTACGGAGTCGCAGACGCCCCCGACCCCGGAGCAGTGATGGCCTTCCCCACGTTCGACCGGCCCGACGACCTCACGCGGCTCGCGCGGCGGATCTGGTACTGGCCCTTCGTGCGCGGCCTGCTGGCGCTCGGGTTCGGCGCGGCGGCGATCCTGCTGCCGACCACGACGCCCGGCCTGCTCGTCCAGGTGCTCGGCGCGTTCGTCGCGCTCGACGGCGTCGTGAGCCTCGTCGACTGCGCCCGACGGCGCGGCACGCGTGCCGGGTCGGCGAACCTGGGCCTCGGCCTGGCCGCGGTGGTGCTCGGCGCGGTGCTCCTGCTCGCGCCCCAGGCCGTCCTCGGCGTGGTGCTCGTGCTGGTCGCGGTGTGGGCGGCCGGCCTCGGCGTTCTCCAGCTCGTCGTCGCCTCGGCCCTGCGCCCCCGCGGCGGGACGGCGTGGGTCTGGACCCTCGTCGCGGGCGTGCTGCTCCTGGCGCTCGCGGTCGTGTGCCTGGTCAACCCCGACGCGTCGGTCGCCGTGATGTCGGTCCTCGTGGGCGTCGTCGCGGTCGTCGTCGGCAGCGCCCTGCTCGCTCTCGGGCTGCGGCTGCGGTCGTTCGCGCGCGCCGGCTCGTGGCCGGGCGGGCCGGGCGGGGGGCGCGTGATCGAGGGCCGCGTCGAGGAGATGTGAGGCATGCCTTCCTTGACATCCTGGATTACGCAACAAGGATGTTACCTATATCGGGAACGGACGGGAGGTGACCCATGTCGACGACGCACGCCCCGGCGCACCCTGCGCCCCTCGCGCAGCACGCGCCCGCGCACGACGCCGACGGGACCACCCGTCGTCGCGTCCTCGAACTCGTCGCCACCGAAGGTCCCGTCACCGCGGGCGAGTTGGCCGCCGAGCTGGGGCTGACCTCCGCCGCCGTGCGGCGCCACCTGGCGCTCCTCGAGGACGACGGCAAGGTCACCGTGCACGACGCCGGTCCGGCGTCCGGCCAGGCGCGTCGCGGCCGTCCGGCGCGGCGCTACGTCGTGAGCGCGGGCGGCCAGTCCGAGCTCGCGGGCGGCTACTCCGAGCTCGCCGCCCAGACCCTGCGGTACCTGCGCGACGCCGTCGGGCCCGAGGCCGTGGCGGCGTTCGCCGCCCAGCGGTACGCGGCGGTCGTGCGGCGCTACTCGCCCGAGCTCACCGCGACCGACCCGCAGGAGCGGGCGGCCCAGCTCGCCGAGCTGCTCTCGGACGACGGCTACGCGGCGTCCGTGCGTCCCGTCGTCGGGCCGCTCGTGCCCACCGTCCAGCTCTGCCAGGGGCACTGCCCCGTGCAGCACGTGGCGCAGGAGTTCACCGAGCTGTGCGAGGCCGAGGCGCGTGCGTTCTCCGAGCTGCTCGGGACGCACGTGCAGCGCCTGGCCACGATCGCGGGCGGCGCGCACGCGTGCGTCACCAACGTTCCCCTGACCCAGACCACCACTCAGACTCAGTACCCCAGCCCCGCCGGTCGCACCCGCGGCACGCAGGAAGGATCACGATGAGCGCTCCCACCCAGGACGCCGCCAAGGCGGCACCGGAGCAGCGCACCGACGAGGAGATCATCGCCTCGATCGGCGCCTACGAGTACGGCTGGCACGACCCGGACGTCGCGGGCCAGACGGCCGAGCGCGGCCTGAACGAGGCGGTCGTGCGCCGCATCTCGGAGCTCAAGAACGAGCCCGAGTGGATGACCAAGCAGCGCCTCAAGGCGCTGCGCCTGTTCGAGAAGAAGCCGATGCCGAGCTGGGGTGCCGACCTGTCGGGCATCGACTTCGACCGCATCAAGTACTTCGTCCGGTCCACCGAGAAGCAGGCGACCAGCTGGGATGACCTGCCCGAGGACATCCGCAACACGTACGACAAGCTCGGCATCCCGGAGGCGGAGAAGCAGCGCCTCGTCGCGGGCGTCGCGGCGCAGTACGAGTCGGAGGTCGTGTACCACCAGATCCGCGAGGACCTGGAGGCCCAGGGCGTCATCTTCGTCGACACCGACACGGGCCTGCGCGAGTACCCGGAGCTGTTCCAGGAGTACTTCGGCACCGTCATCCCGGCGGGCGACAACAAGTTCGCCGCGCTGAACTCGGCCGTGTGGTCGGGCGGCTCGTTCGTCTACGTGCCGCCGGGCGTGCACGTCGAGATCCCGCTGCAGGCCTACTTCCGCATCAACACGGAGAACATGGGCCAGTTCGAGCGGACGCTGATCATCGCGGACGAGGGCTCGTACGTGCACTACGTCGAGGGCTGCACCGCGCCGATCTACTCGTCGGACTCGCTGCACTCGGCGGTCGTCGAGATCATCGTCAAGAAGAACGCCCGCGTGCGCTACACGACCATCCAGAACTGGTCGAACAACGTGTACAACCTGGTGACCAAGCGCGCCACGGCCGCCGAGGGCGCGACCATGGAGTGGGTCGACGGCAACATCGGCTCCAAGGTCACCATGAAGTACCCGGCGATCTACCTGCTGGGCGAGCACGCGCGCGGCGAGACGCTGTCGATCGCGTTCGCCGGTGAGGGCCAGCACCAGGACGCGGGCGCCAAGATGGTGCACGCCGCCCCGCACACGTCGAGCTCGATCGTCTCCAAGTCGGTCGCGCGCGGCGGCGGGCGCACGTCGTACCGCGGGCTCGTGCAGGTGCTCGAGGGCGCCTCGCACTCGGCGTCGAACGTCCTGTGCGACGCGCTGCTCGTCGACCAGATCTCCCGGTCCGACACCTACCCGTACGTCGACGTCCGCGAGGACGACGTGTCCATGGGGCACGAGGCGACGGTCTCGCGGGTGAGCGAGGACCAGCTGTTCTACCTCATGTCCCGAGGCATGGAGGAGACCGAGGCGATGGCCATGATCGTGCGCGGGTTCGTCGAGCCCATCGCGCGTGAGCTGCCCATGGAGTACGCGCTCGAGCTCAACCGCCTCATCGAGCTGCAGATGGAAGGGTCCGTCGGCTGATATGTCTGTCCCCACTGATCTGAGCACGGATCACTCGCGCGCCGTGGCCGACGGCGCCCACTCGCACGGGGTGGTGCCCGCCGGCTCGCGCGCGGAGCGCCTCACGTCGTTCGACCTCGCGGACATCCCGGTGCCGACCGGCCGCGAGGAGGAGTGGCGCTTCTCGCCCGTGCCGCGGCTCCAGCCGCTGTTCGCCGAGGACCTCGGCGTCGCGGGCGTGCGCACCACGGTCGTGCCCGCGCCCGAGGTCAAGGTCGAGATCGTCGGCCGCGACGACGCCCGCCTGGGCACCACCGGCAAGCCCGGCGACCGCACCGCCGTGACCGCGTGGAACGCGTTCCGCGAGGCGACCGTCGTGACGGTGCCGGCCGAGGCCGTGGCGTCGGACGTCACGTCGATCCGCGTCGAGGGCGTCACCAAGGACCCGTCGGTCGCGCACCTGCTCGTGCGCGCCGAGCGTCACTCGCAGGCCGTCGTCGTGCTGGACCACCTCGGCGACGCGACGCTCGACGAGACGGTCGAGATCGTCGTCGAGGACGGCGCCCACCTCACGCTCGTCAGCGTCCAGGACTGGACCGACGGCGCCGTGCACGCCTCGTCGCACCGGGCCCGCCTCGGCCGCGACGCCAAGCTCAAGCACGTCGTCGTGACGTTCGGCGGCGACGTCGTGCGCATCACGCCCGACGCGACGTTCACCGCCGAGGGCGGCGAGGTCGAGATGGTCGGCCTGTACTTCGCGGACGCCGACCAGCACCAGGAGCACCGCCTCTTCGTCGACCACGCCGTGCCGCGCTGCACCTCGCGCGTGACCTACAAGGGCGCGCTGCAGGGCGAGGGCGCGCACGCCGTGTGGGTCGGCGACGTGCTCATCCGGGCCGAGGCCGAGGGCACCGACACCTACGAGCTCAACCGCAACCTCGTCCTCAGCGACGGCGCGCGCGCGGACTCGGTGCCGAACCTCGAGATCGAGACCGGCGAGATCGAGGGCGCGGGGCACGCGTCCGCGACCGGCCGGTTCGACGACGAGCAGCTCTTCTACCTCATGGCCCGCGGCATCCCGGAGACCGACGCCCGCCGCCTGGTCGTGCGCGGCTTCTTCGCCGAGCTGATCGAGGAGATCGGCGTCCCGGCGGTCGAGGAGCGCCTGATCGCGTCGATCGAGGCCGAGCTCGAGAAGTCGATGAGCGTCATCACCGGCATCGCCCCCGAGGGGGACGCGTGACCAAGCAGCTGGCGTGCATGGTCGACGACCTCGGTCCGGAGGAGGCCATGCTCGTGGAGCTCGACGGCGTCGACGGCGCCCCCGTGCCGGTCGCGCTCGTGCGCGACGCGGACGGCGACTTCCACGCGCTGTCCGACGTCTGCTCGCACGGCGCGGTGTCGCTGTCCGACGGCGAGGTCGAGGGCTGCCTCGTCGAGTGCTGGCTGCACGGCTCGCAGTTCGACGTGCGCACCGGCAAGCCGGTCCAGCTCCCCGCGACGCAGCCCGTCCCGGTGTACCCCGTGACCGTCGAGGGCGACCGCGTCCTGGTCGACGTCGACGAGCCGCTCGCCGTCGCCTCCTGAACCCCCTGACCTTCCGCAACGACCTGGAGAACCACCTCATGTCCACCCTGGAGATCCGCGACCTGCACGTCAGCGTCGAGACCAAGGAAGGCGCCAAGCCGATCCTGCGCGGCGTCGACCTGACCATCAACAGCGGCGAGACGCACGCCATCATGGGCCCCAACGGCTCGGGCAAGTCGACGCTCGCCTCGGCGCTCGCCGGCCACCCCAAGTACGAGGTCACGTCGGGCACCGTCACGCTCGACGGCGAGGACGTCCTCGAGATGAGCGTCGACGAGCGCGCCCGCGCCGGCCTCTTCCTCGCCATGCAGTACCCGGTCGAGGTGCCCGGCGTGTCCGTGGCGAACTTCCTGCGCACGGCCAAGACGGCGATCGCCGGCGAGGCCCCCTCCCTGCGCACGTGGGGCAAGGAGGTCAAGCAGGCCATGGAGCACCTGCGCATCGACCCGTCGTTCGCCGAGCGCTCGGTCAACGAGGGCTTCTCGGGCGGCGAGAAGAAGCGCCACGAGATCCTGCAGATGGAGCTCTTCAAGCCGCGCTTCGCGATCCTCGACGAGACCGACTCCGGCCTCGACGTCGACGCGCTGCGCATCGTGTCCGAGGGCGTCAACCGCGCCAAGGAGACGACCGACGTCGGCGTGCTGCTCATCACGCACTACACGCGCATCCTGCGCTACATCAAGCCCGACTTCGTCCACGTCTTCGTCGACGGCAAGATCGCCGAGGAGGGCGGCCCCGAGCTCGCCGAGCGTCTCGAGGACGAGGGCTACGACCGCTACCTGACCGCCGGCGCGAGCGCCTGAGCCCAGGAGACCCGATGACCACCACCGACGCCGTGCTCACCCCGAGCGAGCTCGCCGCCGTGCGGGCGGACTTCCCCCTGCTCGGGCGCACGGTGCGGGGTGGCCGTCCGCTCGTCTACCTCGACTCCGCCGCCACGTCGCAGAAGCCGAACGTGGTGCTCGAGGCCGAGGTCGAGTTCTACGAGCAGCGCAACGCCGCCGTGCACCGCGGCGCGCACGCGCTCGCCGAGGAGGCGACCGAGGCGTACGAGGGCGCGCGCGACGCGGTCGCGGCGTTCGTCGGCGCCGACCCGGGCGAGATCGTCTGGACCTCCGGGGCGACGGCGGCGATCAACCTCGTCGCGTACGCGTTCGCCAACGCCACGGCGGGGCGCGGCGGGGCGGGCTCGGACCGCTTCCGCCTGGACGCGGGCGACGAGATCGTCGTGACCGAGGCCGAGCACCACGCGAACCTCGTGCCGTGGCAGGAGCTGTGCGCCCGCACGGGCGCCGTCCTGCGGTGGTTCGGGGTGACGGACGACGGGCGGCTCGACCTGTCGACGCTCGACGACGTGATCACCGAGCGCACGCGCGTCGTCGCGTTCGGCCACGTGTCGAACGTGACGGGCGCGGTCGCCCCGGTGGCCGAGCTCGTCGCGGCCGCGCGCCGCGTCGGCGCGTTCACCGTGCTCGACGCGTGCCAGTCGGTGCCGAACCTCCCGGTCGACCTGCACGCGCTCGGCGTCGACTTCGCGGCCTTCAGCGGCCACAAGATGCTCGGCCCCACGGGTGTCGGCGCCCTCTACGGGCGGCGCGAGCTGCTCGAGGCCATGCCGCCCGTCACGACGGGCGGCTCGATGGTCGAGGTCGTGACCATGGAGGCGACGACGTACGCCCCGCCGCCGCAGCGGTTCGAGGCCGGCACGCAGCCGGTCGCGCAGGCCGTGGGCATGGGCGTGGCCGCGCAGTGGCTCGACGAGCTCGGCATGGAGGCGGTCGCCGCGCACGAGCGCGCGCTCGCCGCCGAGCTCGTGAAGATCGCCGAGATCCCGGGCGTGCGCGTCGTCGGCCCGACCGACACCGTCGACCGGCTCGCGGTGGTGTCGTTCGTCGTCGACGGCGTGCACGCGCACGACGTCGGCCAGGTGCTCGACGACCGTGGCATCGCCGTGCGCGTGGGCCACCACTGCGCGCAGCCGCTGCACCGCCGGTTCGGCGTCGCGGCCACGGCCCGCGCGTCGGCCTCGGTGTACACGACGGTCGAGGAGATCACGGCGTTCCGGGAAGCCCTGAGCGGGGTCCGGGCGTTCTTCGGTGCGGAGTGACGGGAGGACGGACGTGAGCTCGCTCGAGCAGATGTACCAGCAGGTGATCCTGGACCACGCGAAGCACCCCGTGGGCCGGGGCCTGGTCGACGTGCCCGCGGGGCACAAGGCGGGGGAGTCGCACCAGGTCAACCCGACGTGCGGCGACGAGGTGACGCTCCGCGTCGACGTCGACGGCTCGACCGTGGCCGGGGTGTCGTGGGAGGGCCAGGGCTGCTCGATCTCGCAGGCCTCGACGTCGGTCATGACCGAGCTCGTCACCGGGCGCGACCTGGCCGAGGTGGAGCGCCTCGACGCGATCTTCCACGACCTCATGACCTCGCGCGGCAAGGGCCTCGACGACGACGAGGCGCTCGACGCCCTCGGCGACGCGACGGCGTTCACAGGGGTCTCCCAGTACCCCGCCCGCATCAAGTGCGCGCTGCTCGGCTGGGCGGCGCTCAAGGACTCGCTCGTGCGCAGCGGCGCGCTGGCGGGCTGAACCGGAGGAAGCATGACCGAGGACATCCAGACGAGCCCGACGACGGCCGCCGACGTCGAGGAGGCGCTGCGCGACGTCATCGACCCCGAGCTCGGCATCAACGTCGTCGACCTGGGCCTCGTCTACGGCATCCAGGTGGACCAGAACAACCACGCGACGATCGACATGACGCTCACGTCGGCCGCGTGCCCGCTGACCGACGTCATCGAGGACCAGTCCGCGACCGCGCTCGAGGGCATCGTCACCGGCTTCCGCATCAACTGGGTCTGGATGCCGCCGTGGGGCCCGGAGAAGATCACCGACGAGGGCCGTGAGCAGCTCAGGATGCTGGGCTTCAACGTCTGAGGAAGCGACAACGCCGGGCCCGAGTGTGTGGCCCGCCGCCGCCGAGCTCGCGCCCGACGACCTCGCCGAGCGAGCCGCGCGGGCCGGGTGCGAGCGCGAGCCGCGGGTGCGCCTGTGAGCGCTACAGCGACTCGGCGGACATCGCGTCGCAGTCCGCCATCGTGCCGCCGTTGTACCCGATCGTGAACCAGCGCACCCGCTGGTCGGACGTGCCGTGCGTGAAGCCCTCGGGGTTGATCTGGCCCTGGGTCTGCTGCTGGATGTGGTCGTCGCCGACGGCGGCCGCGGCGTCGAGCGCCTGGCGCAGCTGCTCCTCGGTGATCGGGTCGAAGAAGGTCAGCCCGGTGTCGGGGTCGCGCTCGCTGGCGCCGCTGCCGATCGCCATGCCGGCGAGGCAGTCGGCCATGAGCTCGAGGCGCACCGAGTCCGACTCGGGGCCGGAGTCGCGCCGGTCGGCCGCGTCCATGACCCCCGTGACGTTCTGGATGTGGTGTCCCATCTCGTGCGCCGTGACGTACGCCTCGGCGAGCGGGCCGCCCTCGGCGCCGAACTGCGACTGCAGCAGGTCGAAGAACGTGAGGTCCATGTAGATGGTCTGGTCGGGCGGGCAGTAGAACGGTCCGGTGGCGCTCGACGCCGCGCCGCACCCGGTGCTCGTCGAGCCGGAGAAGCTCTCGACCGGCGGCTCCACGTACTCGACCTGCGCCTGCTGGGGGAGGACCCGCGCCCAGTAGGCGTCGAGGAACTGCACGGTCGCGGACAGCCGGCACTCGCGGTCCGTGTTGGCCTGGTCCGCGGTGCAGTCGCCGACGTACTGTTCCTGCCCGGCCCCCGCGCCCTGGGGCGCGGCCGGCTGGCCCTGGAGGATCTGGGACGGGTCGCCGCCCAGCAGCATGACCACGACCGCCACGAGGATGGTCCCGATGCCGCCGCCCACGGCGATCCCGCGCCCCCGGCCGCCGCGCCGGACGCGGCCGCCCTCGAACTGCCCACCCTCGCTGAACGTCACGGCCCCACGGTAGGGCCGCGCGGGCGTCCTCGCCCGATATTCCGGCGCCTGCCGCCCAGCGGACGCCGTAGACTCGTGGGGCTGCTCGCGGCCCCGAGGGCCTCGCCGGGCGGCCCCACCC